>JAJYIW010000042.1 GCA_021789855.1 Chloroflexota bacterium | reverse complement strand
GCGCTGGCTGGTCTTGCCGCTGCTGCCCTTTATTTTGGTGTTTTGGGGCTGGATCGGGTACCGCGTGGTTAAGGCCATCTACCAGAAATCCGCTTTAACCCCGGTTTACCTTCTCTTGTTGGGCATCCCGGCGACGGTGTTGGCTGGCTTTATCGCAACCCCCTTTGGCATTGATCCTTCCGGGCGTTATTTTTTGCCGTTTGCAGGGCCTTTGTCCCTGCTGGCGGGTGAAGCCATCGTTTCCAGTTGGGCTTTCAAAAGGCTTATCGGGGCAGGCTTGCTGGCCCTCATCCTGGTTTACCAGCTGGGGGGAACCGTTCAATGCGCCATCACCAACCCACCCGGGTTGACCACTCAATTCGATGCTACCACGATCATCGATCACCGTTACGATGGCGCTCTCATCCAGTTCCTTATCTCTCAAGGAGAGACGGCTGGCTATGCCAGTTATTGGACGGCGTATCCGATCGATTTCTTGTCGGCAGAAAAAGTTACCCTGGTCCCTGCCCTGCCTTACCACCTTGATTTCCGTTACGCCCGCCGGGATGACCGCTACCCGCCTTATGATAGCCGGGTTGACCAGAGTCCGAAGGTGGTGTACATAACGGCTCGTTTCCCCGCGCTGGCCGATCGGTTGAGGACGGCATTTAAATTGCACGGCATTAACTGGAATGAAAAGGCCATCGGCGATTACCTGGTCTTCTACCACTTATCTCGCCCGATCCGGCCGGAGGCATTAAATCTTGGTTGGCTCACGGCTGCTCCATAAGCCGGGGCCACACGGGAATGATTTATGGCGACTATCCTGACGACCGCTCAGCTCACCGATAAACAGAAAAAAAACCGGGATCGTTTCTTTTTGATCGTGACTTTCGCCCTGGTGTTCCTGATTGCCATTCGCACGCCGCTGGACAGCGATATGTGGTGGCATTTGCGGGCTGGTGAAACCACCTGGCAGACCGGCCGGCCCTTGCTGGTGGACCTTTTTTCATTCACCCGTTATGGGACCGGCTGGACCAACATCCACTGGTTGTTCCAGTTAGGCATGTATTTACTGGATAAAGTGGGTGGCCTGACCCTTCTCGCCGGCATGGTGGCGACGCTGGCAGCGACCAGCCTGTTTTTGCTGACTTTCCAAATGGATGGGCCGGTGCTGTTCAAGAGCTTTTTGTTAATTTTGGCGTCCTTTGTGGCCGCGCCGGTTTGGGTGGCTCGCCCTGAGCTGGGATCCTACGTCTTAATCAGCGTGGTAGGCTACATCTTATACCTGTATAAATGGCGCAAGCGCGATCGCCTGTGGGTGTTGGTTCCCGTTTTTATCCTGTGGGCCAACCTCCACCCCGGCTATGTTTATGGGCTGATGTTAATTGCCGCGATGCTAGGCGGCGAGGTGCTTAACCACCTGGTGTGGCCTGGCGGTGAGAATATCTTGACCTGGAGGGAAATTATTAAGCTGGGTTTATGGGGCCTGGCCAGCGGATTTGCCCTTCTAATCAATCCGACTGGCATTCAAGCCTGGATTTTGCCTTTCCAGACGGTCGGTTTTAACGCCATCAAAAACGAGATTAGCGAGTGGGCTTCTCCCGATTTCCACCAATTTTTTCAACAACCTTTTATCTGGCTGATGCTTTTGACCGTCATAGCTATAGGGCTGTCGCAACGACGCCTGGATGGTTCTGACCTGGTCGCCTTTGCCGGCTTTACCTATCTTTCGCTAATAGCCCGGCGCAATTTTGGGCCTTTCGCGCTGGTCACGACGCCAATCCTCGCCCGCTATGCCTGGCCAGCTCTCACCCAATGGGAAGCCCGCATCCGTCCCGCGGTTGAGGCCTTTATGGCCCGGCTCGAGCTCTCGCCAGCGAGCCTATCCCACCTGTCAACCTCCAACGAAAAACACTCGCGGGTCATCAACCTGGCGGTGTTTGCCTTTCTGGTTTTAGCTTCCGCCGGCCGGTTGTACTATGTCACTTTTCCGAGCGTTATCCAGGCAGGAGAAGCGGAGCTTTATCCGGTCAAGGCGGTAGCCTGGATGGAATCCCACCACCCGCAGGGTAACCTTTTCAACAGCTACAATTGGGGCGGGTACCTGATCTGGTTCGCTCGGGATTACCCGGTGTTTGTAGATGGCCGTACGGATGTGTATGGTGATACGATCATCAACCAATGGTTGACCGTTGCGAATGGGAAAGAGGGCTGGCAGAAAATCCTGGATCAATGGCATATCCACCTGATATTGTTGGAGCCAGGCTGGCCCATTACGGCTTTATTGCCGCAAAATGGTTGGAAAATCCTGTACCAGGACTCGAACTCGGTTCTGTTCGGGCGCTAAGGGTGTGCATGGAAAAACAAAGGCCTGTTTCACCGGTTTTTAAAACACTTCAATCGATCCCTGCCCCAGTCATTCTCCTGATCTTTGCCAGGTTGATCTTTTTGATGGTATCCACACTCCAGGAGATTTACGGTTTTGGCGACGTCCTCCACTTCTTTCACATGGCCCAGTTCAACGGCCTGCCCTTTATCGCATATTGGGATGAGCACCCGCCTTTGCACGCCTTTCTTTCAAAAGGCCTGTTCTTCCTGGCCGGGGGGCGAGAAAATGTCTACGTCAACCTGCTTTACCTGTTCTTTATGGGCGTTGATGCGGGCAGCCTGGTCCTATTCAGGCGCTTGCTTCGCCGATGCGCCGGTGCGCCGGCCAGCGAAACCCTGACCTGGTTCTTTACGATCCTATTAATCGCTCTGCCATACTACTGGTGGTATTTCGATGGGATGGGCGTTTTCTGGTTGTTATTGAGCCTGGAGGCGATGTTTTCACGGAAAGATGGTCTATCTGGGTTCGCCCTGGCTTTGAGCACGCTGACCAAGCTGTTCCCCATTTTGTTCCTGGCGGTGGTGTGGCGCACTCTTCCGTGGCGGAGAGCCGCAGTTATCAGCGTCATCAGCCTCGGCATCCCCCTGGCCGTGTATGGCGGGCTGTACGCGGTATCGCCGCAGTTCACCGCAGCGTCGGTAGCCTCTCAATTCAACAAGGGCTCCTGGGAATCGATCGGGGCGCTGGTCGATGGCAATTACCAGACCGGCAATTTCGCAACCGAGATCGATCATTTTTACCCGGAGCGAGCCTACGAGTTAAAACGCAACCCGCCCGTCGTGAATCCGCTGATCACTCTGGTGCTCTTTGCCGGCGTAGGCCTGTGGGCCTGGATAAAAGGTAACTTGAAGACGGCTGCCCAGGTGGTTTCTTTCCTGGGATTCGCCCTTTGTTTGCTCTTCATTTGGTCCCCGGGTTGGAGCCCCCAATATGTCTTGTTTTTAATCCCTTTGATCTTGCTGAGCCTGCCGGAGCGAGATGGCCTGCTCCTCGCCGCGTTGTTGGTGCTGGTGAACCTGCTGGAATGGCCGGTATTGCTTTCCAGGGGATACAACTGGACGTTGCTTGCCACGGTTCCTATCCGCACCCTCTTACTGGGCCTGGCGGCAATCCTCTGGGGGCAACAGGTGCTCAATAAAAAAGCCGGTCAAGTGGAGAGTAGCCGGCTCAATGAATGACATAAAAAAGGTCAATCATGTCGTCGTTGTCCGTTTCATCGCTCGGCATCCTACCAGCGATTAATGTATAATAACCCTGGAAAGTGTGAAGGATGGTAGTCACTATGGGACGTCCAAAAGTACTTCACTGCCCTGGCGCGAATCATGGATCTCGACCCAGATTTTGATTTTGACCTGGTTCCTGTTGAAGATGCCCGTTCACGAATTATGGCTGTCATAACGACTGAAGGAGTAGAGCATTTACCAGATTGTTACAGTGGGTTAAAGCATGAACTGACAGCTTTTACTCAATTCCTCAACACTATTGATTAATTAAAACCCCTGACCTGGATAGATTTGGGGTTGAGAGGCGCTCTTTGATCGACCAAAAAATGTTAAAAAGTGTAAATCATGGCGGTATCCACATCACCATCGAGTCGCATGAACGCGATACGGTGGAAATTCACCTTCCAGATGGGCGGGTTTTGTCGGGCCCGCGTAACACACCGGTGGGCCTGTTTTTACAGGCCTTGCCAGAGAGCAACGATCCGCCCATTATGGGAGCCATTGTCAACCGGGAAATTCGCGAATTAACCTACCCCATCGAGATGGACAGCCGGGTAAAGCCGCTCACCATGGCAGATATGGATGGCGCGCGCATTTACCGGCGCTCTCTCACCTTTCTCCTCGAAGCTGCTTTTGAAGACCTGTTTCCCGAAGCATCCTTGATTGTCGACCATTCGGTTTCTTCCGGCGGCTTCTTCTGCGAAGTCTCTGGCCGGCCGACCCTATCGTTCCAGGAACTGAGCCAGCTTGATACGCACATGCGGGAGCTGGTCGCCGCTGATTTACCGTTGGAGCGAAACTGGGTGCCACTGAGCGAAGCGATTGACTATTTCAGGAAGAAAGGCCTTAACGATAAGGTGCGCCTGTTGTCTTACCGCCAGAAAGATCACCTGGTGCTTTATAGCCTGGGGGAGCACCGCGATTATCACCATGGCTACATGGTGCCATCGACCGGGTACCTCAAATGGCTCGAGCTTGATCCGATGGGGGATGGCTTTATCTTGCATTTTCCGCGCCGTTTTGCGCCTAAACAGCTGTTGCCCATGCCCCAGTATCCCAAGTTGCTGGCCACCTTTCGCCAATATGGCAACTGGCTGGAGCGGCTGGGCATTGTCAGCGTGGGGGCGTTGAATGATGCGATTAAAGACGATCAAATCAAAGAGGTCATCTTAATCTCGGAAGCGCTTCACGAACAACAAATCGCTTCTATCGCCGCGCAGATTGTCACCCGCCACGATCAAGTGAAGGTGGTGCTGATTGCTGGCCCGTCTTCATCTGGTAAGACCACTTTTTCCAAGCGGCTGGCCGTCCAGCTCCTGGCCCAGGGGCTTTCGCCATACGCCTTGGAGCTGGATAATTATTTTGTCGACCGGGAAAAGACCCCCAAGGATGAAAACGGCCAGTACGATTATGAAGCGCTTGAAGCCCTCGACCTGGCCTTGTTAGGCAATCACATCCAGCGCCTGAGCGCCGGCGAAGAGGTGCAATTACCCCATTACAACTTTAAGACGGGCTGTAGTGAAAAAGGAGAAATCGTCCAGCTTCGTCCGGAGCACATCATCATCCTGGAAGGCATTCATGGCCTGGATCCTCGCCTGATGCCCGCTTTCCCGGCTGAATTCACCTTCCGCATTTATGTGTCCTGCCTGACGCAGCTCAACCTGGATCGCTATAACCGCATCTCCACCACGGATACGCGCCTCCTGCGACGGATCGTTCGAGATGCCCGCGAGCGCGGCTACAGCGCACAACAGACGATCCAACGCTGGGATTCGGTGCGAGAGGGTGAGAAAAAGCACATTTTCCCTTACCAGGAAAATGCCGATGTGATGTTTAATTCGGCGTTATGTTATGAGCTGTCGGCGTTAAAACCCCTGGTAGAGCCGCTTTTACGCCAGGTGCCTTTCGGCACAGATGAATTTATCGAAGCCAAGCGGCTCCTGACTTTCCTGGATTGGTTCTTACCGATTGGCGCCGAGGGCATTCCTGATAACTCGCTGATCCGGGAATTTATCGGCGGATCGAACCTGCACGACTTTACCGTCTGGCACACCGAGACAGACCTGGACAGGCAAGAATAATTCCAGCCTGTCCAGGCTTTTTCGGTTAGAGGGATTCTTTGATGGCCTCGCCCAGCCGTGAAATCCCCGTGATAATCTTTTCCGGGACACAGAACGAAAAATTAAGCCGCATGGTGTTATAGCCACCACCCGTGGCGAAGAACGAGGTGCCTGGCACGAAGGCCACTTTACGCGCCACGGCGACTTTGAGCAGGGACTCGGTGTTGATCTTTTCAGGACAGGTAGCCCACAAGAACAGGCCGCCCTGGGGGTGCGTCCAGGAGACCCCTTGGGGCATAAACTCGGTCAGCGCCTCCAACATCACGTCCCGGCGCTCTTTGTAAACCTTCCTGATCAATTGAATATGCTGGTCGATAAAGCCATCCCGCCCCACTTCGTAGGCCAGGGCCTGGTTGAAAGTGGATGTGTTCAAATCGATGCCCTGCTTGGCCATGACCATCTTGCGGATGATTTCAGGCGGAGCGATGACCCAGGCCAGGCGCAGCCCAGGCGCCATAATCTTCGAAAAGGTGCTCAGGTAGATCACATTACCGTTGTAACAACCGGCGCAATCGTCCCTGGCGGCGCCATCCAGCGCCATGATCGGGCTGACGGTTTCGCCCTCGAACCGTAACTGGCCATAGGGATCATCTTCGATAATGGGGATGCCATAATGGTCAGATAACTGGATGATTTTCTTGCGCCTTTCCTCTGACAGGGTCTTGCCGGTTGGGTTTTGAAATGTAGGGATCAAATACAGGAATTTCGCACCGCAGCGCATCGCCGCTTCCAGCGCGCCAGGGTCGATACCTTCTTCATCGGATGGAACGGGCACGTATTCGGCGCCATAGGCATTCCAGGCTTGCAGCGCGCCGAGATAGGTGGGATCTTCTACCAGGATGCGGTCGCCGGGGTTAATCAATATCTTCCCTAACAGGTCGAGGGCCTGTTGCGAGCCAGAGGTAATTAATACATTATCGATGGTGATGTCCACGCCGAAGCGGCAGGCAAATTCTGCCAGCATTTTTCTGAGGGGCACATAGCCTTCGGTGGTGCCGTATTGAAGCACGTAGGCGGCCTGCGTCTTTAAAACAAGTTCGCTGGCTTGCTTGACCCGTTCGAGCGGAAAAACATCTGGTGAGGGCAGCCCACCCCCAAACGAGATGATATCCGGCTGCTCGGTCAGTTTGAGTAATTCGCGGATCGTGGACCCACTCATTCGTTGGGTGCGCTGCGCGTAACGATGATCCCAAAGTGTTTTATGCATTCTTCCCTTTCTATAATTTTGGAAAACGACTGATCACAGTGGCCTGGGTAGGTAAAACGATCTTTTCACCAGGCAGCAGGGCGGCTGGGGCTTTTCCGGGCGTTTTAGATGCATCCTGGAAGATAGCCACCGGCGTCCCTTCACTGGCAAATTTGACCTCCACAAAAGCCTGGCCGGTCAACAGGCCTTCGCTATCAATGGCGCAGCTCGTGACCACGCCAATGACCTTGCCCTTCTTGTCCACCACCGGGTCACCCAGGTGGGCCATCCGGACGCCCTTTTCGTTGAAGCGGAAGCGCACGACCACGCCGGTGCGGGCCGCCTCTTTGAGCTGATAAGCTTTCCGCCCGATGAACCATGGCTTATAGGTCTTTACATACGAGCTAAAGCCGGCTTCAGCCACCCCGAGAGCCAGCTCGCCCCCCATTTCATGGCCGTATAAAGGCAGCCCGGCTTCGGTGCGCAAGGAGTCGCGCGCGCCCAGACCACAGGGTTTTATTCCCATGGGCGCGCCGGCTTTGAGCAGAGCGTTCCACAAATCAGCAGCCTGTTGTGGGTGGACGAACAATTCGAAGGCCATTTTTTCGCCGGTGTATCCCGTCCGGGAGATGACCAGTTCGAATCCACCAACGACGCCCTCGCACAGCTCGGTGCGCTTCAATGCCAGGATGCGCTGGCGGGTGGACTGATCGCAGCCCAACGCCAGGAGAATATCGCGAGATTTGGGCCCTTGTAAGGCGATATCATTGCGCATGTCTTTTCCACTTTCTGGATCGTGCAGGTTGCGGAGAAGGACGTTGCGACCAAAAGCCACGGCGGATGGCCGATCCCGGTCAACCAGGACCTTACCCTGGCGAACCAGGCTCAACCAGCTCCAGTCCTTATCGTCGTTGGCAGCGTTGACCACCACCATATATTGATCCTTAGCGCGATGGTACACCAGGGTATCGTCGATGACGTTCGCATCCGGGTCCAGGAAATGGGTGTAACAAGATTCACCGACGCCCAGTAAGGCGATATCGTTGGCGCAAACGCTATCCAGGAACAAGACGGCATCTGGGCCCTCGGCCTGGTAAACGCCCATGTGAGAGACATCAAATAAACCAGCGGCCTGTCGGGTGGCATTGTGCTCTTCGACGACGGATGTATACCAGACCGGCATGTCCCAGCCGGCAAACGGCACCATCTTCGCTCCCATGGCGCGATGGATCGCATTGAGTGACGTTTTCTTGAGTGGTTTCTCCTGGTATTCCCAGGTAAATTCAGGCAAGGGGGCGTTGGCGGACTGGGTAGTTGTTTCCGCATTGATCCCGATAAAGTAAGGTTTCCCGGCCCCATTTGAAACGCCAGCCGCTGGTGAAAATTCTCCAGCCGGGGGCGTCTCAAGGGCAGATACCAGAATAGGCCCTGGCAGCCGGCGGGTCAAATCGGGGTCAAAAGCCACGTACCCATCGGATAAATCTCTCAACCAGGTCGCCGCCAGGCCGCCCTTTGACGCCGGCATTGAGAACACGAATCGTTCGTGCGCCAGGCAGATCAAGCTGCCAGCGATCTGGCCCTTGGGCGTCAGGAGAGTCGTCGCCTGGCGCTGGCCTGGATTCAAGGCCTCGATATCGCTGCTGAAAGCAAAGCTGACAAAGTGGCGAATGGCAGCGCCTTGCAGCTCCAGGTGAGCCATACCAGCCGGATCAGGGGCGAAGGGGTCATCCATGAAATAATAATGCGGGTAACCGTGTTCTGGCCTGGCTTCCCCGTCATACCCGGCCTTCTCAGCCATCTCTCTCGCCTCATGCTTGACTCTTTCCAGCACACCAAAGTCCACCTTAGCCCGCCTGGCAGTCCCTTGATGGGTCTCGACGGTATAGGGCGTGGTGGCCTGGAGCACGTCAGCGATGAGGTTGGCGACGTGCACCATATCATCTTCTTTGAAACCGCGCTGGGTCATCCAGGGAGAGCCCAGGCGAATGCCCGAAGCCGATAAGGCTGACTTGTCGCCGGGGATGGTGTTGCGGTTGACGACAATGCCGGCCACGTCCAAAATGCGCGAAGCCATATCGCCGGACAGGGTAGTCTGATCAGGGCCGACAATCGTTTTACAATCCAGGTTGGTCAGGTGGGTATCGGTGCCGTTAAAGGGAATGTGGAAACCGCGCTGGCTCAACTGGTTGTTCAAAGCCAGGCAGTTCTTTAAGATTTGCTGCTGAAGGGCGCGGAAGGACTCGGTACGGGCTAATTGGAAAGTGACGGCCAGGGCGGCAAAGGCGTGAGCGTGGGGGCCGCCTTGTTCGCCAGGGAAAACCGCCTTATCGATTTTTTTGGCCAGGGCGTTATCGTGAGTCAGGATGGCGGCAGCCCGCGGGCCGCATAGCGACTTATGGGTGGTAAACGTGATCACGTGGGCATGACCGACCGGCGAGGGAAGCAGGCCAGCCGCAACCATCCCCGCGATATGAGAGATATCTGCCAACAAGATAGCGCCGACCGAATCAGCAATGGCTCGGAAGCGCGCCCAGTCTGGGACCCAGGAATAAGAAGAATAACCCGCGATGATCAGCTTGGGCTTTTTTTCCAGGGCCAGCGCCTCGACCGCATCGTAATTGATCTTTTCCGTGGCCGGGTCGACCGTGTAATGGACAGGGTTGTACAGTTTACCCGACCGGTTAACCGATGAGCCATGGGTCAGGTGACCGCCATGGAGCAGGTTCATCCCCATGATGGTATCGCCGGGGTTCAGTAAGGCGGTGTAAACGGCGTTATTGGCCGGCGCGCCGGATAAGGGCTGAACATTGGCAAACAACCGGCCAGCCGGGTAATCGCGAGTGGCAAAGGCTTCGGCGCAGCGCCGGCGTGCCAGGGATTCGATCACATCGACGTATTCCACGCCCTTGTAATACCGGGGATCGGCGTATCGCCGGTAGGTGGCGAGCCGCATGGGGTAGTCCAGGATGTCGCTCTCGTCCATCAGGCGGGTGTCTTCATCCGGGTATCCCTCCGCATAAATATTTTGGAAGACTGAACCCAGGGCTTCGCGTACCGCTTTTGGCGCAATGGTCTCGCTGGGAATCAAGATCAGCTTACGCCGTTGCCTTTCTGCTTCAAGCTGGATCGCCAGATCGACCGCTGGGTCAATATCCGCTAAGTGTCCTCTGAACAGGAAATCTGACATCTACCGCCTCCTGGATAATATGAATATGGGCGTTCCAATTGTAGTCCCAGGATAAGCCTGGGTCAAGTTACCTACCCGTCGCCGCATCGCTTATAATATAACCACGCATTTCAACCGATGATGACTTATCTTACATGGCTTATAGATGGTGAAACCCCTGGCCTGGATTGGGGTTAAAGATTATGGACCCTATGGATCAACACGATAACCATTCGGAAATCAGCGACGAGGAAGCACTGGCTCGGGCTGCCCAAGGGGACTCGGAAGTGTTTGGTATTTTATACGAACGCTACGTGAACAAAATTTACAACTATATTTATTACCGCACCGGCAATTCATTCGATGCGGAAGATCTGACCGCCCGAGTCTTCCATCGAGCGTTCAGCCACATTACCAATTATCGTAATATGGGTGTGCCCTTATCGGCCTGGTTATACCGGATAGCGCACAACCTGGTGGCTAACTGGCACCGTGATAACCACCGCCGGCAAGAAGTGCCCCTGGATGATGTGATCTTGCCCCCGCCCGCTCAAGATCATCCTGAGACTGCTCTGGTGCAGAATCAAGAAATGGAAAGGTTGCTTAGAACAATCCGTAAGCTCAGCGCGGATCGCCAACAATTGATAATCTTAAAATTTGTCGAGCACATGTCGAACGTGGAAATTGGATTGATCATGGGCCGGAGCGAAGGCGCCGTAAAAAGCCTGTACCATCGTACCTTGTTGGTCTTGAGAGATGATTTAGAGAAACAGGATTAGGAGTAAAGGAAGCTTCTATGTTTCGGATTGTCACCGACGGATCCGTAGACATGCCAGATCAATGGGCACAGGATTATGAAATTGATGTGATGCCCTTGAATATCCAGATTGGAACTCAAAGCTTCCAGGAAGGGATCAACATTACCCGCAACCAATTCTATGATCTGGTGCGGGAGAGTGGGGTGATGCCCAAAACCTCGCTACCTTCCAGCCGCCAGGTAGCCGATTTTTATCGCCGCATCGCTGTGAAAGGCGATACGATATTATCTATTCACCTTGGCAGCCGCCTTTCTGGCACCTTTGCAACGATTCAAGCTGCGGCTAAAGAGCTGGCGGACCAGTTTGAAATCTATACCTATGATTCAGGCGGCGGGTCGGCCATGCTGGCCTATATGTGCCGGGATGCGCGCCTGTGGGAAAGAGCTGGTTTGCCTATCCAGGATATCCTCCACCGGCTGGATTGGATCAGGCAAAAGGTCATCTTGATATTTACCGTGGACAACCTGGAGTTTGCCAGGCTAAGCGGGCGGGTTAACCATCTTCAATCCTCCCTCTCTTCATTGTTGAATATTAAACCCATTATCATCTTGCGCGATGGATTATTGGACATGTCTGAAAAAGTGAGAACCCGGCGCAGGGCGCTGGAACGGGTGGTTGAGCTGGTCATGCAAGCTGTAGGGGATAAGAAGGTTAACGTGGCGGTCGTGCATGCTCGCGATTTGCCCGATGGCGAAGAGATGTTGCGGCGGGTACGTTCCCTGTTAAATTGTCGCGATATTTTTCTGGCTGATTTATCCATACCGGTAGCCGCACATTTAGGCCCGGGGACGATTGGAATTGTGGCTTATCCTGTTGATGAGGAGAGATAACCTGATGGGAAACCAACTCTTAGCTGAAAAGGATTCATCCACCTGGGTTCAATTTGAACAGCAACTCCAATTGTCTCTCCATCCGGTTAATCCCGATCCGGAATTTGTGTTTACCTTGAAGAAAAAGCTGGTGACCCCCGATATGGTGGTGTACGAAAGACAGTCTAGAGCGTACAGCCTGTTAATCATTGCAGCCGGCCTTTTGGCGGGGGTGCTGGTATTAATGGTGAGCCGGCGGTTGTATTACGCCCTGCTTAAATAGAAAAATCGCGATGTTTTTTCTCTATTAAACATCGCGTGAAGCTGGCCTGGGGGTCAATGAGATGGTTGGGAAAGGCCGAATTTTGCTAAAAGCTCGCGCTCGCTGGGTTCAACCAGCAGGCTTCCATCCGGAAATACGAGCGTGGGAACGCTGCGATAGCCGTGGTTGACCTGTTCAACGTAATCTCGCGCAGCCCGATCCAGGTCGATATCGACCCATTTAAATGGGATGTCATGCTGGATCAGGAATTGTTTGGTGTGGCGCGATTGCCCGCACCAGGCCGTACCGTAGACGACAATTTCCTTATTCTCATCACTCATGAAGGTTACCTGGTTTTATAGAATTCATGCGATGCTTATTGGGTCAGGGTGCCGCGCACCCAATCGCCCACCAGCCAATAGCGAAAATCCTGTCCCTGGCTGGTCTGGATGCCACCGATGATGCCGTAAATAATCGCGGCCAGCGGAAGCAGGCTGAACAGGCAGGCGAAAGGCATGCACAAGACGCCGATCACCACAACGGACAGCACACTGCTTAAGAACCAGGATAGGCCGGCCAGTATCCCGCCGCCGACCCAGGCGATCAACTGGAAAACCAGGGCCTGGAGCGCATGGTAAGCCACAAAGCGCGACCGGTCACGGTACACCAGGTAGATGATCAAGGCGGCGACAGGGCCCAAAAAGCCGGTAGCCAGGTTGAGCAGGACGCTCAGGTGCGCCAGCATAGCCCAGGTACGCTCATCGGAGGGAGAGAGCGGCGCGGGTGGAAGAGGCGCCTGAGGAAACGGCGTGGGTGGGGGAACAGTTTCATTACTCATGGGATTCTCCTTACATAATTATACCGCTTCTCTCTCGAGAGGCCGCTTGAAACGGGGCATAAAAACAAACTCCGCCGGCATAGTTGACTGTGTGAGAAAATCACACCCTCACCTATGGCGGCGGGAGTTCTTTATGATCGACGGTCTGGACAATCCCTATGGATTGTGTATGGATCGCCTGATTCAAAGATAGTGGATTATGCCCAACCCTGGTTCTTCACGAAATTGGTGATCACGGGAATGGTCACATACTCGCCGCGGTTGGCTTTAATGCCCCAGTAGATAGAGAAGCCCAATCCAACTAAGGAAATCAGGCAACCTACCAGGATAAAGGACAGGACAGCGCCTAAAATCCAATAAACGAGTCCCCAGATAAGAGCTTGAATGTTGTGCGCCTTGATGAATGGGCGGTCTTTCTTGTCGGGCATTAGAAGAATAATGATGGGAACAAGCGGTGAAAGAATATACGCTAACATTGACCAAAGCCGGTCATCGCTGGTAACGTCAGCACTACTTACTGGGTTAATCTGGTTGGCCATGATTCGTTCTCCTTGTTAAGTTTTAAGAAGTGAAATGAGGAATTACATCTAACTATTTTACAGCATTTTTATAAAAGTGCAAGTAAATTGGACAATATTGGATGATAAAAGGCAAGTATGACCCATCCGCTCATAGCGTTGCAATAATCGTGCTATTTCGATGTATTTTTTGGAGGGTGGGGGCAAATATGCCCTGGAATTTGCTGAGAGATAGGATGAAAGCGAGCTGTCCGGGTGAAATTCTGGAGAGTTCCCCGAAAAGCCTGTGCCTGAAAATGAGTTGTGTTAAAATCTAGGGCATGGATTATTCCGTGGTGTTCATGGGGTCGCCGGATTTTGCTCTGGCTACCCTGGAGCGGTTGGCCCAGGCTTACCGGGTGGTGGGGGTGGTCACCCAGCCGGATAAGCCGTCCGGTCGCGGGCGCCAGTTAATGCCCCCTCCCGTCAAGATCCTGGCTCAAACGATGGGATTACCGGTGATCCAGCCGGAAAAATTGCGCCATCCGGATGCCATGGCCCAGTTGCGTACCTGGCGCCCGGACGTCATTGTCGTGGCGGCTTTTGGGCAGATTTTACGCCAGGAGGTGCTGGATCTGCCTCCTCACGGGTGCGTCAATGTGCATGCCTCCCTGTTGCCTCGCTGGCGCGGTGCGGCGCCCATCCAGGCGGCTATCTTAAATGGTGACCCGGTCACCGGCGTAACCATTATGCGCATGGATGCCGGGGTGGACAGCGGCCCTATCTTAAGCCAGAGAGAGGTGCAGGTTACCACCGAGGACACCGCCGGATCGTTAAGCGAGCGCCTGTCCATGGCGGGAGCGAACCTGCTGATGGAAACCCTCCCACCTTACCTGGCAGGATCCATCGCCCCCATGCCCCAAAACCCGGATCTGGCCACCCGTGCGCCCATGCTCAGGAAAGAAGATGGCTGGCTTGATTTTAACCAGCCAGCGGCTGCGCTGGCCTTGAAAGTCCGGGCTTACCAACCCTGGCCGGGCACGTCCATGCTTTGGGAAGGCCAGGTCTTGAAAATCCGACGCGCACACGCCGTAAGCCAGGTCTCAAGTGGGGCGGGTGACCTGTTGATCTTGCAGGGCAAGCCGGCCGTTGCCACTGGCGAGGGCATCCTGGTGATCGATGAAATCCAGCCAGCCGGGAAAAAAGTGATGCCGGGTGAGGCTTTCCTGCGGGGCGTCCGCCGGTGGGTAGCTTTTTAACTTCGCCACATCCGCTATACCGCTTTCACCTCGAGGAGATCAGATATGGAACATTATATCGCGGCCATTGATCAGGGCACGACCAGCACCCGCTGCATGATTTTTGACCATGCCGGCCAGGTCATCGCCATCGACCAGAAAGAGCACACCCAGTATTACCCCCGCCCTGGCTGGGTGGAGCACGACCCGTATGAAATCTGGCTACGCACAGAAGAGGTGATCCGCGGCGCTATGACGCACGCCGGTCTGACCAAAGAGGCGATCGCGGCGGTGGGGATCACCAACCAGCGCGAAACCACGGTGGTGTGGGACCGGCGGACTGGCAAACCGTATGGCCCGGCGATTGTCTGGCAGGACACACGCACGGATGGCATCTGTGCTGATCTGGCCAAAAACGGCGGGCAAGACCGTTTCAGGGCCCAGACTGGACTGCCCCTGGCGACTTATTTTTCGGGGCCTAAGCTGGTCTGGTTGCTGGAAAATATACCCGGCTTGCGGAAAGCTGCCTTGCGGGGGGATGCTTATTTTGGCAACCTGGATTCCTGGTTAATCTGGAACCTCACCGGCGGGGTTAACGGTGGTGATCATGTCACCGATGTGACCAATGCCTCGCGCACGTTGCTGATGAATTTAAAGACCCTCGCCTGGGATACCTCGATCCTGGATGCGTTGGACATCCCAGCCAGCCTTTTGCCGAAAATCCGGCCGTCCTCCTCGATTTTGGGTAGGGCTACGGGCGACCTCTCCGGAGTGCCAGTGGCGGGAGTGCTGGGCGATCAGCAGGCGGCCCTGTTTGGCCAGGCCTGTTATACCCCTGGGCAGGCAAAGAACACCTACGGCACCGGCTGCTTCATGCTGCTTAATACCGGTGAAACGCCGGTTCCCAGCCAGCACGGCCTGTTGACGACCCTGGGCTACCAGATCGGCCAGCAGCCGGCTGTCTACTGCCTGGAGGGATCGATTGCCATCACCGGCGCCCTGGTGCAATGGATGCGGGATAATCTGAAGATGATTGAAAAGTCGGCTGACATCGAGACCCTGGCGGCGACCGTGGAAGACACTGGCGGAATCTATTTCGTCCCGGCTTTTTCAGGCCTGTTTGCCCCCTACTGGCGCAGCGACGCCCGGGGCGCTATCGTGGGCCTGACCCGCTTTATCCATCGCGGCCACCTGGCGCGGGCAGTTTTGGAAGCCACCGCCTACCAGACCTGCGAGGTGTTGGATGCCATGGAGCAGGACTCAGGCGTCAAGCTGACCTCATTGAAGGTCGATGGCGGGATGGTGTTCAATGAGCTGTTGATGCAATTCCAGGCCGATATGGTCCGGGTGCCGGTGATCCGGCCCAGGGTGGCTGAAACCACGGCGTTAGGCGCAGCTTATGCCGCCGGCCTGGCAGTGGGTTACTGGCGCGACTTAGACGAGCTGAGCTCTTATTGGGGCGTGGATAAGCAATGGACGCCCACCATGGAGGGAGCGCGCCGCGCCAGGCTTTACGCCGGCTGGAAAAAGGCGGTGACCCGGACGCTGGATTGGGTCGAAAAGGAGGAGGGCGAGGCCGCATGACCTCCCGGCCCAGGGTGATCATCATCGGCGCTGGTTTCACCGGATGTGCTACCGCGCATGACCTGGCCCTCCGTGGCTGTGAGGTGGTGGTGGTCGACCGTGGGGATATCGCTTCGGGCACATCTGGCCGCACCCACGGCCTGCTCCACAGCGGGGGGCGTTATTGCGTCGATGATCAGGAATCGGCAGTGGAGTGCCTCCAGGAAAACACCATCCTGAGGAAGATCGCGCCCGGCTGCATTGAGCCTAATGGGGGATGGTTCATCGCGCTTAACGATGAAGACCTGGCTTATCGCTCCCGCTTCCTCGAAGGCGCCGAGGCGTGTCACATCCCGGTGGAAGAAGTGCCGGTTCAAAAAGCCCTGGAGATGGAACCCGCTCTGAACCCAGAGATGAAAGCGGCCTGCCTCGTGCCAGACGGCGTCTTTGAACCGTTGCGCCTGGCGCTTTCCTTTGCCGCCAGCGCCAGGGACCGCGGCGCCAGCTTTAGACTCTACTGCGAGGTTGAGGGCTTATGCGTCGACGGACAGGGAAATGTCACGGGGGTGTGCCTGGTTGACCACAAGACGGGCCAGCGCCAGGAGCTGGGCGGCGATATGGTAGTCAATGCCACCGGCGCCTGGGCCGGCAAGATCGCTGAGCTGGCCAGCCTGACCGTGCCGGTACAGGCCACTCCCGGTGTGATGGTCGCTTTTGAGCAGCGCCTGATTAACCGCCCGGTCAACCGCCTGTGCGCCCCGGCGGACGGCGATATCGTGATTCCTCAACGGCGCATGATGGTGGTGGGAACCACGTCTTTCTCCGTGGAAGACATGGACTACGTCCCGGTGGATGAAGAGCAGGTCGCGATGATGGTGGAACGCGGCGCGGAGCTGGTGCCGGCGATTAACCAGGCCAGGCAGCGCAGCGCTTACATGTCCAGCCGGCCGCTGATCGGCTCCAGCCAGGAAGCGCGGAGCCTGTCTCGCACCTTTGAATGTTTTGATCACCAGGCCAGCGAGGGAATCGGGGGCCTGGTGACCATCACCGGTGGAAAGGCGACCACCTGCCGCGCGATGGCCGAACAAACGGCGGATGTCGTGTGCCGCAAGCTCGGTATCGCTGCCGGATGTGAGACCCGCGAGATTCCCCTGGCCCCTTACCGGCAATTTTACTCAGACTGATGATTACAGGAGAACGCTTTTGGCCCTGCGACCCTGGCAAGTGACGTTCAAAATTTTCCGGCAGAAGAACGGGGAAAAGCCTCATTATGATCCGTTCGTCCAGGAGGTCGACCCAGATGAGTCGGTCCTGGAGGTGATCGAGCGCATTTGGGCCTTCAAAGATCGTTCATTGACTTATCGCCACGCCTGCCACCATTCAGCCTGCGGCGCCTGCGGGATGCGCGTCAATGGGAGCGAGAAACTCACCTGCATCACCCCGGTGCGTGCGGTGACCAGGCAAGGTGGAACAGTGGTGGTCGAGCCTTTGCGCAATTTTGCCGTGGTCAGCGACCTGGTGGTGAATATGAGCCCGTTTTACCAGGCCATGGAACGCGTTCATTACGCCTCCATCATCCCGGTGGCCGGCGCGCCATTGCAGCACGGAATCCGGCCGGAAAAAGGGCGATCAAGCGAGGTCGAGGCGGGCTTGCTGCGTTTATCAGATTGCCTGGAATGTGGCCTGTGCGTCAGCGCCTGCCCTACCGCCCTCACCTCACGCGACTACCTGGGCCCGGCCGTGATGGCTGCCATCCAGGTCCAAAAAGGGCAGTTAACGTCCGATCTCGTCGAAACGGCGGATAGCCACCAGGGCGTGTGGGGCTGCCACAGCGCGTATGAATGCACGGCTGTCTGCCCATCTTTTGTAGAGCCAGCCTGGCGGATCATGGATTTGCGCGGAGAATTGATTAAACGGGGGCTGGCCGGCCTGTTCCACAGGCGGGAGGCAGCCGAATGAATCCCTCACGCTCACCCAGGCATTTTTGGCTCTGGTTTGACCCCCGCTCGAAGCACCTGGGCGCGCTTGGCTTTATCATGAACCGGGTTGCCGGGATTGGGTTAACCTTTTACCTTTTTCTGCATTTGCTGGCGCTGGGCCAGCTTGCGCTGGGGCCGAAGGCCTACGATCATTTTATTGCCCTGGTCCACCATCCATTGTTTTTGGCGGGAGAATACCTGGTCGTCATAGGCGGGATGCTGCATGGCCTTAATGGCCTGCGTGTCGCATTCACCAGCCTTGGGAAAGGCGCCGCATATCAAAAGCCCTTATTTTACGGCTTGATGAGCCTGGCCCTGGGGGTGATCCTGTATTTCGGCATCCGTATGTTGGGAGGTGGTTGATGCAGGAGTCAAGAAATCCCAGGGAATCGACCTGGTTATGGATGGCCAAAGCGACCAGCGGGGTGTTGATCGTGGTCATCTTAATCGTTCACCTGGCTGCCAACCATCTTGCACCCGGCGGGCTGAAAAATTATGCGGATGTCGTCGCTTACCTGTCTAACCCGTGGATTGCTTTGCTGGAAGAAACCTTCCTGGTGCTGGTAGTGAGCCATGCCTTGCTGGGGATGCGCGGCATAGTCCTGGATTTGAACCCTTCTTACCCGCTGATGCGTTGGGTGGATCGGGCTTTGTGGGCCACCGGCATCCTGGCGGTGATTTACGGAATCTGGCTGATCCGTGTGATCGTCAGCCGGGGAAGTGGTGGTTAAATGGTGATCTCGCCCATGCCTTTTCGCGTTTTATCCTTCGGCGCCGGGGCCATTGGCACATATATCGGGGGAAGCCTGGCGCTGGCCGGGCATAAAGTGGTCTTCTATGAACGCCCCGAAGCAGCCGCCCGGGTCCGTGAGCAGGGGATCACCCTGCAGTTGGGCGACTTGAGCCGGCGAGTGGCGGATTTTCAGGTGGCGGATACCCTGACGGATTGCTTGACTCAAGGCCCGTATGACATAGCTCTCCTGGCGGTTAAATCATACGATACCGAAGGAATCATGCAGTCCATCCGTCCTTACGTGGCTGCCTTACCGCCCATCTTGTGCCTGCAAAATGGCGTTGAGAATGAAAAGATGCTGGCCAACACGGTGGGCGAATCGCGGGTGATTGCCGGGACGGTGACCAGCGCCGTGGGCCGGCGGGACGCAGGCGATGTGGTCCTCGAAAAGTTCCGCGGGATTGGGGTCGCAAGTGGGCATCCTCTCGCTGCTGGCCTGGTGGCTGCCATGAACTCGGCCGGGTTGAATGCCCGGCTGTACCCAGACGCGGCCAGCCTCAAATGGTCTAAAATGTTGACCAACCTGATGGCCAATGCTTCATCCGCCATCCTGGGCATGGCGCCGGCTGAAATATATGCCCATCCTGGCTTGTTTTCCCTGGAAATTGACCAGATGAGAGAGGCGCTGGCGGTGATGGGTAAAATGAAAATTCCGGTGACCGATCTGCCCGGTACACCGGTCAGGGGGTTGGCGGCGCTGGTGCGATATCTACCGGCTTCCTGGCTGCGCCCGCTGTTATCCAGGGCCCTCAGCCAGGGAAGAGGCGCCAAAATGCCGTCATTTTACCTT
>JAJYIW010000041.1 GCA_021789855.1 Chloroflexota bacterium | reverse complement strand
CAAGGCACAAACCGCGCAACGTTATCCCGCAGGGCAGGTCAGGACAATCCTGGAGGCTGTTTCGGATCAGGAAAGGCTGGAAGCGATGGCCGTCCATGAGGTGGTCGACCTGTTGGTTCCCACAGCGCCCGACTAATGCAAAGTGATAGGGTTTACGTGTAGCGATGGCGAGGATAAGACCCGAACACGCGCAGGAACAACGCATACTCTTCCAGGTGCGCCAGGGCTTTAGCCGCCACCGGCTCCAGGATCGAGCCGGCAAAATCGATGTAAAAGAAATATTCGAAGGGTTTTTGAGTCAGGGGGCGCGATTCGATCTTGGTCAGGTCAATATCCCGCAGGGCAAACACGCTCATCGCTTTAAACAGCGCACCGGGCGCATTTTTCAAGGAAAAGACGATCGACGTCTTGGCATCCTCCCCCGGCTCGCCCGGTTGGGGTGAGATGATCAAAAAGCGGGTCAGGTTTTCCGGGTTATCCTGGATCCGGTCAGCCAGGGCCTGCATCCCATACAGATCCGCAGCGCGCCGCGAGGCAATGGCTGCCACCGTCTGATCCCCCATCTGCTTCACCATTTTCACACTGCCGGCGGTATCGTAGACCGACTCGATCTTAACCCCGCTCAGGCTATGCAGGTATCCCTCGCACTGGGCCAGGGCTTGCGGGTGGCTAATCACTCGCCGGATGTCCTCCAGCCGGGCGCCGGGCAGGCCAATCAAGGTGTGATTGACGTATAAATAATGCTCGCCCACCACCGACAGGTTATTCTTGAGCAACAGGTCATAATTGCGGTGGATACTGCCAGCCAGCGAGTTCTCGATGGGAACCATGCCATAATCGCTGCTCCCGGTAGTGACTGCAGCAAAGACATCGTCGAAGGCCTCACAGGGAATGGGCGTTGTATCCGCGCCGAAGTGCTCCAGCACTGCGGCTTCTGAATAAGCGCCCAGTTCCCCCTGGAATGCGACGCGCATCAAGCCTCACTCTCCAGGCCTGGGCAGTTTGATTCAGGCTTCATGAGAAAGTCTCCTGTTATAGGCTTAAGTGGTCGATAATGGCCTGGGTGACCTGGCGGGTATCCAAACGCCCACCCACATCACCAGTCAATTGACCTGCTTCGATCGATCGCTCAACGGCGCGTTCCAACGCTGCCGCTTCCTTTTCTAATTTAAGCGAGTACCGCAACAAAAGCGCCGCGCTGAGCGCCGTCCCCATCGGATTGGCGATGCCTTTCCCGGCGATGTCGGGAGCCGATCCATGGATCGGCTCGTACAGGCCGGGACCCTGGCTCCCGAGAGAAGCCGAAGGCAGCAGGCCCATGGAGCCTGCCAGCACCGCAGCCTCGTCGGTAAGGATGTCGCCAAACATGTTTTCGGTCACCATCACGTCAAAACCAGCCGGGTTAGATACCAGTCGCATGGCCGCTGTGTCGACCAGCACATGCTCAAGAGCCACGTCCGGGTAGCCGGCATGGACTTCGTTGGCTACCTGCCTCCACAAGCGAGAGGACTCGAGCACATTGGCCTTATCCACCGAGGTCACTTTCTTCCGCCGTCCCCTGGCCAGGGTAAAGGCCATTTCGACGATGCGCCGGATTTCATAGTCGTAATACTCCAGCGTGTCCACCGCTCGCTCCCCTTCGGGGCGCTGCTCGCGCCCTTTGGGTTGGCCAAAGTAGAGCCCGCCGGTCAATTCACGTACCACGACCAGGTCCACCCCGGCCAGTTTTTCCGGCCTGAGCGGCGAGGCATCTACCAACCGGGGATAAACCTTCACCGGACGCAGGTTGGCAAAGACGCCCAACCCCTTGCGTAGCCCCAACAGTCCTTGTTCCGGGCGCACCCGGGCCGAAGGGTCGTCCCATTTAGGCCCCCCCACCGCACCCAGCAACACAGCATCCGCCGCCTGGCAGGCAGCCAGCGCCTCTTGGGTCAGGGCTGTTCCATAACGGTCGATCGAACACCCGCCGATTAATTGCTCGTCAAATTCAAACGTATGGTTGCCGGCCTTCGCCAGGGCCTCCAGGATGCTCACGGTGGCGTAGACCACCTCCGGCCCGATGCCATCGCCGGGTAACAGCACAATTTTTGCTTTCATGCGATCTCAATCCTCACGACAGGGATACGTGCTCGACAACCATCAGGCCGTATTCAATCGAATCGACCAACGCTCGCCAACTGGCTTCAATGATATTGGCGCTGGCGCCAACCGTACCCCACCGCTCCACATCGTTCTGGGTATCGATTAAAACGCGCGTGGTCGCCGCGGTGCCATTGTTCCCATCCAGGATACGCACCTTGTAATCCGCCAGGTGAAACCGGGCAATCTGCGGATAATTTCCCACCAGCGCCTTGCGCAGGGCTGTATCCAGCGCATTGACCGGGCCGTTGCCCTCCGCTGCCGTGTGCAGCACCTCGCCCTGCACACACACCTTTACCGTCGCTTCCGCAAAGATGCCCCGGCCCTGGCGGTGTTCCACGGTCGATGCAAAATCGATCAGTTCAAATAAGGGTTTATAGCCGGGTTGGGCGCGCTTGAGCATCATCACCACCGACGCCTCCGCCGCTTCAAAGGAAAAGCCCTGGGCCTCTAGCGATTTCAATTCAGCCAGCACGTCCCCCACATCCCTGGCCTGGCTGATGTCAATCCCGTATTCCTCAGCCTTGCTTAACAGGTTGCCCCGCCCGGATAGCTCGGAAACCAGCACTTCCATTTCGTTGCCAACCAGCGCCGGATCAATATGCTGGTACGCGTTAACGTTGCGGCGGATAGCGGCCACGTGTACCCCGCCCTTGTGGGCAAAGGCAGCCTTTCCCACGTACGCCAAATGTTCATCAGGGGCCAGGTTGGCCACCTCCGAAACATAATGGGAAAGGTCAAACAACCTGGACAGGTTGCCTTTTGGCAAGCAGCTTACCCTCATTTTTAACTCAAGGTCAGGAATGACCGAGCACAGGTTGGCATTCCCGCAACGTTCCCCATACCCATTGATCGTCCCCTGCACCTGGATGCAACCTTCGCGCACCGCCACCAGGGCGTTCGCCACGGCGTTTTCGCTATCATTGTGGGTATGGATACCCAATGGGGCATCAACCGTCCCTTTAACCGCCCGTATCATCTCTCCGATCTCCCAGGGCATGCAGCCGCCGTTGGTATCGCACAGCACCAGGGTGATCGCGCCTCCGCGCAAAGCTGCCCGTAAAGTTTCAATCGCGTAGGCCGGATCCTCTTTGTATCCGTCAAAATAATGTTCCGCATCGTATAATACCTGCCGGCCTTTAGCCTTGAGGTAGGCAATGCTCTCCTCAATGATGCGCAGGTTATTTTCCGGAGTCGTGTGGAGTACGTCCCTGACATGCAGCATCGAGGTTTTCCCAAACACCGTCACGTAGTCAGTATTGGCATCCAACAGCGCGCGAATATTGGCGTCATCCTCTGGCTTTTTAGACGGGTGGCAGGTCGACCCGAAAGCCGTGATGTGCGCGTGTTTCCAGGGTTGCCCGACAGCCTGTTGGAAGAACTCCTCGTCCTTCGGGTTTGAACCAGGCCAGCCTCCCTCGATAAAGGTCACGCCCAGATCGTCCAGGCGATGAGCGATTTTAAGTTTGTCATCGCACGAGAGCGAGATGTCTTTACGCTGAGTGCCATCGCGCAAAGTGGTGTCATATATTTCGATCATTCATTACCTCTAATCTATCCTACCAGCCTGCAACCGGCTGCCCGTCGCCATCCATACCGGTTTATCGGACCTGGGCCTTTTCATAAGCGGCGATCGAGTCTGCAAAACCGAGCAGGTAGCCCAGCTCATCCGTGCCTTTGAGCAAGCAGGTTTTAGAAAACGGATCGATCGGAAACCGCACTTCCTCCTGGTTGGGCAGGTAGAGCGTCTGGCTGGCCAGGTCGATGGTCAGCTCAGCGTGCGGCACTTCTTCGAACAACTCGAACAAGCGCTCATGCGTCTTTTGATCCACGATCACCGGTAACAAACCATTTTTCAGGGCGTTGTTGCGGAAGATGTCGGCAAAGGAAGTGGAAATGACCGCCTTAAACCCAAAGCCGGTCAGCGCCCAGGGGGCGTGCTCGCGCGATGAGCCGCAGCCAAAATTATCCCCCGCCAGCAGCACCTGGGCGCCCTGGCTCTGCGGCTGGTTAAGTATAAAATCGGGGCTGGGTGTGCCATCTGCCCGGTAACGCCAGTCTGCGAAGAGGTTGGCGCCCAGGCCTTTTTTATCCGTTGTTTTAAGAAAACGAGCAGGAATGATCTGGTCGGTATCGATATTATTCACCGGCATCACTACCACCCGGCTGGTCAACCTGGTAAATTGTGTCATGATGGGCCTCTTAATTGATCATCAGGGTGCGCGGGTCGGTCACCTGACCGCTCAGGGCCGCCGCGGCGGCTGTGAGCGGGCTGGCCAGGAAAGTCCGCCCACCTTTCCCCTGGCGGCCTTCAAAGTTGCGGTTGCTGGTGCTCACCGCGTACTGTCCTGGCTCGAGCTGGTCGCCGTTCATGGCGATGCACATGCTACAGCCGGGCTCGCGCCATTCAGCGCCCGCCGCTTTGAATACCCGGTCAAGGCCCTCGGCTTCAGCCTGGGTCTTCACTTCCATCGAGCCCGGTACTACCAGGGCACGCACACCGGGCGCTACCTTGCGCCCGTTAAACAGGCTGGCAGCCAGCCGCAGATCGGACAGCCGACCGTTGGTGCAGCTTCCGATAAAAACCACGTCCACCGGGTGGCCTACCAATGCTTCTCCGGGGCGCAGGGCCATGTAGCTCAGGGCCTTTTCCAGGGCCAATCGCTGGTTGGCGTCTCGCACGGTCTCTGGCTTCGGTATTCGTCCATTGATGGGCATGCCCATGCCGGGGTTGGTGCCAAAGGTAATCATCGGCTCCAGGTGGCTCGCATCCAATCGAATCACTTTATCGTAGCTGGCGCCTTCATCGGTTGGCAACGCCTTCCAGGCCGCCAGGCTGCGATCCCAGGCAGCTCCCTTAGGAGCAGCCTCGCGTCCTGCCAGGTAGTCGAAAGTCACTTCGTCCGGCGCGATGAGTCCTGCCCTCGCCCCCGCCTCAATCGACATATTGCAGATGGTCATGCGTTGTTCCATAGTCAGCGAATGGATGGCCGATCCGGTATATTCAAGCACATACCCGGTGCCTCCGCCGACGCCGATCTGGCTGATCAAAGCCAGGATGATGTCCTTGGACGTCACGCCTTGTCCCAGGCTGCCTTCAATTCGCACCTCTGCGGTGAGCGGCTTGCGTTGGAGCAGGCATTGGGTCGCCAGCACGTGCTCAACCTCACTGGTGCCGATCCCGAAGGCCAGCGCCCCAAAGGCGCCGTGCGTGGCCGTGTGACTGTCGCCACACACTATCGTCATCCCCGGTTGGGTCAGGCCTATCTCAGGGCCGATGATGTGGACAATACCCTGGTGAGCGCTGCCTAGCGTATTCAATGGAATGCCAAAATCGTGGCAATTCTCTTCAAGCTGGGCGATTTGCTTGCGAGAAAGCTCATCCGCAAAGGCCAGCCGGCCTATCTGGCTGCCGTCGGCCGCCGGCCGGGTCGGGACGCCATGATCAACCGTCGCTACCGTCTTATCGGGGCGGCGCACTTTTAAACCTCGATCGCGTAAGCCAGTGAAGGCCTGGGGAGAGGTCACCTCGTGGATCAGGTGCAGATCAATATAGAGGATCGCCGGGGAATCGGGTTCCTGGGCAACCACATGGCGCTCCCAGATTTTTTCAAACAGCGTTTTAGGCATCTTCATGCTGACAGGTCTTGGGATACGTCCTCGTCCTGGTTCAGAAACAGGATCGGGTTAATCGAGAGCCGGAGCGCGGGAGGCACCGACTTTGGCAGCATTTCGGACATATCCCAACCCGTTGGAATGGTGCGGGGCTCACTGAAAGGCTCAGGGTGTCCTTCACACAGCGGATCAATTTCGGGGAGTTTCTTGGTTTTCATAGTCTTACCTCACTGATTTATCACAGTCTGAACGGATGTTTCTTCTACGGGCCCGTACTGGCCCAGGGCAACCAACATTTTATTGAGAGCGGCCAGGTAAGCCTTCGCGCTGGCGACAATGATGTCGGTATCAGCTCCATACCCACCAAACGTGCGGGGTTGGTCGATTTCGCTCTGCGCAGCCAGCACCCGGCTGGGGTTTTCACCCTTGATGCGCACGGTCACTTCTCCCAGGGCATCAATGCCCTCGGTCACAGCGTGGATAACAAATTCCTGCAAAGTGGATGGGGCCTGGATAATCGCGTCAATGGCTTTGTACGTTGCGTCCACCGGGCCGGTGCCGACACTTGCCTGAACATGCATCCCGCCCGCCGGGTCGCGCAGGCGGATGGTCGCAGTGGGCATACCCATCGTCCCACACGCCACCTGCAACCCATCCAACACAAACAGCTCGCGCGGCTGGTAAAGCTCATCCGAGATGAGCGCTTCCAGGTCGGCGTCGGTGATCACTTTCTTCTGGTCTGCCAGGGCCTTAAAACGCTCAAAAATCTGATCCATCTCACCTTCTTGCAGACCATAACCCAACGAAACCAACCGTGCCTTGAGCGCATGCCGGCCCGAATGTTTTCCCAGCACCAGCTTGCTGTGGGTGGCGCCCACCATTTCAGGCCGCATGATCTCGTAGGTCTGATTATTCTTTAACATGCCGTCTTGATGAATTCCAGCCTCATGGGCAAAAGCATTAGCGCCCACGATGGCCTTGTTCGGTTGGACGACGATGCTGGTGTAATTGCTGACCAGCTTGCTGACCCGGGTGATCTGGGTGGTATCGATCCCGGTCTCCATCTCAAAACCATCCTGGCGAGTGGCCAGCGCCATGACCACTTCTTCCAATGCGGTGTTTCCTGCTCGTTCTCCAATACCGTTGATAGTCACTTCTGCCTGGCGCGCGCCAGCCTGTATGCCGGCCAGGGTGTTGGCGGTGGCCAGCCCAAGATCGTTGTGGCAGTGAACGGAAACCACACACTTCTCGATGCCAGGAACATGCTGGATGATGCCGGCGATCAACGCGCCGAATTCGGCTGGCAGGGTATATCCTACGGTATCCGGGATATTGAGGGTCGTCGCCCCTGACTGGATGGCGACCTCCAGTATCCGGTAAAGGAACTCGGGATCGCTCCGCCCAGCGTCTTCGGGACTGTATTCCACGTCCTCGCACAGGCTGCGCGCGTAGGAGACCATATCTCTCACCCGCTCCAGCACCTGCTCGCGCGTCATCTTGAGTTTGTAGGCCATGTGGATTTCTGATGTGGCCAGGAAGGTATGGATACGCGGGTGGGCAGCATACTGGACGGCCTCCCAGGCGCGGTCGATGTCATTCTTGGTGGCACGCGCCAGCCCGCAAATGACCGGCACACGGCTTCCGTCGGTCGAATTGCCAACCTCGATGGCAATTCGACGCACGGCTTCCAGGTCATCTGGAGAAGCGGCAGGAAAACCAGCTTCCATCACATCCACTCCCAGCCTGGCTAACGCTCGCGCCACCTCCAGCTTTTCCACACTGGTCATGGTCGCGCCCGGCGATTGTTCTCCATCGCGCAGGGTCGTATCAAAAATTCGGATATAAGGTTTTGACATAACCTCTCCTCCCCGGCTAATGGTTCCAGTTCTCAGGGCGTAACGAGCGAACCATCGTGCCGGCCTTCCACATTTCCGACTCGCGCATCTCGCGCAACTCGGCTTCAAGCTTATCTTTATAATCAGGCGCAGAGTTCGCCTCCAGGACAATACGGGTTTCTTCGCCCGACCTCACACTCTGATACAATTTCTTGAACACAGGCAGGGTAGCCTTGCGGAATTCATGCCGCCAATCCAGCGCGCCGCGTTGAGCGGTGGTGCTGCAGTTGCCGTACATCCAATCCATCCCATTTTGCCCGACCAGGCGGATCAGGCTCTGGGTCAGCTCTTCCACCGTTTCATTGAACGCTTCGCTGGGCGTGTGGCCATTTTCTCGCAGGGTATTGTATTGAGCTTCCATAATGCCTGCCAGGGCGCCCATCAAGACGCCTCTTTCGCCGGTCAGGTCGCTGTAGACCTCATTCTTGAAGGTCGTGGCAAACAGGTACCCCGAACCAATGGCAATTCCCAACGCCAGGGTGCGCTCGAGGGCGTGCCCGGTGTAATCTTGCTCCACGGCAAAACTGCTATTGATACCGCTCCCAGAGAGGAAATTGGCGCGCACGCTGGTACCTGAGCCTTTAGGCGCCACCATGATCACATCCACATCCGCAGGCGGGATCACCCCGGTCTGATCCCGGTAGACGATAGAGAAGCCATGAGAGAAGTACAATGCTTTCCCTTTAGAAAGGCAGGCTTTGATCTTGGGCCACCTTAATTTCTGCCCGGCATCCGAGATCAGGTACTGGATAATCGTTCCCCGGTTAGCCGCTTCTTCCAGTGAGAAGAGCGTCTCACCTGGCACCCAGCCATCCTTGACGGCTTTGTCCCAGGTGCGTTTCCCTTCCGGGTTTTGCCCCACCACCACCTTGATCCCGTTGTCCCGCATGTTCAAGGATTGCGCCATTCCCTGGACGCCATATCCCAGGACGGCTACCACCTCATCTTTCAGGACCTCCTGCGCTTTTTCGAGGGGGAATTCCTCTCGGGTAATGACCTCTTCTTCCACGCCTGCAAAATTCATCTTTGCCATCAGCTATCTCCTCAGAGTATTAATGTGTTCAGGGTTTGCCGTGGAATGAGCCTTTCACGGGAGTGCCTGATAAGTCGTATTTAATTGATCTCGAGCACGGCCGGGTGTTTATGACCGTTTCCATTGGGTGGAATAACCTGGGTGTTTCCACCCCGAGCCATGGCCACCTGGCCTGTGCGTCCCATTTCCAGGATACCAAACGGGCGCAGGTTATCGATGAAGCTATCTATCTTGTCCTCGTCGCCAGTAATCTCGATAATGAATGAGTTGTTGGTTACATCCACGATCCGCGCCCGGAATACATCCACAATTTGCATGATGTGCGTACGGCTCTCAATGTTGGCATTGACTTTGATCATTGCCAGGTCGCGGGCTACGCTTGGGACGTGGGTGAGGTTGTTGACCTGGAGCACGTTGACCAGTTTATACAGGTAAGCCGTTAACCGTTCGATCTCAATTTCGGTACAATCAGTCACAATCGTCATACGCGAGATACCCGGTTGGTCGGTATGGCCAACCGTGAGCGATTCGATGTTGAACTGGCGCCGGCGAAACAGGGAAGCTACCCGGTTTAAGACGCCCGGCTTATCTTCGACTAAAACAGCTAAAGTGTGACTCATTTCATTCCTCCTATATCGTGTCTTCCGCAGTCTCTGCGATCGGATTGGGCATCGGGCGCCGGATCATGGCATGCAAATCTGCACCAGTAGGCACCATCGGATACACAGAATCTTCCTGCTCGACCCGAAAATCCACCACGACCGTTCCTTCGGTCTCTTCGGCCTTGCGAATGGCCGGCTCAACTTCAGACCGCTGCGTCACCCGCAGGCCGGTCAACCCATGCGCCTCAGCAATTTTGACAAAGTCTGGGCCCTTTAACGGGGTGGCGGAATAACGCCTCTCGTAGAAGAATTCCTGCCACTGGCGCACCATCCCCAAATAGCCATTATTGATGATGGCTACGTTAACCTTAATCCCCTCCTGGGCCGCAGTGGACAGCTCAGCCTGGGTCATCTGGAACCCACCATCGCCCACCACCGCCCATACGTTCGCTTGAGGTTTAGCAAACTTCGCCCCGATGGCAGCTGGCAACCCAAAGCCCATGGTACCTAACCCCCCCGAGGTCATAAAACCGCCCGGGTTATCCTGTTTATAATATTGGGCCGCCCACATCTGGTTTTGACCCACATCCGTGACCAGCAACGCATTCCCCTGGGTAGCCCGCCATAGATCGTTGATCACGTGGGCCGCGTACAGGTGATTGTTATCCGGCAGGTTGACGATGTCCCGGACGGCGCTGTCGCCCTTCATAACGGTGATGTGGTCGATCCACTCGCTGTGATCGCGGGTCTCGACGTGTTTGAGCAGCGTCTGCAAGGTGGAGCGCAGGTCGCCGATCAACGCCTGGTCGACGTGTACGTTCTTGTTAATCTCAGATGGGTCGATATCGGCGTGGATCTTCCTGGCGTTCACCGCATAGGTTTTCAGATTGCCGGTCACCCGGTCATCAAAGCGCATCCCAAACGCCAGGATCAGGTCTGCTTCCTGGATCGTATTATTCACCCAGGCTTCGCCGTGCATGCCCATCATGCCTAAATTTAACGGATGGCTGGCAGGAAATCCGCCCAACCCGAGCAAGGTCATGGCGACAGGGGTGTGCGTCTTATTGGCAAATTCGAGCAATTCTCCCATTGCCCCGCTGAGCATCACCCCGCGGCCCGCCAGGATGACCGGTCGTTTGGCCTCATTAATCATTTCGACCGCTCGTTGAAAATCTTTAGACAGTGGGCTTAAATCCGGCCGGTAACCGCGCAGCTTGATCGGCGTATCATCATATTCCCAATCGATAAAATTCTGCTGCACATCTTTGGCAATATCCACCAGCACCGGGCCTGGCCGGCCAGTCCGGGCAATATAAAACGCCTCCCGCAACACTTCAGTCAGGTCATTCACGTCCGTTACCAGATAATTGTGCTTGGTAATGGGAAGCGTGATGCCGGTGACGTCCGTTTCCTGGAAGGCGTCGTAGCCGATCAGCTTGCTCACCACCTGCCCGGTGATGGCCACTATGGGAGAGGAATCCATCATAGCAGTGGCGATGCCGGTCACCAGGTTGGTCGCGCCCGGGCCAGAAGTGGCCAACGCCACGCCCACCTTGCCAGATGCGCGGGCATAACCATCCGCCATGTGCGCAGCTCCCTGTTCATGGCGCGTCATCACATGGTGGATATCCGGGAAATCCAGCAGGGCATCATAAATAGGCAGGGTCGCTCCACCGACAATCCCAAAGACCAGGTTGGCGCCCTCGCGCCTCAGGCATTCCCAAACTATATGAGAACCATTAATTTTCATCGTTCCTCCAGTTCATCAACTAAAATGGCGCCGGTATCAGCGCTGGTCACAAAATGTGAATAGCGGCGTAACCATTTGGATTGGATTTTAGGTTGGAATGGCGGAAGCGCCGCCAACCTGCGTTGGATCTCAGCCTCCGGCAGGCGCACGTTCAACGTGCGCTGATCCAGGTCGATGTCCACGATGTCGCCCTGCTGCAGCGCCGCAATCGGGCCTCCGGCTGCCGCTTCCGGTGAGATGTGGCCGATGCAGGCGCCGCGCGTCCCACCTGAAAAACGCCCGTCCGTAATCAATGCGACTTTATCGCCCAGCCCCATCCCCATAATGGCGCTGGTAGGGCTGAGCATTTCCTGCATACCCGGCCCGCCCCGCGGCCCTTCGTAACGGATGACCACCACTTCACCCGGCTGGACCTGCCTGGCCAGGATGCCGGCCTGGGCGTCTTCCTGGGATTCGTAGATGCGCGCCTGCCCGCTGAACTGGTGCATGGCTGCGCTGACGCCGCCCACCTTGACCACAGCTCCCTTGGGCGCCAGGTTGCCAAACAGGATCGCCAGGCCGCCGGTCTGAGAATAAGCTTTTTCGCGGGGGCGGATAACTTCCGTATTGCGGATAGATGCGCCAGCGATTGACTCGCGCAGCGTCTGCCCTGAGACGGTGGTACGGTCGAGGTTGAGGTGAATCCCGGAGGCATCCAGCTCGTGCAAGATGGCTGGCACACCCCCTGCGCGGTGAACGTCGTCCATGTGCCAATGTCCTGATGGGCTCACCTTGCACAGGTGAGGCGTCCGCTTCGAAACCTGGTTGATGCGATCGAGGGGATAATCGACCCCGGCTTCGTTAGCGATGGCCAGGCCATGCAGCACCGTATTGGTCGAGCCGCCCATGGCCATGTCCAGGGCGAAGGCATCGTCCAGGGCCTCGGCGGTCACGATGCTGCGCGGGGTAATTTGTCGCGCCACCAGGTCAAGGATCAGGCTTCCAGCCCGCAGGGCCAGCGCCTCTCGCTCAGCGGAGAGGGCCAGCGCCGAGCCGTTGTAGGGCAGGGCTATCCCCAGCGCTTCCATCAGGCAGTTCATGCTGTTCGCGGTGAACATCCCTGAACAAGAACCACAGGATGGGCAGGCGTTATCCTCTAACACCTTCAAGCGCCGGTCATCGATCTTGCCGCTCTGGTAGGCCCCGACCGCTTCAAAGACCGAAATCAGGTCCACCGCTTCGCCTTCCGGCGTCCGGCCGGTGGCCATGGGCCCACCCGATACAAAAATAGCGGGGATGTTAACTCGCATCGCTGCCATTAACATCCCCGGAACAATCTTGTCACAGTTTGGAATACACACCATACCATCGAAACGGTGAGCTTCGATCATGGTTTCGATCGAATCAGCGATCAGCTCTCTGGATGGCAAGGAATACTTCATGCCCACGTGCCCCATGGCAATGCCATCATCCACGCCTATGGTATTGAACTCAAAAGGCACCCCGCCGGCCGCTCTGACGGCTTCTTTGACCAGTTTCCCAAACGCCTGCAGGTGCACATGCCCGGGGACGATATCGACATACGAATTGACCACTGCGATGAAGGGTTTACCCATGTCTGCATCAGTGACGCCGGTTGCCTTCAGCAGGGCCCGGTGTGGGGCATGTTCAAAGCCGCTCTTGATCTGATCCGATCGCACGAAACACCTCCAAAAAATGATAAAAAAAACCGCCCTCTGGCTTGGGCGGTTTTTTGGTAACTTTTGTCTTGACTTACATTTTTCTACATCTTACTTGCTCTCTGCTCAACCGCCCAACTGGAAAAAGGTTCTCAATAACGAGAACCACAATAAGGGAGAGGATGAACAGCGAGTAGGTGTTATACATGTCTAGACAATAAAAATCCGGTTAAATTATATTCTATTGATTATATAACTTCCAAAACAAAAGTCAATAGATTTTTCATTTTTTAAGATTAGCGTTTTCTTAAGAAACGCTGGCAGCCCCCTCAACCGCCTCAACTTTAGCCCTGGCCTCGGCCGAACGCGCTGCGAAGAAGACCAGGACGGCCCCGATCGCAAATAGCCCGATATTGAGCATAAAAGGATAAGCCCGGTTGAGCTCGGAGAGCGCCCCGGCGATCCAACCGAAGGGCGTGGTGACAATGATGACCACCATATACAGGATCGAGTTGATCCTCGCCCGTTCTTTAGCGTCCACCGACAGGACCAGCAATTTATCGATCTGGGGGTTCAGCACTGCCATTCCACAGGCTTCCAGGACCGTGCTGATCAGCAAAAAGCCGATGCTTTTCTCAGGTACCAGGATCAAGACTACCTGGCTGGCAATGAAGCTCAGGATGCCGACCAGCATAGGCTTCTTGAATGGCAATGTGCGGATGCGCGGCAGAACGGCAAAGAAAAATACCAGCATGAGCATCGACCGCACGAAGGGGTAAATGCTGATGAACTGGTCCGGGATTTTCAGCTTCTGCGTGACGTAAATCGCCCAAAAAGTGCCGTTGATGGTGCTGGTGATGCCGCTGATTAGCATGATCCCCAGCGTATACAGGGTCGCCGGGGTGTTCAAAAGCTGTCTGAGGATGCCCTTGTATTCAATCAGCACGGCCAGGGCCGGCTGGTGCCTGGTTTCCTCGATGCGCGCCAACCCCTGTCGAGTTTCAGTCGTATAGCGGTTGGTTAAATAGAACTTGACGGTCATCAAGACGAAGGCCAACAGGTAAAGCCCGCGCATGGTCGGCACCAGAGAAAAAATACCGATCAGCACGCCGGCGATCGGCGCAAAAAAAGCAGCGAGCAGGCCGGAAATATAAATCCAGGCATAAATATCCACCAGCATCCCCGGGTCAGTGTCCTCGACCAGCAGGCACTGCCACGAGTTCATGGTGATACGCCACATGCTGTTGACCACCGCCGCGGCCAGAAAATAATAAAAGTTCTGGGATATCGCCCAAATAAAGACAGCCCCGCTCCATGAGATGGTGTCAAAAATAAAAGTAGTTTTCCTGCGCCCGAGCTTGTCGGTGATGACCCCACTGAACAGTGCGGTAAATATTTGGAATGCTAACCCGATGCTGACGATCAGTCCAATCTGGGCATCGTTCAAGCCAAGCGCCACCATATAAACCGACACATACGGCGCATAGAGATTAAAGGGAATGCCCCATAACGGCTCTGTGTAAACAGAGCCGCGCGCGTTCCCTTTTAAATTTTTTAACGTCTCAAACAATGGATGGGCTGCCACGATCTACTCCGCGGCCCCCATTTTACCCTCAAGCGCCCACCTGCACCAGATGAGATTCGTATTAACCGGCCAGTCGTTCCCAATCAGCCAGGCTGCATCCTGTGTTGAATGGCCTCGGCGATCTGCCGCATCAGTTCCTTGTCGCGCTCATAATTGAACGGCACCGAGTTGCGGTAAGCTTTATCATAGAACCAGGCCGGGCCCGACCGGAGCGCCTCCGGCTCAGTCAGGTAACGGGGCAGGATATGGGCATGCAGCGCGGCATCCGTATTTCCCAGGATTTCATAATTGATCCGGTAAGCGCCCGTCACCTCCAGCAACGCATCCCCCAGGATGGTCATATCCAGCAGGTACTCAGCGCGCCTGGCTCTTTCCATAGCATTCAGATCAGGCGGCACCGGGTCGGGCAGGAGGATAGAGTAGCCGCGTAGGAATTGGACGTCGGCCAGCACTGCCCAGCCCGAGGGCATGTGGCAGATCACCGCCGGGTTTGTTCCGGCCCGAGCAGCTTCGACACGTTGGTGAATCAGGGTTGACATGGCTCAGCCTCGAGTTATTTTAAAGACCAAAGGGGTGGGGGCATAAGCTTGTTCGGGTACCTGGATTACCAGGGCGCCAGCCTGGCGTTCAAACGCCAGCAAGCCCGGGAACCCCAGCAAGGAGATCCGGCCAATCTCATCCTGGTAAAGCCCCGCGTCCCGCCCGAGCGAGCGGATGATTGCCCGATTCCCAGGCCAGCCCAGCATCGTGGCGTATAGGCTCTCGCCTCGCGTGGTAAAGCGAACATCCTGCCCGGTAAATGCCGCACGCTGGGTATCGGTAAAGGAGCCTTCTATCACCTCGGTCGGCCCTTCGCCAAACACCTTCCACGGCCGCGTGGCGTAGATCGCCTCGCCGTTCACTGCCAGCCAATCGCCGATGGCTTCCAGAATTTTTACCTCGGGCGCGGGGATCGTCCCATCTGGCCGTGGGCCAATGTTCAACAGGAGCGCCCCGTTTTTACTGGTCACATCCACCAGGTCGGCAATGATTGCTTCGGCGGTCTTGTAATCCTGATCTTTTACGTAACCCCACGAACTTCTGGACACCGAGGTATCATTTTGCCAGAGCTGCAAGCGGGTGCCTTTTAGCTGCCCGCGCTCGATATCCAGTACCGCCGTCCCCTCCGGGAAAGCCTTAAATTTGTAGTTGATCGCGACTCCGCGCTGCCATTCCACCCCACGGTTGTAATAATACGCCGCCAGCTTTTGTAAATAGGGCTCAAAAGCGCGGTGGCCAATCCACCAGTCGAACCACAGAAGCTGCGGCTGGTACAGGTCGATCAGCTCCGCGGTGCGCGCCAACCAGTTATCCAGGTACGAGTGGTCCGGATCAGGCGTCGAATCCAGCCTACCCATGTCCAGGTTTGGCTCAGCCGGCGGGGTCGCCGGGCCATAAAAATCGTAGAAGCGCGGGTCGCGCACATCAGAATCGAAGGCCATGCCCCCATTCATAAAGAACCAGTGTTCCGCCCGGTGACTTGAGACCCCAAACACCAGGCCCTGCTGGCGTACCGCCGCGGCCAGCTCCCCGATAATATCCCGCCGGGGGCCCATCTTACTGGCGCACCACTCCGATAGGCTACAATCATACATGGCGAAGCCATCATGATGCTCCGCCACCGGCACCACGAAACGGGCGCCAGACCGTTTGAACAACGCTGCCCAGGCGGTGGGGTCGAAATGCTCCGCCTTGAACATGGGGATGAAATCTTTATAGCCAAAGCGGTCCTGGGGGCCGTAAGTCTCACGATGATGGTTAAATTCCTCCGTCCCCTGGATGTACATATTACGCGGGTACCATTCATTCCTGAACGCCGGCACAGAATAAACGCCCCAATGGATAAAAATGCCAAAGCGCGCGTCCTCATACCAGGCCGGAACGGTGTACGCCTGGAGCGACTCCCAGGTGGAATGGAACGGGCCGGCATCGATCACTTGCCTGATCCCTTGTAACCTGCCTTCAATGAAGGTATCCATTTCTCCTCCTCGGTATAGTCCAAATAGAAACCGGCTGGCTTGATTGACCAGCGTTACCAGCCATTTTACATTAACCTCTAAAAATCGGCTTGACCAGGATGGAAAAATAGGATAACCTGAACACGTCAAACATCCGTTATTTTTGGAGGAGCCCGAATGCCCGCCAATCCACCTGAATCGATCCCCTTCTACCTGGATCCTGACCGCCCCCTTGTGGAGCGCGTGCAGGATTTGATCGCTCACCTCACACTCAAAGAAAAGGTCAGCCAGATGACCCACGAAGCGGCGGCCATCCCCCGCCTGGGGATCCCTGCTTACAATTTCTGGAGTGAGGGGTTGCACGGAGTGGCGCGCAGCGGCCGGGCGACCGTCTTTCCTCAAGCCATTGGCATGGCGGCTACCTGGGATCGTGACCTGATCGACCGCGTCGCCTCCGCGATCAGTGATGAAGCCCGCGCCAAGTACCATGAAGCGCTTCGCCGCCATGGCTCAACCGGCATCTACCAGGGACTGACGTTCTGGTCGCCTAACATTAACATCTTCCGCGATCCGCGTTGGGGGCGCGGCCAGGAAACCTGGGGGGAAGACCCTTACCTGACCGGCGAGATGGGCTTTGCCTTTGTCCATGGGTTGCAGGGTGACGACCCGCACTATTTGAAAGTGGCAGCTTGCGCCAAGCATTTCGCCGTGCATAGTGGACCCGAAGCCCTGCGCCATACCTTCAACGCCCAGGTATCCAAACGCGACCTGAACGCCACCTATCTGCCTGCTTTTAAAAAACTGGTCATGGAAGCCGGGGTCGAGATCGTCATGGGTGCATACAACCGCACCAATGACGAGCCTTGCTGCGCCAGCCAGTTTTTACTGGCCGAGACCCTGCGCAAGGCCTGGGGCTTTAAGGGCCACGTCGTTTCAGACTGTGGCGCGCTGAACGACATTCACCTCCACCATCACGTGACCCAAAACGCCGAGGGAACCGCTGCGCTGGCCTTAAAAGCCGGCTGCGACCTGAGCTGCGGGGTTTACGATTTCCTTGAAGATGCCATCCGAGACGGCCTGATCAGCGAGGCTGACATCGACTGCTCACTGGAGCGCACCCTGGGCACGCGCTTCAAGCTGGGCATGTTTGACCCTCCGGATCAGGTGCCTTACGCCTCCATCCCGGTCAGTGCCATCCACAGCCCCGAGCACCAGGCCCTGGCGCGCGAGGCCGCCCAAAAATCCGTGGTGCTGCTTAAAAACCGCAATGCCATCCTGCCCATCAGCGACAAAGTGCGCAGGTTGCTGGTGGTTGGGCCCAATGCCACCAGTCTGGAACCCTTGCTGGGGAATTATTACGGGATGAACGAGTCGCTCAACACCCTGCTGGAAGGCATCTTCGGCGGCGCACCTGAAGGGATGCAGGTGAATTATCGCCCTGGCTGCCTGCTGGCCCATCCCAACAACAACCTGTCCGACTGGACTTTTTATGAAGCCAGCTCTGCCGACCTGACTATTGCCTGCATGGGACTGTCCAGCGCCCTTGAAGGGGAGGAAGGAGACGCGATTCTCTCCTCTGCGAATGGAGATCGCAGCGATATTGGCCTGCCGCCAAACCAGGTGGAGTACCTCAAAAAACTGGCCCAGGCAGGCGCCAGGATTGTCCTGGTGCTGACGGGAGGTAGCCCGATTGCCCTGGGAGAGCTCGAAGACCTGGTGGAAGCCATTGTATTCGTCTGGTATCCCGGTGAAGCGGGAGGGCAGGCGGTGGCGGATGTGCTGTTTGGCCGCACCGCGCCTTCCGGAAAACTGCCCCTGACTTTCCCCAAATCCACCAACCAGCTTCCACCCTTTGAAGATTATGCCATGTCCGGGCGGACTTACCGCTATTCCGATGAAGAGCCGCTCTATCCCTTCGGCTTTGGCCTGAGTTATACCCATTTTGTGTATTCCGGCCTGGCTCTTGACCGGGAGGTGATCAGCAGCGGCGAAGCGCTGCCTCTCCACTTCACCCTCACCAACCAGGGCCCGGTGGAAGCCGAAGAGGTCGTTCAATTTTATTTGAGCGACCTGGAAGCCTCCGTAGAGGTGCCTTTTCATAGCTTGATTGGCTTCCAACGGGTTTCCCTTAAGCCCAGACAGAGCCGGGAGATCGCTTTTATCATTCAGCCAGAGGCGATGATGCTGGTCGATGACGAGGGCGAACGGGTCCTCGAGCCGGGTGAATTCCGCGTGATGGTCGGTGGTTGCTCGCCATCGGCCCGGGGCGAAGAGCTGGGTGCCCCTGAGCCCGTCAGCGCCCTGTTCCAGGTTATGCCGTAGCTATCGCCCTCTCGGCGGCTGGGACTGGTTATCAAAGGTGTTGAAGTCCACCCAGGCTTATGCAGTTAGCTCTCCGGGGATCAATTGCTCCCTATTGGTTTTATAATTCGTTGGTAAGCACATTAAACAGGAGGCAAAAAATGGCAATTCGTACAGCAGAAGCACATTGGGAAGGCAATTTACAGAGCGGCAAGGGGACTATGAGCCTGGGCAGCGGCGCATTTGAAGGCGCCTACTCATTCAGCTCTCGTTTTGAGGACGGCAAAGGCACCAACCCGGAGGAGCTGATCGGCGCAGCACACGCCGGGTGCTATTCTATGGCGTTGAGCGCTGAGCTGGGCAAACTGGGCCTGACGCCCCAGTCGATCCATACCCGGGCCAGGGTTACCCTGGGCAAAATTGGAGAAAATACCCGCATCACTTCCATTCACCTTGAGACGGAAGCCCGGGTCTCCGGCATCACCCCGGAAAAATTCCACGAAATCGCCGAAGCCACCAAAACGGGCTGCCCGGTTTCGGCTGCCCTGGCCAGCGTTCCATCAATTACCCTGGAAGCCAGGCTCCTCGCCTGATAGCCATGCGGTAATCTAAGATTGGCCTGGCAGAGGACCCTGGCTCACGGACCAAACAGTTACACCGCCCTTTATTCCATCGATCGCCAGGACGTTCAGTCATATCCCGTCCTGGCTAACTTATGCCTGCCCCTGGCCGGCTCGATCACCAAGAAATCACTTGGCAGCGGACAACGCCGGATCAACGTCTCGTCAGAGATCAGGGGCTGGGTTCCAGAGTGGGGGATGGAGCCGGTGTGACACCTAAAGGAAGCTGCGGGGAGGTTCTCTCTTTATCAGGGTGGCGTTGCTGATCACCGGCTGGTTGTGCAGCGCCAATCCATCTGCCAGCGCATACAGGACCATGGCTCCCGCTGGCTGCCCACCGGGCGGCGGCGAAGACGGGGCGGGAGGAGTCAGAACAACGGCAGACACATACCAGGCCGCCACGTAACCCTGGTACCCCTTTTCCAACGCGGGTCCTGCTGCGAGAGGGGCTGTCCTTGAAACATACCTTCTCCCGTTGATTACGTTTTTTTGCCCCAACCAGCCCGGATGGCTCGCAGGGCGTTTTCGCCCAGGATATTTTTAATCTGGTCCCGGTTGTATCCATCCACAACCAGGCGTTG
>JAJYIW010000040.1 GCA_021789855.1 Chloroflexota bacterium | reverse complement strand
TCACGGCCGTGCTGCAGGGTTGGGACGTCCCGCCCCAAAAGCCGGATGATGATTTACGCGGTGTGCTGGAGGCCTGGGCCGGGGAGATAGGAGCGGACGGGCTGCACCAACGCCTGGCGGTGGTGGACCCGGCAGCGGCGGCCCGGATCGACCCGCGCAATGTTCGCCGCACCATCCGCGCGTTGGAAGTCATCTTCGGCACAGGCCGGCGGTTTTCTACCCAGCGCCAGCAAACGGGATCGCCTTATGCCCTGCTGATCCTGGGGTTCACCCGTCCTCGCGTGGAGCTTTACCGGCGCATCGACGAGCGGATCGACCAGATGCTGGCCAATGGACTGGCCGATGAAGTGCGGGGGTTGCTGGCCAGGGGGTATCAGCCTGGCCAATCGGCCCTATCCGCCATCGGTTATGGGGAAATGGTGGATTATTTGCGCGGAAGGAGCACTCTGGATGAAGCGGTGAAGCTGATCCGGCGATTTACACGCCAGTTTGTCCGCCGCCAGGCCAACTGGTTCAAAGCGAGCGACCCGGCTATTCACTGGTTCCAGGTAGAGGATAAAACCCTGGAGCAGGCGGCTGATCGGGTTGCGCAATGGCTGGATGGAAAGGTGGGCGAGTAACCGGACAGGATCATGATGCAAAACACGATGAGCCCTTTTCCCTGGCGAGCACACTACGATCCGGGTGTTCCGGCATCGATTGAGTACCCTGAAGCGCTCTTGAATGACTTTCTGGACCGGGCGGCCAGCCGCTACCCGGCTCATCCTGGCCTGATCTTGAACCAGGAGGTGATGACCTATGCCCAGATGCAGGCGCAGGTAGCCCAGCTTGCCGGCAGCCTGGCCGGGCTGGGGATCAAAAAGGGTGACTGCGTGGGGTTTCTGATGCCCAATCTGCCGGAATTCGTGATCGCCTTTTATGCTTCCGTGAAAATTGGGGCCATTGTGATGGCGCTCAACCCGCAGTACACGGCCAGGGAGATCGCTTACCAGGCCAACGATGCGGGTATCACCTTGCTGCTGGCATTTTATCCCCTTTACTCACGGGTAAAATCTATCCAACTGCAAACCGGCATCCAACGGGTGGTGGTGATCGAGCGGGGAGAAACCTTTGCGCCTGAAGAAGGCATCCATGTCGCAGACAATGACCTGCTTTGGGGCGATCTGATCCGGTCTGACCGCCCGATGGTCCAGCCGGCCGAGCGGGTCACGCCGGAAGATCCAGCCATCTTTCAATATACCGGTGGGACGACCGGCGTTCCCAAGTGTGCGGTGGGCCTGCACCGCAACCTGGTGGCGAATTCGCTCCAGTTCCGCCATTGGTTAGTCAATACCGTAGAAGGCCAGGAAACGTTCCTGGTCGCCATCCCAATGTACCATGTGTATGGCATGGTCTTGGGGATGAGCCTGGGGATCATGCTGGCAGCCAGGATCGTGCTAGCGCCCAACCCGCGGGATATCCCGGCCCTCCTGGAAGCGTTGGAGGCTCAGAAAGTGACCATTTTTCCGGGGGTGCCGAGCCTGTACAACGCCATGCTCCAGCATCCCGGCGTCCAGGCAGGCCAGTATAACCTCAGGACGATCAAAGCCTGTATTTCTGGCTCGGCGCCGCTGCCCCGGCTGGTCAAGGAGACGTTTGAGGCGCTGACGGGTGGGCGGCTGGTTGAGGGCTACGGGTTATCCGAAGCGCCCACGGCCACCCATTGCAATCCTATCCTGGGTGAGAACCGCACCGGCTCGATCGGGTTACCCCTGCCAGATGTGGATTGCCGCATTGTCAGCCTGGAAGATGGGCTCTCCGGCCTGGCGCCAGGCCAGGCCGGGGAGCTGGTCATCCGCGGGCCGCAGGTAATGGCCGGTTATCATGCTCTCCCAGAAGAGACCCGGGCTGCGCTGCGCGATGGCTGGCTGTACACGGGCGATGTGGCCTGGATGGATGAGGATGGGTACTTTTACCTGGTGGATCGTAAAAAGGACGTGATTAAAAGCGGGGGGTTCCAGGTCTGGCCCAGCGAGGTGGAAGCGGTGATCAATGCCCATCCGAAGGTGCTCGAATCGGCCGTCGCCGGCGTCCACGATCCCTGGCGGGGGGAGGTGGTGATGGCCTGGGTGGTGGTCAAAAATGGGGAGTCCCTCAGCGCTGCAGAGGTGAGGGCGTGGTGCCGGGAAAGCCTGGCCCGGTACAAGGTGCCTTCCCGGGTTGAATTTCTCTCGTCTTTACCCCGTACCGGTGTGGGAAAGTTATTACGCCGGGAGCTGGTGCGCCAGGTCGAAAATATACAAAAATAAACCGGGCATGGCAGCGCCATGCCCGGTTTATTCTAATTCTTCTCAATTATGGGTTCACATTGGCCGGGATCAGCACAGGCGTACCAGAGCGCTTGGGGTTGGGGGGCGGGAAAATGCCTTCAAACTCTTCCCTGGAAATGGTTTCCACTTCCAGCAAGCGGCTGGCTACTGCATCCAGCTTATCGCGGTATTCTTCCAGGATTTGCCTGGCTCTGATATAAGACTGGCTAACCAGGACGCGCACTTCCGCGTCGATCTTTTCAGCCACCGATTCCGAATAGTCTCGCTGTTCGGATATTTCCCGGCCCAGGAAGATTAGTTCTTCCTTCTGGCCGTAGACCATAGGCCCGAGCTCATCGCTCATTCCCAGGCGGGTGACCATGGTGCGCGCCAGTTGGGTAACGCGTTCAATGTCGTTGGCCGCGCCCGAGGTAATGTCATCGAAGACCAGGGACTCGGCTGCGCGCCCACCCAGCAGGCCGACGATCTCGGCAACCATCTTTTTACGCGGCATCAAGGTGCGGTCCTCAGCCGGTAAAGCCATGGTGTAACCAGCCGCCATCCCGCGTGAGATGATCGACACTTTTTGCACCGGATCGGCCTCGGGCAGCGAATTCATCACCACGGCGTGGCCGGCTTCATGGTACGCAATAATCCTTTTTTCGTCCGCATTGATCAGCCGGCTCTTGCGTTCCGGGCCAGCGATAACCCGCTCAATGGCTTCTTCGAAATCGGTCTGGTTAATCACCCGCTTGTTGCCGCGAGCAGCCAGGATGGCCGCTTCGTTGACCAGGTTCTCGAGGTCGGCGCCTACCAGGCCAGGGGTCGAGCGAGCTAATACCCCCAGGTCTATATTCGGCGCCAGGGGCTTGCCTTTGACGTGCACCTTGAGGATGGCTTCGCGGCCACGCATATCAGGGCGGTCGAGCACGACCCGCCGGTCAAAACGGCCGGGGCGGAGCAAAGCTGGGTCGAGGATATCGGGGCGGTTGGTCGCGGCCATGATGATCACGTTGGTATCGGTGTCAAAGCCGTCCATCTCGACCAGCATCTGGTTCAAGGTCTGCTCGCGTTCATCATGGCTGCCGCCGAGGCCGGCGCCACGCTGGCGTCCGACCGCATCGATTTCATCCACGAACACGATGCAGGGTGAATGGCGCTTGGCCTGGTCGAACAGGTCGCGCACCCGGCTGGCGCCGACGCCTACAAACATCTCCACGAACTCAGAGCCGGAGATTGAGAAGAAGGGCACCCCGGCTTCGCCGGAGACGGCCTTGGCCAGCAGCGTCTTGCCGGTTCCAGGCGGCCCAACCAGCAGCACCCCTTTAGGGATTCTCGCGCCCAGCGAGATAAATTTTTGGGGCTCGCGCAAGAACTCCACCACTTCTTTCAATTCCTCTTTGGATTCTTCGATGCCGGCGACATCTTCAAAGGTTACGGTGGGGTGGTCGCCGGTGAACATGCGGGCGCGGCTTTTGCCAAACGACATGGCAGCGTTGTTGCTGCCCTGGGCCTGGCGAAAGATGAACCAGAACAAACCAGCCAGGAAGATGAAGGGTAAGATGTACCCCAATGCGGTGATAATGCCGAGCCACGCGCTGGGTAATTTCACTTCAAGATCCACTTTAGTGGGTGACAGTTCTTCAGGGGTGACGCCCAGGGCGACCAGTTGTTCCAGCAAGGTGGAATTAGGCTCTTTGTTGGCCGTTACCGTTTTCTGCTGGGTACCGTCGTTATAAGTGACCGTGATTTTATCGCCATCTTCAGACATTTTGGTCACGATCCCCTTTTGGAGATCGGCCGCCAACTGATTGATCGAGATCACATCGCTGGCAGAGCTTTGCGATCGGAATTGATAAATGATCAGCGAGATGATGGCGATGAAAAGGAGCAGGTAGATAATATACGATTGGTTACGTGAATTCACAAAAACCTCCAAATGGCCAAACCCCTGTCGGGGTTTGATAACGCTTTCCTTTAAAAATTATACCAATCTCTGAACCGAAAAGCTAGATTTTAGATAAAAAAATGTAGAAATCTAATACAATGTTAATAGCAGACCCTGGCAATCTATGGTTTTAAAAGCCGGTAAGCCTGCTGGAGATGGTTGCGGTCATGCCTGGCGATGAAGCTGACCAGCTCCTTCAAGGGCGTGGGGCCAAAGATGGCATGCCGGCTCGAGCGGTTCCAGTCTGGGCCAGGGAGCTGGTTGAGGATATCCAGGTTGTGCTGCCGGGCGATGGTAAAATCCCGCAAGGCAGCCATACCATCTTGTTGGATGTAATTCCGTTCGGTAGCCCAGGGATCGGTGATCACGCCGGCAAAAAAGGGGTTTTCTTCGGCCTTGAATTTTTCCAGGCGGGGAAGATTGACCTCCCTATCCACATCGCGCAGGTGACAAATGATTTCGGTGAGGCACCATTCGCCTGGAGCCGGTCGCCTGATCCATTGTTCCGGGGCGAAACGCCTGGCCAGGCTGGCTAAACCCGCCGGGGTAGCGAGCAGGTTGATCTTAAGCGCCTCGATGGTAGAAAACTCATTCACCAGGGGGGTCGGGTCGCCTCGTTCGATCCAGTCGAGCAGGTCTCCCATGCTTCCTTGTAAAGCGGTCGGGCGAATGGGCTCCGCCTGGGATGCTTTGTCTGTGAGCCAAAAGGTGGCCATTCCGGCCAGCTCGGCGGGCTTGATGTCGCTCTCCAGGTCATTCCCCACCATTATTGCCGGTTCATTGGGGCAGCCCAACTGTGCGATGATTTCGGTGTAGTAAGCCGGGTTCGGCTTGGCGAAATGGAATGCTTCATAGGAAGTCACGATCTCGAATGGGTAGCTTTCCACCGGCAGGCCTCCCCAGGCCAAACGCTGCAAGATGGCCGTGCGGGGGAAAAGGGGGTTGGTGGCAATGACCAGGCGGTAACCGCGCTTCATGGCCGCTTCGACCAACTGCCGGGCTTCCGGCCGGGGTGAGATGATCCCCTTCAACTGGGGGTAGACGGTCGCGTAGAAATCGTCCAGGGCTGGACGCATCTCCGCCTTGGTGCGCCCTAATGCCGGGTAAAATTGTTCATCGAAGGCCTCCTCGAGCGTGCGGTCGGCGCGGTTGTTTTCTACCATCGCCCGGGTGGCGGAGAGCAGTTCTTTGATCAGGCGATCGGGATTGATCGAATCGGCAAAATAGCGCCCCAATGATTTTAGATAAATGGACAGGAAGGTGTCGATGCGATTGGTGATCAGGGTGTCGTCAAGGTCCAGCAGTAAAATCATTTGGATTTACCTTCGGTGGTGATGGGGGGCAATGGATGGCACTCGCCGCAGCCGATTTGGGGCTCGGAGACAGCCTGGTTAGTTTTCGTGCAAAAGGCCTCGATTTTTACCTGACGGCGAAGCCCAAGGAGGGTCTTGCTTATAGAAGCAGTCAGGACCAGGTGTGGGCAGGCGTTAGCCCGGGTGATGGCTGGGACGGGGCAGGTACGGCATAAATCGGGCGTCCAATGATTTGCCGGCGGGGCGGCCTCTAACAGGCGGCATTCTTCCTGGTTTCGCCCCCGATAATAATCCCCGTAAAAATATGGACATTCAGTCCCGGCAGGTGTTCGCATGATGACCTACTGGATTATTAAAACTGTGTCCCCTTGCGGGGACTTAAAGGGAGGGTGCCTCAGGGCAAACTCCGTCCCGATTAAACCCTGGTGACGTATTGGCCCGTGCGGGTGTCTACGCGGATGGTGTCCCCTTGGTTGACGAAGTAAGGTACCTGAACCTCGGCGCCTGTCTCAACCTGAACCTTTTTGGTAACGCCGGTGGCAGTATCGCCGCGCACGGCGGCCTCAGCCTGGGTCACCTTTAAATCGACCGAGGTAGGCAGCTCCAGGTCGATGGGCTCGTTCTGGTAGAAGGTCAATTTGACTTCCATCGATTCTTTCAAAAAGCCGGCGGCATCACCCAGGCCGTGTTTGGAAATAGACGTCTGCTCGAAGGTTTCCAGGTCCATAAAAGTGTAGAAATCGCCATCGCGATACAGGTATTGCACATTGTGAAATTCCAACCGGACGTCCTGCACACGGTCGCCGGATTGGAAGGTTTTCTCTAACGTGGTGCCCTTGCGTAAGTCACGTGCTTTAATGCGAATGGTGGCGTTGCCTCGCCCCGGTTTATTGTGGGAGTATTCCAGGACTTTATACAGGTTGCCATCCTGCTCAAAGGTGACCCCTTTGCGTAAATCATTAACATCGATCATAAAAATTTGGTCCTCGTTCAATCATTAAGTTACAAAACGAACAGCCCCTGATTATAGTGCAGGTTAATCCCCCTGGCAAGGCTCGTTTTATGCGGATTCTGGGCGGAAGGCCTGGTGGCCGGCCTCAGCCCCTGGATCGCCACGCAGCAGCTCCACGGCGTGGGGCAAAACGGATTGGATCACCTGGAAGTTTTCCAGGGCGCCTTTGGGGCTGCCGGGGAGGTTGATCACCAGGGTGCGCCCGCGTATTCCGGCGGTAGCCCGCGACAACATGGCGTGGGGGGTGATCTTCAGGCTGGCGGCGCGCATGGCCTCGGCCAGCCCTGGCACGGCGCGTTGCACGATGGCCAGGGTGGCTTCTGGAGTAACGTCGCGGGCTGCCAGGCCGGTTCCCCCGGTGGTGAGCACCACATCGATATCGCCGCGGTCAGTCCATTCGATCAATTTGGCGATGATGCTTTCGACTTCATCCGGCACCACACCCGTGGCCTGGATGGTCCAACCAGGCTGCCGGATGGCAGCGGATAAGGCTGGCCCGGCAGTATCCGCGCGGGTGCCCTGGAAGGAACGGTCAGACACCGTCAGGATGCCAACCCGAACTTCCACGGCGCTCAGCTCTCTTCCAGCCCGGTCACCGATTTCCAGGGCCCGTAGATACCATCTGGGGTCACCCCGAAAAAGTACCGGTATCCCTCTGCCGTCCTCTGGATGAGATCGTAGTGGGTCGTCTTCCCCTGTTTGTACTGCCGCACCAGCCCAAAATTTCCCTGCCAAACAATGGAGGCCTGTTCCAGGTCATTGGGAAAGCTTAAGAAGCTGCTGATTGCATAGTGCCAAAGGCGGCGGGCTGAGGCGCGGGTCACATTTTTGACGACGTTCCCATTGCGCAAGTCGCGCATGGAATAGTACCGGGTACCTTCCCGCTCTTCGGCAGGCAGCACCTCTACCCCGGTGTGGGGGGTGTAGTCGGCTTCGGGTTCAGGCTGGGGGGCAACCTTCTCACGGGTTGGAGCGGCTTCAGCCTCGGCGGCTTCCGCTGAGGGAACCGGGATGGACCCGCGCTGGACGCGGCTGTTACGCAGCACCAGGCTGAATATTTCGTCCCGTACGGCCAGGCCGGTCTCGGCTTCATCCCTGATATAGATTTTATTATCGTCCAGAGCGTACGGCGGATCATCCCCGCGCGGCACCAGGACGCGAACGATTTTCTTTCCCCGGTAATCATGCAGGTCAATGGAGCATTGGAGGGGTGGGGTGAGGCGGTTGTTAATTTCCTTTTCCAGTTGAGCTATCGATAGTTCGGGGTCGGATATGCCGATGGGGGGTTTCTTAGGATCGGTGTTCAGTCCGATGTACAGCGTGCCGCCGTTGGTATTGCAGAAGGCGCAGACGTCAGCCAGGATGGCATATAATTTTCCGCCGCGCGCCGTCATGCTTTCGTGAAATTCCTGGATGATATTGGAGCCCTCTTCCAGCGCCGCCTGGATAAAATCGAAAGCCGGCTCTTCTTTATGCCGGTGGGGGCGTGTGCGTGAAAAATCGTTCGAGGAGAACAATTCATAAATGGCATCGAAACTGACTTCAGGGAGTGCAATATCCGTGGCCCGGTCGCCTAATCCCAGGTTCTTTTTTCGGCTGGCATCACTGGTCAGGCGGTGGGCATCGGAGCCCTGGATGCAATGCATACGGCGGGGATATTCAGGCTTGGTGCCGCTGAAAAAAGCAGCCGTAGAACGCGTGCCTTTCTGTTCCAGGTCGGTCACCTCGAGCGCGTGGAGGTGGGAATCCTGGGTGTAGGCAATCTTGGTTTGCCCGCCAAAATTAAAACCGCGCATGGCCACGCCATTGCTCGAGTTGGCGTGGGCGGCAATCACCAGGCCGCCTCCCTCATTAATTTTTTGGTAAGCGGTCAGCACATCGGTGGTTGCGCCAACCGTGGCTGAACCCTCGTCCAGTTGTTCAGGCGGGATATTCAAGTCGAGTAAAAGATGTTCAATCTCCCTCACCGGTTTAGACGGTGAGAAAAGCGCCAGGATGTGGAAACCGAAGGTCGCGGTAAATTCGAACCCCGGCAAGACCAGCAGCTTGGTTAATAACCTTTTACATTCATTCAAGCGGCTGCGCTCTTCGGGTAAGAGCCGTCCTAATTTTTCCAACAACTCAAGCTCTTTGATCTCTGATTGCATGGTGGCGTAGCCCGCCACCGTATTGTGATCGGTGAACGCAATAATATCTAATCCGCGCGCTTCCGCTCTTTGCAATATCTCCAGGTAACTGATCTCAGGTTGTTGGTAATCGCTGGAGGCCGGCGTATGGATATGACAATCAAACATGCACCATTGTAATTGGGCGCGATTATGTTTTTTCCCCACAAAAATCTCCTTAATAGGTGGCTAATAATGATGTGATCGTACGGATCAAATCATCTGGCATAAATGGTTTCATTAAAAAAGCGTTTGCGCCTGCCTGGAGGCACCGGTCTTTCGCATCGAATCCGGACGTCATGATCACCTGGAGCCCAGGATAAGCGCCATCCTGCCGCAATGTGTGCAGGATGTCTAACCCATCCAGGGTGTGCAGGTGAACATCCATGATTAAAAGGTCCGGCGGCGCAGACGCCAGGTCTCGGCGTAATTCTTCCGCCGACTGCCCCTCGAATGTTCTGGCCTGGTAGCCTTCCATGTCCAGGAGGGTTTTGACCAGGGCCCGCATAGTTGAATCATCTTCGACGACCATCACGGATTGCATGCCGTGGTTTCCCGGCTTTGATCGGTCTGGGCGAGATTTCCCGGTTGTGGATGATGATCCAGGGCCACTGCCAGCACATCATCAATGGTTTCGGCGGAGACGAATGACATCGAATTTTTAACTTCTTCAGGTAAATCTTCCAGGTCAAGCTCATTCCGCTTGGGGATGATCACCGTTTTGAGGCCAAAGCGGTGGGCAGCCAGGATTTTCTCCTTAACGCCGCCGACCGGCAGCACCTGGCCACGCAGGGTAATCTCGCCGGTCATCCCAATTTCCGGCTTAACTGGCTGGTTGGTGAGCAAAGAGACCAGGGAGGTTGCCATGGTGACGCCCGCTGATGGGCCATCTTTGGGTTGGGCGCCGGCCGGGATGTGCAGGTGGATGTCTGATTTCTCGAAGAAGTCGGGATCAACCCCCAATTGCTCGGCTTTCGATCGCACGTAAGATAGGGCTGCCTGCGCTGATTCCTGCATCACGTTGCCCACGGAGCCGGTGACCTTGAAGCCTTTGCCGCCGGCCATGCGGGTCGACTCAATAAAGAGCACCTCACCCCCGGCCGCCGTGACCGCCAGGCCAATCGCGACACCCGGCATGGCGGTGCGTTTGACGATATCTTCGGTGCCGAAGAAGATCGGGTGGCCGAGATAGCCGACCACCAGCTCGGGGGTAAGCGGGTGGGGGACGGATTTCCCCTCGCTGATCAGGGTGACCAGCTTGCGGCACACCGCGCCAATCTGGCGCTCAAGAGAGCGCACCCCAGCCTCGCGGGTGTACTGGCGGATGATAGCCAGGATGGTCTCTTCGTCCAGGCTTACCTCGTCAGGATGCAGACCGTTTTCGCGAATCTGGCGCGGGATCAGGTAATTCCGAGCGATGGCCACCTTTTCGTTTTCGGTGTAACCGGACAGTTGGATAATTTCCATCCGGTCGAGGAGCGGCCCTGGAATGGTCTCTATCTGGTTAGCGGTGGTGATGAACATCACCTGGGAGAGGTTGTACGCCACTTCGAGGTAATTGTCCCGGAATTCGTTGTTTTGTTCAGGATCCAGCACCTCCAGCAAGGCCGAGGCAGGGTCTCCGTGGAAATCCGCGCCCAATTTATCGATCTCGTCCAGCATGAAAACGGGGTTGGCTGATTCGACCCGGCGAATGGCCTGGATGATCCGTCCCGGCATGGCGCCGATGTAGGTCCTGCGGTGGCCGCGGATCTCGGCTTCATCGCGGGTGCCGCCCAGCGAAATACGGATAAATTTTCTCCCCATGGCGCGGGCAATCGACTGTCCCAGCGAAGTCTTCCCAACACCTGGCGGGCCAATGAAGCACAGGATCACCCCTTCTCGTTCCCGGCGGATGCGGTCAGTGGAGGTTTCACCTGCCAGCTCTTCCTTGCGTTCAAGCCGCAATTTCCGCACGGCCAGGTATTCGATGATGCGCTCTTTGATGTCTTTGAGGCCATAATGATCCTGATCCAGCACCTCGCGCGCGTGCGACACATCCAGGTCATCCTGAGTCGTGACTGCCCAGGGCAAAGATACCAGCCAGTCCAGGTAGGTGCGGATCACGCCATATTCAGCGGCTGCCGTAGGCAGCCGGGACATCCGTTCCAGCTCGCGGCGAGATAGTTTGTCAGCTTCCTCCGGCATGTGGGCGGCGTCGATTTTCTTGCGGAATTCTTCTATATCGGCGGTTTGTTCGTCGCTTTCACCCAGCTCTTTCTGGATAGCTTTCAATTGCTCACGCAGGTAAAAGTCACGTTGGACCTTTTCGATCTCGGAGCGGGCCTCGTTCTGGATTTTTTGTCCTAATTCCAGCATCTCGCTTTCGCGCGCCAGGATGGACACCAGCTTGTGCAGCTTATCGTGGGTGTTATCCAGCTCAAGGAGGGCCTCGGCCTCATCCATCTCCATTCGCTGGTAATTGGCAATGGCGTAGATGGTCTGCAATGGCTCTTCAATCGACACAATCGAAGTCACCAGCTCCCGTGGAATCGATGGAATCAATTCGGCGATGTGCTCGAATTGGTCGCGCGCGTTGCGCGCCAGGGCGTCGATTTCGAGTCCGGTAACAGTCACTTCGGGCGCCAGCTCAATTTTTGCCCTGAGATAAGGCTCTTCCTGGACAAATTCTACTGTCCGGAAACGCGCCAGGCCCTGGATAATCAGGCGAATGGTGCCGTCTGGCGCACGTGATAACCGGTGAATGGTGGCCACCGTGCCGATCTTGTACAGGTCAGCCGGGCCAGGGTTTTCAACGTCGGCTTTTTGGGAGGCTACCAGGCCGATCAGCCTGTCTTTGAGCATGACATCATCTACCAGCCGCACCGACCTGGGTTGGCCGATGGTCAAAGGCACCAACGTCAGCGGATAAACCACCACGCCGCGCAGGGGTAGAATGGGCAACTCATCGGGGATCGACTTGGCCAGCTCTTCTTCTGTTTTACTTTCCTCTGGGTTATCTTCCGAGCTGATCTGGGTCTGGATGGGATGAAGGGATAACTCCAGGTATTCATCCCTGGCTTCATCATTCCAGCCTAATAATTCCGATATGGTGTAATTCCAGCGGGTTGCTACCATAAATATTATGAGCTGATGGAAATGGACCTAGGTTTTGCCTTGGGCAAGATTACTGTGAGAAATCCGTCTTTATATTCGGCATTTATTTGATTAACTTCCACGGGGATCAGCAAATCAACCTCTGTGGAAAAATCGCCGTAATTGATTTCGACCAGGTGAAAAGCGCGTGGTTCGGGTTTATCCGCCCGGGTACCGCTGATGATCAGGCGGTTGTGGTCAAGCTTGACGTTAAAATCCGACTCATTCGTTCCTGCGATTTCAACTTTGACCACAAAACAGTCTTCGGTTTCATAAACATCGGTCGGTGGTCGCCAGACAATGGATTGGACCGAAACCTGCCAGCTCGTTACCTGGGAAGACAGGTGATATCCGGAAAAATAAGCACCGGTCGGCTTATGTGACCTGGGATTCAATTGAAGTGTTCCCATTGTTCTTTCTCCAGTTGTTAACCATACCGATATCATTGTACATCAAACTGTGATTCAGAGAGGCGGTTCGTGGAGTAGAAGCCTGATAATTCTCGATGGTGCCCCTGGTGGGATTTGAACCCACAACCAATGGATTAGAAGTCCAGTGCTCTGTCCAATTGAGCTACAGGGGCGAGGGACCGAGTTACTGGTGCGGCCGTATACCTTTGTAAACCGTGTACCCTCCGATGGTCCTCAAGATCGTCTCGGCCGGGCGGTTAAGTTGCCTGGCAAGCTCTTGTGGGGTTAACGGCGTGTTGCCGTTGGCCAGGAAAACTTTAAATACCGCCTCGATCATAGTGGTCTGACTTGTTAAAAAGCCTTCCTGTTTGGCGCAATGGGTTATCAGGATGTGTTGAAGGCCATCAACCTGGTTCACTTCAGCCGTGGTGGGATCGACCCAATCAATCGATTCGCTCATATCGACATTGGCCAGTTGAGCCTGGTGCTCAGCGCACAGGCAGCCAAAGAGATCGACATGCCAGTCTGAATCGTGGGCTTTCCACCATGAGAAATCGATAAAGAAGGGAGTGTCGATGGTGGGTTTGACCAGGCTGAATCGCTTGGTTTCCATGGGTCAGATCTCCTCGGGGTTCTCGTCCAGGCGAAAATGAAGGTCGCCGACGTGTTTATATACCGGCTGAGTGGCCAGGATTTGGAAGATGGGGCCAGGAGGGCACCGTCTGACGACATTAACGGCGGCATATAACTCCTGCGCGTGAACATGACCCTGGAGATTCAATTTCGATAACTCGCGCATCATGTTTAAGGCGATCCCAGCCAGGGGCGCTCGCTTACTGGCCGGCTGCTCCCACAGGTTATCGATGGCCTTGACATCGGGTATGGCAATCGCCGACCGTTCATCGAATGCCGCATTGACAACCTGTTTGAGCATGGCAAACACCAGGCCGCCGTCGGTGCCCACCAGGACGGTGCGGATCCATTCCCGGTTGGAGCGGCGTTTTTCAGCCTGGATGAGCACTTCACCGGCCTGATTCCCCGGGCGAATATGGATGATATTGCCCGGCATCAATCCCTGGCGCTCAAACCAATCCCGCAAGCCATAAATATAATGCCCCGGGCGAACCACCCAGGCGGGAAGTTTCTCTTTGGTGTCCACGTCGAACAGGGTGAACTGGATCCGCGGCGCATCGATGGCGGTGGGGAACATCACCCGCGTCCGGTGGGTAAGGGGCAGGGTGCCGGCGCGCCAATGCGGGTAAGAGAGAACGATGCTCAGGTCGTTGGTGCGAGGGTAAACATCGTGCAGATCGGATAGATCATCATCTATCTGGCGCTCCAGGGACAGCATTTCCTGGGTAAGCACTGACCGGTCATAACTAACCGGCGAATATTGTAAATACACCGGCGTGTGCTGCACGGCCTCTGGCTCGAGGCGGTGCAAGAACCACACAATTTCCCCGGTCGGGCCAATTTCATCGAAGCGTTCGTCTTCTTGCAGCCCGTAATTTAAAGAGAATTCGACCAGCTTGGAATTGACGTCGGTCGGCAGATCGATTTGTTCGACCAGGGCCTTGGAATCCAGCGGGCCGCCCCCTGCCATATCCAGGACGGCCTCAGCCAGGTTGAGGTGGCCGATGTTGACATCGACCAGGAGTGCGCGCGGAAACCAGCGGCTGGCGATGCGCACCAGGTCCTGATCGTCTTCTAATGCCTGTTCCAGGCTCTCTTGTAGCTGGTCCCCATAGGTTTCCATGACAACCTTGAAATTTAACTTGGGATCGTTAAGGTTAACCTCGATGGGCTGGTTGAGGGCGTGCTCGGCTAACCCGGCAGCGAATTGGTGCTTAGCCCCATTGGCCATGGTCACTTCGATCACATCAAAAGCCGGAAGCTGGGGATTATGTCCCTCTCGGACATTATTCACCACCCCTTTTTGCCAATTCAGTTGGGGAAAGAGCAGGCTTTGACCGGCCTGGTAATGGTCTTTAGGCCGGTAAACCATGCCACCTGATTCCTGTTGGGCCTTCAGGCTGGCTTTTTCGGTTTGGATACGCTTGTTGATCAGCGTATCGATCAATTCTTTGGATGTCAGGGGAGTTTCTAGCTCCAGGAGATGGTTGTACAGAAACTCTAAATCCGATTTTTTAATTTTAAAGGTTTCCCAGTAGTCTTCACGCAAAGAAAAGGGGGCTATTGCCATATCGCCTCATGGATCAATTTTCAGGAGATGCACATGGGGACCGCTCATGCGGATAGGATACCTATCAACTCCATCATATTTTAATGGATATTATACCTTACCTTTTATGACGTGCTGTATAATCTATTTATAGCTCTTTAAGGATTTTGACTGGTTCTATGGGGTAGCCTGAGAGCTTCATAAAGGTTTCGAGGAAAAAGAAGCATGAAGCTATTAACTGTGAAAGAGATGCATGAAGTTGAAAAAGAATCGGATAGGCTGGGGCATACCTACGCGGATATGATGGCCCAGGCAGGACGCGGCCTCGGGGTGTGGGTCGATCAGACCTATGGAGAGATAGAATTGCGCACGGTTTTAGGCCTGGTAGGAACAGGCAATAACGGGGGCGATACCCTGGTGGCGTTAAACTACCTGATGTCCCAGGGCTGGTACGCATTTGCCTACCTGGTAAAACCGCGGGAGGCTGGCGATCCCCTGGTGGACCAGTTCACGCAAAATGGCGGCATCGTGGTTAACGGGGCTGAAGATGCCAACCTTCAATTGCTTGAGAGCCATTTGCAACAGAGCTCGGTGGTGTTGGATGGAATCCTGGGCACCGGCATCCAGTTGCCCTTGAAGCCAGATGTCAGCCGGGTGCTAACCTGGGTAAAAAACTACCTTGCTGCCGATGTGTCCGTGGCTGACCCGTTGTGTGAGACCCGGGTGGTCTGCCATCCCCATGTGGTGGCGGTCGATTGCCCCTCGGGAGTGAATTGTGATACCGGTGAAGCGGCAGCAGAGACATTGGCGGCGGAAGCCACGGTGTGCATGGCCGCGGTTAAAAAAGGCCTGGTTTCTTTCCCGGCCTTCCCCCTGGTGGGGCGCCTGGTGACCGTCGATATCGGATTGCCTGAGGGTATGGCTACCCAGGCGGCGATCAAGCGCAGTGTGGTGGACCAGGCTATGGTTCAGGCGATCCTACCGCGCCGGGAAATGACTGCCCATAAAGGCACCTTTGGCACGGCCCTGGTGGTGGCTGGCTCGATCAATTATACCGGGGCTGCCTGGCTGGCCGGCCGGGCCGCTTACCGCGTAGGAGCAGGGTTAGTCACATTGGGGGTTCCAGAGGCGCTTTATCACGTCCTCGCCGGGCAGTTTCCCGAGGCTACCTGGCTGCTTCTCCCGAGCCAATCGGGGGTGCTCGCTCCAGGGGCGGAGGAGGTCCTGCGCGATAATATGCAGCGCATCACGGCTTTGTTGATGGGGCCTGGCTGGGGCTTAGAAAACGAAACCCTGAGCTTCCTGACTCGCTTTTTACAGGTGGCTGCACCGTCGACCCAGCCGGGAACGGGGTTTGTTCCCCTCACCAGCCGGCCCGCCAGCCCGCAGCCTGGCACTTTGCCCCCGCTGGTAATGGATGCCGATGGGTTAAAACTGCTCGCCCGAATCCCTGGCTGGGAGCGCTATTGTCCCGCCCCGGCTGTTTTAACCCCTCACCCAGGGGAGATGTCCGTCCTGACCGGGCTGCCGGTCAACGAAATCCAATCCGATCGCCTGACGGTCGCGGAGACTTATGCCCAGAAGTGGGGCCACGTGGTGGTGTTGAAAGGGGCGCTGACCGTGGTGGCTGGCCCGGATGGGCAAAGCGCATTAATCCCGGTGGCTACCGCTGCATTAGCCAGGGCGGGCACAGGCGATGTCCTGGCAGGAATCATCACCGGGCTGAGAGCGCAAGGGGTTGGGGCTTATGAGGCCGCCCTGGCCGGGGCGTGGATACATGCCCAGGCAGGGCTAGTAGCAGCCAGTGAAATGGGAAATACCGCATCGGTGCTGGCTGGCGATGTCCTGAACGCTATCCCCCAGGTGATCAACCAGCTTAATTCGATTGAGAGCCTGCCAGGTCGTTGACTTTATCCAGGCTATATTGAGATGGTTTGACGGGAGCCGATAAGTTCCGCTGCCATCTCTGGAGCGTCACAGGCATCCCAGAGATGGCAGCGGGTCACTATCTGGATGGGTTAAATCAGGCCTCGGGTTCGGCCGGGGCAGGGGAAGCTGCTTCTTGCTTTTTGGCGCCGCCTTTGGTCGATTCAAGGACGACCTGGCCGCGGCGTTGTAATTCCTCTAAGCGCTGTTTAGCCAGTTTGGACAGCTCGTCTGCGCGGGCGCGAGCGTCAGCAGCAGCGGCTTCAAGCTTCGTATAAGTGGCTTCGGCAGTATCTGTCGCTTCATCCTGCAATTGGATGGCTTTTTCTCGAATCAAGGCTCGGGTTTCCTCACCCGATTGCGGGGCAAATATCAAGGAAACAGCAGCCCCAGTCAATCCTCCGATGAGAAATCCGATTAAGAATGCACCAAAATCATCACTGTCAGCCATGTCATACTCCTTTCAACCGTACGTTATTTATGAAGTGGATCGCTGTGGCGTAGATTTATCATCTACGTGGGGGGCGGATGATGTCAACGAATTTTTTGACCGCCGCCAGGTATTCATTCATTTTGATCACTGGCTCAGCCAGGTTATCACTTAAAAAGGTAACCGTTCCTCGCACCGTGTTGACGGTGTCGTTCGTTGAATTGAGAATCGGCTTGATCTCATTTTGCAACAGGTTGATCAGGGTTGCCATCTGGATGATCAGGATGACCAGTGCGACCCCGATAACCGATGCCTCAAGCGCCATAAAGATAATGAACACATCCCGGATACGAGCGGTAGCCCCGTTGGGGCCGCCGTTTTGGGGGAGAAGCAGGAAATAAGCAAAACCAATGAGGATCGCCAGCACCACCACCCCGGCTATGCCCGCAATGATAGCCATCTTCTGCTGCTGTTTTTGCGCTTCACTCATGGGCGGTTTGGGCGATACCGGTCGTTGCGTTGGCTCTGGCAAGGTTGGTTCCATAGCACTCCCTGTGAATTAGCCTGACTCATTATAACATAAATACCCTGATCGGCTTTCAGGATTTACCGGCGTGCCTGGAGGCGTCATTGTTCAGGCTGTTGTGAGACTACGTTTGATCGTTAATCCAGGGACTCCAGGTCATCGTATTCGGCTTCGGCACCAGCAGCCCATTCAGCGTCACCCTCCAAGGTGGGCTCCAGCTCGATATCCGCGAAGAGAGAGCCCTGGCGAGCGATGACCACACGGCGCTTGACCAGTTCGAGGATGGCCAGAAAGGTAACCACCATGTCGATGCGCGTGTGCCGGTCTCCTATCAGCCTGGCGAAAGTAGCCTGGCCAAAACTCTGTAGTGATTGAAGTATCACCCAAATGCGGGCCTGGATGGTCAGTTTGGGGATGGTGACGACATGCTGGATGAATTGCGCGTCTTCCTTTTCGCGGAAAAAGGGGTAGGCAGCGCCAGCCAGGTCGTTCAAGGTGATGCCGGTCAGGTCGATTTTTGCATCGATTTTAGGATGCGGCGCCAGGCGGAGAAACGTGCGCAAGCCGGCTTTTTCACGCTGGCCGAGCCATTCCCCGGCCAGCTTAAACTTGCGGTAGGTGAGGAGCTGCTGAGCCAGGTTTTCACCCAGGTCTTCTTCGCCTGCTGGCCTTTCCGGCGGCCTGGGAAGCAGGGCTTCTGATTTGATCTGGATCAATTTAGCCGCGATGACCAGGAACGCTGACACTTCGGCGGCATCCAGGTCGGTCATCTGGTGGAGATATTCCAGGTATTGGTTGGTGACCTGGGCCAGCGCTAACCGGGTTATGTCCAGCTCGGCTCGCTCAATCAATTGCAACAGGAGATCTAGCGGCCCTTCAAAGACATCCGTGTTGATCAGGTAATTTTCAGCCTGGTGACCGGCGATGGGGTAATGCATGGCTTTATTATACCTGGGGTCGGGGCTTTATCCCGGCATTGGCCGGCCATCAGCTCCTGGATATTTAAGAGTTACGGTTATAATGAGGTCATGACTGAAAATGAGCTTACCCATGTCGATGAGACGGGTCAGGTCCACATGGTGAATGTGGGTGAAAAACCGGAGACGGAGCGGTGGGCTATTGCCCACGGCGAGGTGAGGATGAAAGCCGAGACTTTTGCCCTGATCCAACAGGGCGCGATGAAGAAAGGCGATGTGCTGGGCGTGGCGCAGATTGCCGGGATTATGGGGGCGAAAAAAACCTCTGAGCTGATCCCGCTATGCCATCCTCTCGCGCTGACCCAGGTCGAGGTGACCTGCGATCTGAGCCCCGATCTGCCCGGCGTGCTGATCACCGCCACGGTGCGCTCGGTGGGCAAGACAGGCGTAGAGATGGAAGCCCTGACCGCCGTGAGCCTGGCTGCCCTTACTATTTATGACATGGCCAAGGCCGTTGAAAAAACCATGATTATCCAGAATATCCGCCTGGTTGAGAAGCACGGTGGACGTTCGGGCGATGTGATCAACGAGACAGCATGAATCCGATCACCCTCTTATTTTTTGCGACTATTCGAGAAAAGATTGGACAGAAATCGCTTGCCCTGGAAGTCCCCGATTCCTTCAGCGTAGCCGACCTCAAGGCCCTTTTGTGCCAGGATTACCCGGCGTTGAAGGAAACGATCCAGAGGACGCTGGTGGCGGTCAATCAAAACTTCGCCTCAGATGAAGAGCCCATACCTCCTCACGCAGAAGTTGCGCTTTTTCCCCCGGTGAGCGGCGGGAGCGAGCCGCCAACGCTGATCGAGATAGTCACGGCGCCGTTGGACCTGAACGATATCCTCTCCCAGATTACCTCAGATGCCACCGGCGCGGCCTGCCTGTTCACCGGCATGGTGCGCGGCCAGACGCCGGGAGGGGAGATGCCGGAGACCCTCTCGTTGGAATATGAAGCCTATATTCCTATGGCGCGCCAGAAGATGCAGCAGATCGCTGGCGAAATCAGGGCGCGTTGGCCGTCGGTCTATGGCATTGCATTAATCCAGCGCATCGGCCGGCTTGAGCCTCGCATGCCAAGCGTAATCGTCGCCTGTTCCGCGTCGCACCGGGGCACCGGCGCCTTTGAAGCCGCTCGTTATGGTATTGACCGTTTAAAGGAAATCGTGCCAATCTGGAAAAAAGAGATTAGCCCCACGGGCGAGATGTGGGTGGAAGGCAGCTACCTGCCCACGAAGGAGGATTGATGGTCGTGGTCTGCTGCACTCGCTGTCATTTGGAATATCCTGCGCAAGGGATGCCTTACCTGTGCCCGGCTTGCGGGGGCGTGTTGGATTGGGACGAATGGCCTGGTTTTTCCCGCGTGGAAGGCGATGAACCGGCTGCTGGGCTGTGGCGTTACCGGCCGGCGCTGGGCCTTCCGCTGGATGCACCGCTGGTGACCCTGGGCGAAGGCGACACCCCCTTGATCTGGGATGAGGTGGACGGCTTGCCCGTGGGCTACAAAATGGAA
>JAJYIW010000276.1 GCA_021789855.1 Chloroflexota bacterium | reverse complement strand
CTGCCAGGCCAAACGCCAGCACCCCCGCTGCTCCTAAGCGACCGAGCCCGTTCACCAGGTCTTTCCAATTTCCCCTCCGCAATGAGCCCAGGATAACCCAGCTGGCCAACAACAGGAGGGTATAGTAGGAAGTCTGGGCATGGCCGGCCAGCCATTGCATTCCCAGGCACACCGCTAATCCCAGCACATCCCTGATCCACGTCCGTAAGCCCGGCCGGGTGGCCTGCTCGTCGAGCGGGTTAGCAAAACGGGTAGCGGCCAGGATGATCCACGGAATCCAGGCCACGGCTGCATTGATGGTCAGGAAACCAGCGCGAGCGACCAGGTACCCCGAAAGGGCAAATGACAGGCCGGCGATCCCTTGGGCTTCTAATTTAAGCCCCAACTTACGAGCCAGCAGAGCCATCCCCAGGCCAGCCCAGGTAAGGTGCAGGATGACCAGAATCGCCTGTCCCCACGCCATCCAGCCCACACCACCCAGAATACCCAGTAGGAATAAAAACCAGTTGGGCGGGTAATAAAATGCAGATTGAAGGTTCGCTGCCAGCGGCGCTCCCATGCCCAGCAGTGGATCCCATAAAGGCCACTGGCCCTTCAGAATCATCGATAATCCCAGGCTCCTCCAGGGCATAAACTGGAGGAACGGCGTCCCCCAGAACAAGGTTTTACCCGTTACCCACAATGGCGCAAATAAAATTAGAGGCCCCAACAATAGGGGGAGATAGTAGATTAACCAGCGTTTTTTGTGGGTCATCATGAGGGTTGTCTGCTTCGATCTGGCTGGTCAGCCATTCGCCTGGCCCGGCTGATTTGGCTTATTAGCCAGGTTAACCAGGGGATTAGAAATAAACCACAACCAATATACAACGGGTAGGGGATGAATTTAAACACGACCGTGTGCTGGCCGGCAGGTAAATCAACGCTTCTGAACAAATTATACAGCGAGTTGAGGGTTCCAGCCCTGCCATCCACCCAAACCTCCCATCCGGGATAAGACACTTCAGAGGTCACCAATTCTCCCGGGCCACTGGCGTTCAGGTCAATCTCATCCGGAAGGTAACGGGTGATAGCCGCGGGGCGAACGCTTGCCGCATCAATTAGGCCCGGCGTGGAAGCTGAATCAGCCTGGACCCACGCCCTGGGTAATACATCGTGGTTCACATAGATACGGGTTGTCCCAATTTGCTGGATCAGGGCCAGGCCAGCGACCGGCTTGAGGTCATATTCCGCAATAACGTACTTCACATTCAACCAGCCCAGCCTCACCGGGTCAGGAACATAACTCCGGTTGTCCACTGCCGGGTCGCCTGATTTGAAGGGTGGTTGGGTCACGCTGTACCCATCCGCCGGGACGCCAGAAGCGGAGGATAACCAGCGGTCATACGTTGCCAGTTGGAGCGGATCAATCCCATCCGCCAGTTCCAAATGAGCCAACGCGGCCACCTGTTGAGGCAGGCTATACGAAGGCGAATAAATTCTAAAGATACCCCCAGGCTGTTTTTTGATGTAGTTTACCACCGCGGCTTGTTCGTTTAAAACGCTTTCTGGTGAATGGGGCGAAATGGACATCAAGGCAATTACCCCGGTATTAATCAAGGCAATCACAAAAACCCCGCTGATCCAAAGCCTGGGCCCCAGCTTCCCGGCCAGCCGCAAGCTGATCCATGCAACCCCTATGGCCAGGCAGCCGGCGCCCCACCACCAGGTAAATAAAAATGTGTGAGCCAGCACCGAAGCGCCAAATGCCAAAGCCAGGGCAAAAAAAGCGACACCTGCCAGGCTGAGGCGGGGGTCCCGCTTTCGGGTAAAAAAGGACACAAAAGGCTGTTGGGCTAAACCATCAGCCGCCATGGCGGATACAATGGCCAACGCCAGGCCGGTCGCAAATAATGCCCGCGCGGGTACCCGTAATAAATCAAAACCGGGTAAATAAGCGATATATTTCAGGCCAGGGATAAACGACCCGAGGGAATAAACCAGTGAGACCGCAGCCAACCATAGCCAGAACCTGGCCCTGGCTCGCAGCCTGCGCGATGATAGGGCGACCACGGCAAAGGTGAGGCCAAAACACCCCGGGTAAAAGATCCACTCGGCCGTGCCTTGTATATCTGGAAACACGAGACCTAACAGGCGTGCCGGGGGCAAAGAAAGGGTAAAGGCTTCATCGGGGCTTAAGCTCGCCCGGCTGGATAAATGCGCATATTGCAATAAAGGGATAGCCAATGGCGCAGCGATGAATCCTGCCAGGATGACCTGTCCCAAGATCATGGCAATCACCTTACCCAATAAAAATAACCTGGAAGAGGAAAAGAGAGGGTTCGCCTGATCACTGGCAGCGACATAAGGTTTTCCCCCTACCACCAGCAAGGTATAAGCCAGCCAGATTAATCCGGCAAAGGCCGCCCACCGGCTGTCGATTAAAAATATTAGGCCCAGGATTATCCCCGGGGCACGCCAGAGGTTCTGAAATGCCCTCCTTGACCCCCAACCCTGGTTCCCCCACACCCTGGCCGATAATAATAACCAGGGCGTCCAGCACACCGCATAGACCAGGGTCACATGGCCGGCTTCAAAATGCGCCAGGAGCTTAGGCAGGGTCTCAAAAAGAAGCCCACCCAGGAGGGCCGCTGGCCGGCTGATCCCTTCTGCCCTGAGGAATAAAAAAAGCCCGATCCCTCCAAACACCAGGTGCGCCACAAAGAGCAAATTGAATCCAAAAGCCCACGGTAACACAAGGGTAAGCCATCCGGGAGGGTAATACAGCCCCGATAAAGGGTTGGCATAAAAAGGATATCCGCTTAATATGGTGGGCGACCAGAAAGGAATCCCCTGCCCGGCAGCAAGGGTTGCTTTCAAGAAAATGGCATTGGGCAGGTGCGAAATCACCAGGTCTGAATACTGAGTACCGGGCATGTAGATAAACTGGTTACCATATATGCCCAGCAGGATAACCGGCCAAAAAAACACCAGTATCCAGGCGTGGCGCCCCAGGTTATGGATGCGTTGCATAGACGGTCACGTCCCCGGATTGGTACACCACAGGAAGCTCGCTCAAATCGGATGGCCGTCCAAGGGCCGCCTCTCTTGGCCCGTAGAAGATGTAATTGATCCCTCTTTGGGCGATGAATTGGTCTTCCTGGCTGGCGCTCTGTTTTCCTGAATAATAGGTCAGGACAGCCTGTTCCTCGACTTTTGCGTTGACCGTTTCGAACGGGTGCCCATAGATGACCCGCCTCCCGGTGAAAGCTGGCACCATAAGGCCCATAGTGGGCGACGCCAGGACAAGGGAATTGGGAGGAGTGTGGTTGGCAATCCACTGGAGCGCTCGCGATTCATCCTGCGTGGTGTACAACATTGAATTGTGGGTCAGGATACCCGAGACAGGTAACGCGAGAATGATCAACAGGGTGGGCAGGGTAATGGGAATCAAGCCCAGGTTGATCCAGCGGTAAATTTTCGGTTTAAGCCCGCGAATGGCATCCAGGCCGATAACGGCCATCCCGGCCACCGGGATAAACAAGCCCACAATCAGCCTTCGCTGCAAGGAAAATGGGATATTGATCAGCAGGCATCCCAGGATCAGCCAGATCAAAATGGGCCTGGCAGAGGTCAGCTTGTGATTCAATGCCGCATAAACGCCAACCAGCGCCAACAACAGCATGGGTGAGAACGAAATGATAAAATCCGGGATTCCGAGGGTGGGCGTCTGGTTTTGCCGGTTCCAGCCTGCCAGGACTGGATCAGTATAAATCGCCCATACCATATAAGCAACCATGGGCCCAGAACCCAGGCCATACAGCACCAGCTTTAACCACCTGATTTGCCTGGTCTCAAATCCGTCCCAAACCACTTTCACGAGCCAGACCAGGCCTAACACCAGCACCCCAAAAGGCGAGATCATCGCCAGGAGCACACCAGCCAGGACCGTTAACACCCCGGTCAAGCCATTCACCGGACTATCCATCTCACTTAATAGCCACAAAATGATGGCGATCGC
>JAJYIW010000039.1 GCA_021789855.1 Chloroflexota bacterium | reverse complement strand
GCCGTCATGGTCATGCCACCATCGCTCGCCACCGCACTCGCGTTCCCCGCGCGGTCGAACGCCTGCATACGGATGGCATAGGTGTGGCCAAACTGCCCGGCGAACCAGGCTTCGCGCGCTGAACCCGCTGGCTGCTGGCTGGATGTCTGCCAGCCGGTATTATCTTCATTATAATAAATCACGAAGTGATCCAGACCCACGTTATCACTGGCGCTCCAGGTCAGGTGAATGGTCGTGTCAGGCGAGGCAGCCACTGCCGGGTTGAGAGACATCACCGGCGGCGTATTATCGATCACCACGTTCCAGGCGGCGCTGATCTGGCTGTTGCCGGCTTTGTCGAACGCCTGGGCATACACCGAGATCGTCTGGCCTTCGGCGATCCCGCTGGTATCCAGAACCGCTTTATAACCGCCAATGCCGCGCCAATCAGTCGACAGGTAAGCCCACTTCCCATTGGTCCAATCTGGCCCATGCCAGTAGAAATCCACGTGGCTGACGCCGCTACCGCCGGGTTCATCGCTGGCGTTAGCCTTGATGAGCATGGGGCCGGATTTTAAGCCGCCGTTCTCGACCGGGTAGGTAAGCGCCAGGGTGGGGGGCGTGGTGTCGGTGCCGGTGAAGGCCGGATCGCGGCTCACTTTCATCACGTAGTTATATCCAGGGCCGCCGCTCCCAGGATAATCATGCGCCTTGACCCGGATGTAGTAAATGCCATCCTGGGGCACTGTAAAGTGAAGGTAGGAATCTGTGATCAACCCAGGAATTTCATCGTCGTTCTCCGCCAGCACCGTCTGGCCATCCGGATCAAGGAAGATGGAAACAATGGGATTAAGGCTCGAAGGCGGCGTCAAGGATTGAGCGTCCACTTCCACGATCATTTGCTCGCCTTTCAAGGCAGCGATACTATAAAAATCCACATCGCCCGGCGGGCAGATATCAGCCTGGACGGTGTTGCCATATTGCACGGGTATGGCAGTGGCCAAGGTATTATGCACCACAGTATCCGCACAGTTCGATGGCGGCGGGGTCGAATTGACGCTCACGTCATCCACCATCCAGCCGCCCAACCCACCGTTGTACAGACCGTCAATGCTGTCAAAATGGAAACGCAACCGGATAGTTGACCCGGCATACGCCGAGAGATTGATGTAGGCGCTGTGCAGCCATTCATTCATCACGTCATCCGATAGCTGCAGTAGATTCTGGAAAGGCCCATTGTTGACAGAAACCTGAACCCAACGCTGGTCCCAGAAGGTCGCTTTGGATTCGGTCTGGTACATGTAGGCAAAGCGCAGGTACTGGGTGCTCCCCGCCGGCAAGGAAATTGGTGGCGAGGTCAGGTCACCCGAGCTCAATTGCCCGGCGCCGAAATCGGTGCCGTTGTTGAATATCCAGGCATGGTTAGCCCCGTTGGTGGGATCCACGCCTAGGTGCCACAGGCCGGTAGCCGTCCAGCCCTGGTTGCCAGATTCCATGGTATCGGAATAAGGTGCATTGACTACCGCCGATGACGCTAAACTGCCGCTTCCAACTGTGAACGTTTGTGAATTAAATCCACTGAAATATTGCACCTTATTTTGATCGACTTCCCGGCCTTGCGCCTGCCAGGTATAGCTGCCCGGCGCCAGGTTGCCCACCGGCCAGGTCACCCCACCCGCATAATTCCGGACCAGGATGGGTGTGCCAGAAATCGTTGAGCCGGCGTACAGCTCGGCATAATACTTGGTCGCTCCCCCGCCGCCATCCCAGGAGAGAATCAAAGAATCGGTGGAAAGGGGGGCAGCGCCAGCCGGCCCGTGCGGCTGGATCAAATTGGGCTTATCCGGGCTCGTGGAGCGGGAACGGATAATGATAGAAGAGATGGTATCCACACCGATCCGGCTAGAGGCCAGGTTGCGCGATGAATCGACCAGGGTATCATTCCGTTTGGTAAAGTAATCCCCGTCATACACAATCGCTTCTATGCCCGTGCCGCCTAACTGAATTGAAGAAACCTGGTTATCGCCGACCGGCGCCAGGAAGGTGCCATTCGGATAGCTGCCCGCCCCTAAAACGGCGCAAGTGCCGGTGAAGTTGATCCCCGAATAGACGGCAATCTGATTGGACCCGGGGGTGCACACCTGAGCCGGCGGCGGCGTGGGACAATGTGCGTTGTTAAGAAGATGGCGGATACCCAATGGCTGCAGGGATTGGTTGCCCACCACGTCATAAACGCGCAGCGCCAGGTCCACCGGGCCGTCCGGGATACCGGCTGAGCACATATCCAGGTTGAACACAAATGGAGAAACCGTTTGGGCCGGGCCCACCTCGCGCCAGGCGCCATCATAGTTGGCGATCATCTGCAGCTTGGCCACGCCGCTGTCATCCGATCCCCAGCCACCTACCTGGACGGTCGTGCCATTGATCGTGGTCTTATCGGCGGGCAAAGCCAGGTCGCCTGTGGGTGGGTGCGTTCCCACGTTAGCCGACATGTACTCGTCGTTGGCTACGCATTGCGAGCCATATTCAGGGAAATGGGTGGCCTCGTAACAGGTGCGCGGGCGACCGCCGTTCACGGTCACTTCATCAAAAGTGATATCGATCGAGGGCCCCCAGGTGTATCCCCCGAAGCTGGGGATCGTGTTGGCAACCACCATAAAATGCACATGACTGCCCCAACTGTAACCGGTGTTGTCCGCCCGGCCCAGGAAGTCTCCCTGTGAGACTGGAGCACCAATCGACCGGAGCGCTGCCGGGATGCTATCATAGTCCAGGTGCAGGTAAATCTGGTACGTGGTGGGCGTGGTGCTTTTGTCTTCCAGGGTGATGTAATTGGTGCAGTCCCCTGGCAGCGTGGCGTTTTCTGGCCGGTCAGGGCAAGACCAGCGAAAACCATACACCGTCCCACCCCTGGCCGCAGCGATGGGGAAATGCGTCCCATCCGCAAAATCGAAAGCATAGCGGCAATAATATTCAGAGCATGAGTTGTAAATCAAGAAATGACCAACGCTGCCCGTGAGCTGCTTGCTGACCCCGGCGGCCCAAGGCAGGTGGTAGCCGCCAATAGGGCCCAGAGGTTGGGGAGCAAGCGCCTGGGGGGAGGGTGCATATAAACTGCGAAGCTCAGGAGACAGGATCGTCCCGGGTAAAGCAGCGATCTGAGCTTGAAAGCCCGGATCCGAGGGCAGGGTCACGCCCCAGGATGAGGCAGACATGACATTCTGCTGTTTATTTAAAGCCACCACAACCAGGTAAGGCTCTGAAAAGGCCGCTTTACCCGTTTGAGGGTCATTTAAAGATAAAAAAGCCAGCGCCTGGGTGTCGCCCGGGTGGTACTCGACCGCATTAATTTTGACCGTAAACAATTGAAAAGCCAGCACATCCTGGCGGGAGTGTATGGCCTGTTCCACCGCCTGCTGGATCACCTGCTCCTGGCTGTTCAGGGTTGGTACAGGCGTGGGAGCCAGAGAGGGCGTCACTGTGGAAGCAGCATTATGAAGAGGCAGGCCAGGGAAATAGATAACTGCCAGAACAACCAGCGTTGCCAGGAATGCAGTCGGTACCAATAGTTTTATAAACGATTTAAAGGGTGAAGACATCGAGGGAATAACTCCGCATGACTGACTTGATCATTTATGGATAACCAGCCGGCGTGGTGGGGGTATTATAGGTAGGGGCTGGATAGCCGGAAGTGGTCGGGGCCAAGGTAGGCGTGGCGTTACCAGGCGCCGGGTATCCTCCCAATGTCGGCGTGGGCGTTGGGGTGACGGCTGGCGTTGGCGTCTTCTGGCCACCCACAATGGATGCCGCCGTGGCGGTGGCAGTAGTCGACCCAGGCTGAGTCGGCCCCTGGGTCGGCAAAATGACCGTTGGCACCACGCTGGTTGGGGTGGGGGTCGGCACGCCGGCCACCTGGCTGATATCATTCACGTACTTAATCGCTCCCTGGCAGGCTACGCCTAAATGGGATGAAACCGATGCCCAATCTAAGGGCTGGCGCTGGTTCACCGTGGTCTGGATCGCATCACCCAGGCAACCGGGGCCTGCGTTATAGTTGACCAGGGTAAACTTCCATAAATCTGAATAATTGCTTACTGAACCGGCAACTTTTTGCGTGGTGTTATAAATCAGCTCGCCCACCTGCTCGCAATTGGCTAACAGGCTCCGCGCAAAAATACCGATGCTAAAATTAGCCTGGGATAAGTCAATCCCAGCCACGCAGTCTGGGCAAGCAGCGTTCACTTTACTGACCAACGCACCTCTCAACGCGGATTGCTGATCGGCGGTTAAATTGCCAAATCCCTGCTGGCAGACTTTATTCGAATAGATCAACGGGCAGAACTGGCTGAAGAAGTTGGGATTCCAGAGCAGGACGGTGTCGGCCCCATTCGAGGTTAATTGGCCCAGGCCCACCTCTTGATAGCTCTTGAATAACCCAGGCCAAAACTGGCTTTCGCGGCTGAACACATTCTTAATGAGTTGCGCCGGTACGCCGGTATCCTGGGCCACCTTGATGATCTCGGCATCAAAACGATTTTGCCATTCATCCACACTGGGTTGAGCCTTTTGCAAACCGCAGGCATTGGCCACGTCCTGATCCTGCAGCCCACCGTTCGGGCAGTCACTGGCATCGACTGCCCCTTGTTTGATTAATGCCCCGGCCAGGTAATAATAAGATGCTGAAGATTTTAAGCCTTCAGGCCGGTCGGGGGTTAAAAGCCAGGCCGGCGGGCCGCTCAAATCCGGGAAGGAGGCCCAGGTTTCGGCGCAACTGGCAAGGGGGGCGCCGCGCCATTGGGTGCTGAGAACATCAACGTACCATAAGGGCTTGTCTGCCGTGTTCCCATCGGGAGCGGTGAAATCGCCCCATGGAACAGCCCGGACTTGAGCCGTAAAATGTTGGCTGGAGTCGCCAAAGCTCGAATCGGCCCAAAACACCACCGGTATCCCGTTTTTACCGGTAGGCGGCATGGGAACCGTGCAGGTATTGCCCGCACAGCTAAATGGTTCTCCATTGAGGCTCCCCTGGATGCGGATGATCTGCTCATTCGGGAGAGGTTCCTCCCCGGTAAAAAGCAATTGGGGCAGCGTGTCACATGTGTTTTGCGGGGGAGTCGGCGTACAGCCCGTGATCGAAACCCATACCGCCGGCGGCGCCAGGTTTACGCTGATCTTACGCTCACCTGGCGTCACATGCGCCAGGTACAGGTATAACCCGGAGCAGCTTGCAAGGCTGGCGGCGTTGGCGCTCACATTACAGGTAGGGGTGGCAGTCCACACATTGAGGATGGTCTGCCCGCAATAATAATACACCTCAGCGCGCGAAGGCCAACCCTCATGTTCGACATAAACCTGGCATACGACCTGGTTATCACTCCAGTTGATCAACCACCATTCATAGGTGATGTAGGAAACCTTGATCGTCGTTTTTCGATTAGGCCCCGCGGTCGGTGTAGGGGTACCTGGAGCGAGCGTGGTTAAACTATCTGCCATCGCTTTGGGCGGTGTGGAGGATACCTGGTACATCCCTCCGCACAGCAATCCAAAAACCAGGCCAACCCAAAATAATTTAAAGAGACGACCCTTGATCCGTTTCATTACCATGCTAAGTTAATAACTTTAACTTTAAATGAGTTCTCCCGACTCCAGCCTGGGTGCACAACCTTATAGATGAATTATATAATACTCTCCATGGTTTTAGGATTAGTCTTGTCCATCTCATGGGCCAGCGGTTGGCGTGAGCGTTTCTGTCGTGGTTGGTGTATTGGTAGGTGAAGGACCGGCGGTCACAGTCTGAGTGAAGGTGGGAGTTAACGTGGGAGTGGGCGATGGCCCTGGCGTGGGGGTCATGGTGATCGTTGGGGTTAAAGTGATCGTGGGGGTTAGCGTGATGGTCGGGGTCCTTGTAATGGTGGGCACCAGTGTACGCGTCGGAGAAATATAAAACGTAGGCGTTATGGTAAACGTCAGGCTGGGAAGTGGTGTCAGGGTGGGGGTTGGGGAAATGGTCAATTCGTATACCAGCGTCGAAACCCGGTCTGAGAGCGGCGCAGGCGCCATGACGGCATCCACAGCCTGTTGGATCAATGCATTCAGCCTATCGGGCCTGGGCAATAATACCGATGTTTTAGCTTTACCCGGAAGCTGCCAGGAGATCGTCTCGTCCCAGCCGATCTGGAAATAAGCCACCCGCTGGGGGTCGCCTAAATTGAGTGCAAGAGGAATGCCAGCTTCAAGCTCATCCAGGCTCAGATCCGATAAAATCTGGTTCTGATAAGCATGATACAGGTCAGGTATACGCACCAGGTTTCCACCGGTGACCAACCGTAAAAACAACAGCCGTAACAATTGTTGCTGCCGGCGATCGCGATCGATCTCATCGAGGTCTTTGAGATAGCGAGAATAACACAGAGCCTGGTCGCCGCTCATGTGAATGGTGCCGTTGACAATGCCATTGCAGGCATCCGGCATGGGCAGCAGGACTGGCACATCGATCCCTCCTAGAGCATCCACCAGCGTCACAAAATCCTTGGGGTGAATCACCAGCCAGTTACCCGGATCGATGCCCAGGTTATACGCCAGGGTTTGTTTCAAGCCTTCTACGCCTCCGATGGCATAAGCCACCCCAATCCGTTGCATGGTGTAACCCGGAATATAGACAAACAGGCTGGGCGGGATCGAGATCAGGCTGGCCTTGGACAGGCGGGTATTATATAAAATGAGCGTCAGCGAGTCGGTCCGCCCAACATACGGCAGGTCTTCGTCAGATCCCACCAGGATGGCGGATTTCACCTCATTGGGGATATTCAAGCCACTGATGGGTGGCGGAATCGCAGTGACAGCCGGCAGGGTGGGAGCTGCATAGTGTTGCCAGACCGGTAAAGTACCCACGGCTTCGGGGGTATTCGTGATCGTTTGGGTCAGCTCACTGGTAGGCGTCAGCGTGTTTCGGGTCGCGGAAGGTGATGGGGTCTTCAAAGGGCTCAGGCTGGGCGTGGGAGATGGGACATTCCGGGTCGCACAGGCTGCGAACAAAAGAGGAAGCCATAAAAGCATAACCACCAGGCCCGAATGCCGCAGAGCCTCATCCTTGCCTTCTAATTTGATCCTGACCCCTTTGAATGCCATGGACACCCTGTTTGGGGGAAGATAAAGCTGAGTACTTAATGGTGCGAATTTCAGGAGCGCACAGGGAAAAAACTTCTGTGAATACCTGAAATTCGGTTCATTGTCACATGGATCAGAGCCGTTACCCATGCTATTCAAATGCAAGGATTCCTGGTCAATGCCTATTCATTATAGCATAGAAGGAGCCGTCCAAAACGCTGATGGATCTACCCCGATCTTGCAACCCGGGTAAAGATCGCCTCGGCGAAATGGATCATCACCTGCCTGGCGGTGTCCAGCGGGGTCTGAGAACCCAGGCCGGTAAAAGTGATCCGGGTTGCTATCGAATCAGGAACCGGGGTGTGGCTGGATTCTACGCCATTTTGCAGGCTGATCTCAAAACTCTGGTACTGGCGTATCCATTGAGTCAACTGGCTCAGTTCCAGTGAGGTCAACTTCCCCTGGCCAAGCAGCCTGGTCTTCCCGCCTACGCAGGAGGATGCCGAAACATCCCCATCGGCCGTGATGGTTAAGCTGCTGCACAACCCGGCGATTCCTCCTTCGCTGCGCCAGCTGAACACCGGCCCGCTCAAGCCAGGCTTAACCTGGCTTGAGCCTGGCTGTGTAGACGCCGGCCCGGTACCTCCAAACAGCACCACCACACTCCCATTCCCATTGGTGTGATATTCGTACCGTGAGCCATTCCCTTGAAGGATGACCCGGTATCCCTGGGTGACGATCATCGCGCACATGATGCCCGGCTGATTAACCCCCAGGCAGTTATCTGGCCATTCCACGCTTTCATAACTGATCACTACTATTTGATTTTCAGAGATGCCTGACCGGGCTGCTAACGACTTAACAGCTTTTTGAACCGCAACAGGGTAGTCAGACAGAGGTGTTGGGAGAGGGGATGATTGATCGTTGTTGAACGGGCCAGGATTCGTCCCGGATGGCGCCAACGGGGTAGCCGTTGATAAGGAAGGCGGCACCTGAGTGGCGGTAGGCGCCATTATGGTTTCACCACAGGCACTGGTTAAAATGGCAAATAACATCAGGATAGTTGCTAATTGTGGTATTCTCATCGCTATAACCTCCACAATACCTCATAATTCACTCATTGTGGATCAGACGCTGGCTCAACAGAATAGTTCCGCGTTAAAAAGGGAGGCTGTCCAGACAGCCTCCCGATCCATTCAATCCTGATGAGGCGGGGCGGTCTGGCCATAATCCAGCACTTCCCGCACCTGGGTATTAGCCTGCGGCGGCCCGACAATGCCTTTTTCCTCCATGGTATCGATCAACCTGGCTGCGCGGGTATACCCGATACGCATTCTGCGTTGAAGCATAGAAATGGATGCGCGCCCTTCGCGCCTGACAAGCTCAACCGCGTCCTTATAAATTGGATCGCCATCATCGGGAGGGGTCATATCTCCCCAAAAAGCAGCCTGCTTGAAAGCAGCCTGGTCTTTGGATAACCCATCGGTCGTCCGGTCGCTGCTCTCGGCGCCAGGTGGGGCAGGAGTCTGGGGGATGGAGAATAATTTCCAGTATTCAACCAACCGCTGAATTTCGCTCTCAGAGACATGTGCGCCTTGTAGGCGTATCGGAGCCGGCGCATCCGGCGCCTGGAATAACATATCACCGCGCCCTAACAGGCGTTCTGCGCCCGGCTGGTCTAAAATAACCCGGCTATCTACCCCTGAAGCCACTGCAAACGCGATCCGTGCAGGAAAATTGGCTTTAATCAAGCCAGTCAATACGTCCACGGAGGGCCGCTGCGTGGCCAGGATCAGATGCAAGCCGGTAGCCCTGGCCAATTGCGCCAGGCGGGTGATCGTGCGTTCCGTCTCTTCCGGGGCCATCATCATTAAATCGGCCAGCTCATCAATGACGATGATCAGGTAGGGAATGGGCTTTTCATTCCTGGACTGCAAGCGGTTATTGTAATCTACGATGTTACGCGCCCCCGCCTGGGCAAATTTCTGGTAGCGGCTGTCCATCTCGCGCATCATCCATTGGAGGGCGCTGACTACCTTTTCTGCATCCGTGACGACCGGAGCAAGCAAGTGGGGAACGCCATTGTAACCGGTGAGCTCGACCCGCTTGGGATCAACCAGGATCAAACGTAAATAGTCTGGGGTGTTATTCATTAACAGGCAACTCAAGATGGCGTTAACGCACACCGATTTACCCGAACCGGTTGTCCCAGCGATCAGTAGATGGGGCATGGCAGCCAGGTCGGCAGCTACCGGGTTTCCTGCCACGTCTTTTCCGAGCGCGAACCTTAAGGGGGAGTGCAACTTTTGAAAAGACTCACTTTCGATGACGTCGCGCAGGGCTACCCGGCTGATCTGGTTGTTCGGAACTTCAATGCCCACGTAGGCCCGGCCGGGAACAGGCGCTTGAATCCGGATGCGGGGTGCCGCCAAAGCCAGGGCCAGGTCATCCGCCAAGGATACGATTTTGCTGACCCGTACCCGGGTGTGGCCATTGCGGGTCTCAACGAAGTCAGGTTCCACCCCATACTGGGTGATGGTTGGCCCGCGATGAATCTCTACAATATGAGCAGGCGCGCCAAAAGAAGCCAGAGTCTCCTCTATCAAGTGACCACGTTGCTGTTCCTGCTCATGATCCACTTCGGGCGGGATGCCTGCGTCTAAAATTGCATCGATTTGAGGTAATACCCAGGATGGCGCAGCTTGGGCGGGTCCCGATCCACTGGAAGATAGAAAAGCTTCTGATGCGGATGCCGGTGAAACCGTTTGGGGGGAAGAAGTATTGACACCAGTGGGTAGAGCCGTTGATTCGGGTTGCGCTAAAGCACCCGGCATGGGCGTGAAGTTGGGAGGCAGCGAGACAGCTTCCTGGCTCGAAGATTGATTTCGATTGGCCCTGTAAGACTTCCAAAGGCCCGTTAAAAAATCTTTTACCGGGGCGATCCAATGAAATATTTCGGGAATGGTGACATCAAATGTAAATGCCAGGGCGATTAATAACCATGCGATCAAAACCACCGCGCTGCCGGCTGGCCCTAAGGCGCTGGTTAATCCCTGGAGGATCAACGCCCCAATATATCCCCCGCCCTGGCCTTCTCCAGCCTGGGTGAGGTTTCCGCCAATCAGAAAATGTGTCCACGCCAGGAGGTTAATCAGCAAGAGGAGGATGCCCACCAGCCGCTCAATGGTGATCATGGGCAGCCGTTCCATATTTCTAAAAACCATCCACAGACCAATCACAAGGAAGGCGATGGGGAGGGCATAGACTCCCCAGCCAAATAACCGGCCGAGGCCATTGATCCACCACCCTGTCAATCCACTGCGGTTAATCGAAATCAGGCTTAAAAAAGTCAACACCCCTAAAAGGGTTATCAAAATCCCAACCAGGTCGATTTTTCTTTCGGGCGAAATAGCTGTAAGGAAAGGCCGCGATTTATGGGAAGGGTGTTTGCGCCGGCTGAACGATACAGGCACAGGTATCTTTGGGGGCGTAGATGATTTTCCGCTCTTTATTTTTTCCCCACCCTTATCCCTGGCATTAACCCTCTTGGCGGCTTGCGCTCGGGAGGCCGGCCATTTGGAGGCATTCTTTTGGGATGAGAAACGGGAGGATTGAGCTGCCTGTTTGGAAGGGGTGCCTTTATTTCCTGCCATAAAAAGATTATAGCACATCCTTTCGGTGATTAAATCGCAGCCAATCCATGGATCAAGTTATGAAGACGCAAAATGCAGGCCATAGAGCCTTGCTTTATTTTTCTGCTGAATATATGATTATAGAAGTGCCTTGCAGATTTCATGCCAGGATCAAGACCCTTGAGGATCTTCTATGGCAAGCCATCGCACAGCAAATCCTGAAGCGCCAGGGGAATTTTTAATGCCGATCACCAGGGTAACTTTGTGGCCACGACTCCTATAACTAAATATCTTATCGCAGGTCAACTAAACCGGTGCTTCACGCTCTTGCCCGGAAAAAAACCGCGAGTAGACACGTTAGGCGGAAACCTGGTCTATGCCGCTTCTGGACTGGGCCTTTGGGAAACGGGTATTGGCTTAATCGGGCGAGTGGGGAATGATTTTCCCCAGGAATGGCTCGATCAATTAAAACGCAAGGGGCTCGATCAGCGCGGCATCCATGTGTTGCCCCAACCCATCGATTTGCGCCTCTTCGTGGCTTACCTGGATAAGGACACCGTACAATGGGATAACCCATTGAACGTATTCAATAAACTCGGGCTGCCGTTTCCTAAGGGTTTATTGGATTATCACTATGTATCACCCGATATCGATAGCCGTTCCCGTTTATCTGCTCTGACCCTCAGGTTGAGCGATATTCCCTCTGATTACCTTGATGCAACCGCTGCCCACCTGTGCCCATTAGATTTCTTGACCCATAGCCTCATTCCCTCGGTGCTGAGGCAGGGTCATATAACCACGATTACCATGGATCCATCCAAGGGCTATATGAACCCCGCTTTCTGGGATGATATACCCGCGTTGTTGAATGGAATTACTGCTTTTTTGGTCTCCGAAGAAAAGATACGCAACCTGTTTCAAGGGCGCGCCAGCGACCTGTGGGAAATGGCCGAAGCCCTATCGTCTTATAACTGTGAAATCATTGTCATTAAACGCGGTGAGCGCGGCCAATATCTCTATGACAACGCCTCCCGCTCACGTTGGGATATCCCGGCGTACCCTTCTAATATCGTCGATCCCAGCGGTGCCGGGGATGCCTTTTGCGGTGGGTTCCTGGCCGGGTACCGGCAGTCTTATGATCCCCTCTCCGCTGCTCTGCATGGCAATATCTCAGCCTCCACCACGGTTGAGGGCCAGGACCCATTTTATACGCTGGATACGTTGAAAGGACTGGCAGAGGCGCGGTTACAAGCGCTCCGCGATAGAGTACGCAGGGTCTAGGTGAGGGCTCTCCAGGTCATCCTGCAATGCCAGATCAAGATGTTTGAGCACAATTCTATCGACTGGCTCGCTGGCGATTAAACAGGCGAGCCAGGTATGCCTTGTATACGGCTCGCCGGATGGTTTGAATGGCCATTCGCACCCGGATCAAATCACCCGGGTATGGGCTATACTGGTCTCGCTGGTATTCGGTCAAGAATGAATTCGCCGGCATCGCGGCTTCAGGTAAGAGCTGGGTTAAGGTCAATACCCGTTCTGAAGGGGTTTGAGCCACATCCGGCTTTTGACCCAACAGCCGGATTGCCTGGCCGATGGCACGATAAGCACGTTCAAATGGCGTTTGCATGCTATACAGGCTCCAGTTATGCAGCCACCTGGGCACAAACCATCCTCGCTTACGCATAAAGCGTTCTACTCGGAATGGCAATGGCACACGCTTGAAGGGGGGGAGAATGAACCGCCAGATGATAAAACTGACTGCAAAAATAAACAGAGCTGTGCCAAGATAAAACCAAAAACCGAATAAAAATTGCGATGAGCCTGGGGTGGCAGCCGCCGGGATTTGGAGGGGGACGGAACTCCTGGGGTTGGCTTCTAATGTCTGGCGCAGAGTATCATAATTATTGCCCTGGTTTTGGCCACTCGCGGATTGATTGGATGTGAGCCAATCTCTGGCCGGTTGCGAGGCTGTCGGTTCAAACTCAACCCACCCCACCCCGTTGAAATAGACTTCTGGCCAGGCATGAGCATCTTTCTGGCGCACGGTATACACATCCGTTTGCGCATCATATTCGCCTTGAGCGTATCCTACCGCCAGCCGGGCTGGAATGCCCAGGGAGCGCAGCATCATCACTTCGGCTGAAGCATAGTAATTGCAATAGCCTTGCTTTAATTCAAACAGGAACCATTCGAGCGGATCTTCGCTGGACGGAGGCACAGGAATACTCCCATTATATTGGATTGCAGCTCTCAGGTATTCCGTGATGGCTTCCGCTTTGTCGTAGGGGTTGGTCTTTCCAGCGGTCACCTGCTCGGCCAGGGCTTTAATGTTAGTTGGAAATCCTTTGGGAATCTGCAAATACCTGGTAGTCAGCCAGGCAGGGTAAGTGGTGGACGATGTTTGCATTTGTTCCACGGTTGGCCGGCTGACCGATACCCTTTCCCGGTAATTCTCTCCTGGATTGACCGGCGGCGTAGCCATTAAAACCTCCAGATCCACATTGCCATCGGGTAAAAAGCTCAATATGGCCTGGCTGGCATGATCCACAAAGAGGGGTTCACCGCTGGTATACAGAATATCCTGTTGTGGCGTATTGGGATAAAACGTCACCTGATCTTCCGTGCGTCCGGAATTACTGATGGAACCGGGATAAGTCAAGTTGAAATTACTCGAATTAAAATCCTTGGTGCTGGTGATGGTGGAGCTCCAATTACCATCCTCATACGTATCATAGCTACGCGCCTTCCAATAAAAACGGGCGCCGAAGCTGAGCGGCTCGGTTGGGATGACGGTGAAAACAATCTGCTGGCTCTGGCTTATCGTCGTCCCTAAAGAGAGCTGATCGCCATACGTCACCGTTTGAATGACCGGGTTACTGGATTTTAACGAAGAAAAAGCATTGGAAAATCGTTGGCGAACGGTATTCCAAGGCTTGGCCACGGTATCCCAGGTTTTTCCCAATTGAGAAATATCTGATTTCGAGACTGGTATCGAAAAAACAATCAGGACCAGGGCTACCCCGGCGATAATCGTGGCGCGACCGATATCCGCGCCGGTCTCGTGCATGATAAATATGCCCGACTTTTGCCATTCAGCCCTATGATGTAAATAGGTCAGCCTGCCTATTAATAATAGAGCGCACAACATAAAATAGATGACCAGCTGATCCCCCACAGTGCGAATATCGTAATGGTTGATAAAAAGCATCACGACACCAGCGGGGATGATGGCAGCCCAGATCGATTCATACCGGCTCACCATGTAAGTGGCGACGATAGCGATAATCCAATAAAGCAAAGCCATCAAGAAGAGGAACAGGATCGGGTCTGGAACTGTATGATTGTGCAACCACTGGACGGCCGACATATTTAACCGGGTAGCCAGGCTGGCCAGGCGGTCTCGCCATTCTACGCTGGGCATGAGCGCCGAGCCAAATATCCAGGGGATAACAAACAGCGTATAAGCTAGAGCCATCACGCGGACCAGGTTGCTTGAAAATTTGGATTGTCCCAGGGCTATTCCTAAAACTGCCCCCATGATAGTCAGGTTTAAGATGATATCGAGGTTACTCGTCCAATTGGTAATGACCAGGCGACTGGCGGACAAGATGATGGCCGCCAGGATAATTAACGTTGACCAGATGTCTAAAGATCGTTTACTCGAAGTATCCATAGTTTGAGTGTACAATATATCTAATCCATGAGTCAATCCCTGGATGACAATACCATGGACACCCTATTTCACCATGGAGGGTCACATGAGCCGGATATCCAATTTCATATTAGGGTTACTTTTGGGAGGCCTGGCGGGCTCTGCAGCCGCCCTGTTACTGGCGCCTTCTTCGGGAGGGGAGTTACGTTCCCACCTGAGTGAGTATGCAACCACGGTGCAAGATGAAGTCAAAAAAGCGGCTATGGCCAAACGGGCAGAATTGGAAAACCAGTTAATCGTTTTACGCGGCCCTAAGGATAACCCTCCCGCTTAGAGTAACCTGGGTATCACTCAAGATAAATCCATCGTTTGGTCCGCAAGACCGATCAGTTGCATGGGATCGGGTAGGTAGGGTTTTATTCCAGTATAATAAACCCCCAGAAACAGGGCCATTTTATTTAATAGAGGTTGCATGGAACAGGAAACCATTATTCTGGATGAAATAAAACGAATTTTGAATCTATGGCGTTTGGTTGTCTTTTGCACCATCGCGGGAGGCGCGATAGGATTCGCGTTCCGGTATATCACGCCTCCTTTATACGAATCGAAAGCCACCATCCACGTGGCAGTTGATTTCACCAACACGCTGTTGAATACACAACCCTTTTATGCCGCACGAATCTATGATGAAGATCAGGCCATGCAGACCATTCAAGCGGCATTTACCGAAGCTATTCCCCAGGTGGTTGCTTACAGCAAGAGCCTGAGCCTCCCCATGGACGAAGCCTCCTTCTCGCAAAATTCCTCCATCGAGCGGATGCTGGCCTTGTGGGAAATACGTTTCCGGTATAAAGATCCCGTCATCGCGCAAAAGGTGGTTAATGATTGGTTACAGCAGAGCCTGGTCGTTTTAAATCAGATGAAACAAGATGGAACACTGAAGCCCTATCTAACTTATGACGTAATCACCAAGGCGAATCTTCCCACCCAGCCGACCTATTATCAAACCGACACCCTTGTTCTGGCCGGAAGCCTGATCGGATTGGTCGTTGGGATAATCCTGACGCTCTCGCCCGTATTTAAGGCCAAACCTTAAAATGACCTCCGCCACAGCACGCGCCCATCAATTTTCCATCCTTAACTGGGCCATCGAGATCTTGTGGGCCTTGCTTTTGATAGGCCTCCCGCTGACCAGTTTCCCCCTGCTAGGAAATATCACCCGTTCCGTGGTGGTCCCTTTCTCAGCCATGCCCTTAGCGATTATTTTGATCGTATGGTTCCTTCCGTACCTTTTACGCCATGGAAGTTTGCCCCTGGAAAGCAGGCCGTTATTCGCCTTTATCGCCGTTACTATCATCGCATCGGCGGCTGCCTATTTCATGGCCCCGATGATATTTAAAAATCGTACGATCGTATACCAGGAAGTCCGCGACTTCCTGACGTTGGGCATTGGCTTATCGTTCTACTTATGTATCGCCGCCTGGGCATCCGACAAAACCCACATGCAGAAAGCGCTCCAATGGATCACGATCGGGGGGATCCTTATGATTCTTTGGGCCTGTGTCCAGGCATACTATATCGAATTTCACGGCGTTAACTATCCCCACTGGTTTGCCCATCTGCGTGACCTGCTGGTCGTCCAAAACTCAGCCGTAAGAGAGGGAAACCGGGTCACCGGGCTGGCTTATGAGCCGTCCTGGTTCGCACACCTGCTCAACATCCTGTTCTTCCCCCTGTGGATCTCTGCCAGCTTCCAGCGATTATCCGCTTTTCGTTTCCGGCTATTCAAGGTGTTGACCGTCGAAGATTTCTTACTCATCCCCAGCCTGGTAGTCTTTGTCCTCTCCTCGCCGCGCGTGGGCATGGTTGCTTTCTTACTCATGGTAGTTTACTTGCTTATCAAAATAAACCTGGCCATCTATCGTTGGATTATCCGCCGGATCACCTCAACCATCCATGCAACTACCGGAATCGGCCTCAGCCTGGTTAAGGTGGTCATCCGGGTAGGCCTGGTACTCGTCTTTCTTGCCGTTTACCTGGGTGGGATCTTCGGATTCGTGGTAGCCTACAGTCATTACGACCGGCGTTACGGTTATCTCTTAAAACCATTTACCCAGGCTGAGTTGAACAGCCTGGGGCTCAATGAAAACAGTTTCCTCTACCTGAGCACCAAGTACGGATTCGAGGAACGCCTGGTCTACTGGTTTTCCGGCTGGCACACGTTCAATGATCACCCCTGGCTGGGCGTAGGCATAGGAAACGCCGGATTTTATTTTCCCAACGATTTCCCCTACCAGGGATTGGGCACATTTGAAATCCGGGATGTGCTTTACCGGTTATATGATCTGCCCAATATAAAAAGCATGTGGATTCGCTTGCTGGCAGAAACCGGCCTGGTGGGCTTTGCTTGTTTTGCTACCTGGTATGTTCTCACGTGGGTGTCCGCGTGGTTCTCAGGCAAAAGCCATGACCCGACGATTCGGCTGGTAGCCCTGGCCGGCCTGCTAGGAATCCTCGCCTTCCTGGTCGAAGGGTTTAGTATCGATTCCTTCGCCCTGCCCTTCCTGTGGGTGATCATGGCATTGGCGGCTGCCAACGGTGTACTGTATCGAAAAGAATTAAGTGGGAAAAGCTAGTTTTCCATGGCCAGGCTCAAGGTCACACGCCAGTCCGGGAGAGCCAGGCCAAACGTGCGAGTAAACCGGCTACAATCCAGTACAGAATAGAGCGGGCGCTCCGCCGGGGTAGGAAATTCATTCGTGAGCGCCGGTTGCAACGCTTGGACCGTCTGTTCGGCGGGTCGGGGATCATTGGCCAGGATAGCTTGCGCCCAATCATAACGGCTGGCCACACCTCCGCCTGCCAGGTGATACAACCCGGCCCTTTGAGCCAGCCAACCATACGGGTCATCTCCGGCCATCGCCACCAACTGGGCATTCACTTCTGCCAGCAGCCTGGCCCAGGTCGGCTTACTCACCTGGTCTGTCACCATGCGTAACACGGCCTGCTGGCGCGCCCACTGCAACACCTTGGTCACGAACCCACCCTGGCGCGTACTGTATACCCAGCTAGTACGCAGGATGGCGTAAGCCCCGCCTACCTGCTGGATTGCCTGCTCACCCTCGAGCTTTGTCTGACCGTACACATTGAGAGGGTTGGGATGATCGGCCTCCTGGTAAGCTTCCCCTTTGCGCCCATCGAAAACATAGTCGGTCGAATAATGGATCAGCGCCGCTTTATGTTTCAAAGCCTGCTCAGCCAACACACCCGTAGCGGTGGCGTTGATCAGGCGCGCCATGTCGACCTGGCTCTCGGCCTGATCGACCGCCGTATATGCTACCGCATTAATAATCACCTGCGGGGCTGCCTGTTCAACGATGCCAGGAAGCGTCTCGGGGTGGGTAAAATCCACCTCCGGATAATCCAGGCAAATCACTTCACCCAGGGGCGCCAGGGTGCGCCGCAATTCCCAACCCAACTGGCCAATTTTCCCAAAGAGTAGCAAACGGATCATCTCAATGGCTCTTTTCTCGTAGTAATTGTATCAGGTAAGCGCCATAGCTGTTACCGGCCATCTTTTCAGCCAGCGAAAGGAGCTGGTCTGCGCCAATAAATCCGCGGCGATAAGCAATCTCCTCCGGGCAAGAGATCATCATTCCCTGGCGCTCCTCTACCGCCTGGACATAATTGGCGGCTTGCAGCAGCGACTCGTGGGTGCCCATATCCAGCCAGGCTACCCCCCGGCCAAGGGCCTGAACCTGGAGCTGTCCACTTTCCAGGTATACCCGGTTCAGATCGGTGATTTCAAGCTCACCCCGCCTGGAAGGTTTGAGGTCGTGCGCCAGCGCCACTACCTGGCGATCGTAAAAATAAATACCCGGGATAATGTAGTTTGAACGCGGATGCTCCGGCTTCTCTTCTATGCTCAAGGCTCGCCCGTCCTGATCAAATTCCACCACCCCATAGCGCTCCGGGTCTTTGACCTGGTAAGCAAACACGATCGCCCCACTCTCCAGAGCTGCAGAAGCCTTCAAAACCCCCGACATGCCATGCCCGTAAAAGATATTATCTCCCAGGATCAGGCAGGTTGGTTGACCAGCGATAAATTCCTCCCCAACCAGGAAAGAATCGGCCAGGCCGCGCGGCGTGGCCTGCTCCACATAATCGAAAGACAGGCCCCACTGCGCACCGCTGCCCAGCAAGCGGCGGAAGGCTGGCAGGTCTTCGGGCGTGCTGATGATCAGGATCTCGCGGATGCCGGCCAGCATTAACATCGACAACGGATAATAGACCATCGGCTTGTTGTACACCGGCAATAACTGCTTGCACACCCCCAGGGTAATAGGATAGAGACGCGTCCCTTTGCCGCCGGCCAGGATGATCCCTTTCATTTTCCGCCTCCACGTTGGCTATAGTTATGTTCCATCCAGGTTTTAAAATCCGAGCGCTGGCTGATCGCGCTCACCCATTCCGGGTGATCCAGGTACCAGGTCACCGTCGCCAGCAAGCCATCGCGCAATGTACGCCTGGGCTGCCAGCCTAATTCTGTTTTTATCTTCTGGATATTGATATCGTAGCGCCGGTCATGACCAGGGCGATCCACCACGTGCTTGATCAACGAGCGATGAGAAGCAGGCGGAGTGCCAGGCGCCAACTCATCCAGGATATCGCAGATTGTCTCAACGATTTCAATATTAGGCGGCTGATTGTCTCCACCCACACAATAGGTCTGGCCGATATCGCCACGTTTCAAAACCTGGTGGATAGCTTCTACATGGTCTTCCACGTACAGCCAATCGCGCACCTGTTTCCCATCCCCATACACCGGAAGATCCTGACCCATGACGCCCTTTAAAATCATCAATGGAATCAGCTTTTCCGGGAACTGGTAGGGGCCATAATTATTCGAGCAGTTGGTGATTGTCACCGGCAGCCCATAGGTACGATGGTAAGCCCGCACCAGGTGATCGCTGGAAGCCTTGGTGGCCGAGTAGACTGAGCTGGGCGCGTAGGGTGTAGCTTCGTTGAAAGGCGGGTCTGCAGGGCCTAAGGTGCCAAACACCTCATCGGTCGAGACGTGATGGAAGCGCGCCTCGCTCATGGAGATAGCAGAGTCGCCGGCCCAGGCCTGGCGAGCAGCTTCCAGCAGAGTATAGGTACCTACCACATTGGTCTGGACGAACGTCCCTGGATCGCGGATCGAACGGTCCACGTGAGACTCAGCGGCAAAGTGCACCACCGTATCCACCTGGTAGCGTTGGAACAGCCCATCCACCAGCGCCCGGTCGCAGATATTACCATGGACAAAGGTATGACGGCTTTCATCCGGCAAACCAGACAGGTTAGCCAGGTTGCCGGCGTAGGTCAGCGCGTCCAGATTGACTATCCTGACGTCCGGCTCAACGCGCAGCAAATAATGGATAAAATTAGAACCGATAAACCCGGCCCCACCCGTTACCAGCACGTTTTTCATGGCGCTTCACCCCATTCTTTTCCAGATTTATTCAAATAAGTCGGCCTGCTTCAACGGTTTACCCTGGCTGTCTTTCGCGGACAGGCTCGGTGAGCGGCCATCCACCAGGGGCCAATCAATGCCTAGCGCAGATCGG
>JAJYIW010000275.1 GCA_021789855.1 Chloroflexota bacterium | reverse complement strand
AGTATCCCTTCATGGGCACGCCCATTCACCTGGTGCTGAAGGCCCGCCGCGAGTGAAAGGCGGCGCTGCCGGGCAGAGATGGGGGAAGCAGCCTGGCCTGATCCCTTGCTATCACCCTCAAGGCGTCTTATAATCAACGCAATGAAGGTATTATCACACATCGCTCATACGGCCCTGGACAAGGGCAGGCATCGGGGAAAAAGCGACATTAATTGAGGTAAGATTGGAAAATTTCCATACGGAACCCATTCCAGACGAAAGGCCGGTGAAGAAATCCACCCGTTCCGGTTGTTTGGGATTATTTATTGATACGATTGAAACAGTTTTACTGGCTGTGGTGTTATTCCTGGGGATTAACGCGATTTCGGCGCGTGTGCGGGTTGAAAACATCAGCATGAAGCCCACCTTGCAGCCCAACGAGTTTGTCCTGATCAATAAGCTGGCCTACGAGTTAGGGAAGCCTTCTCACGGGGACGTGATCGTGTTTCACTACCCGCTTGACCCGACGCAGGATTATATCAAGCGGGTGATCGGCCTGCCGGGAGACACGGTGACGGTGGGCGGGGGAATCGTCTACGTGAATAACACGCCGCTGACCGAGCCCTATATCGCTCAAAAGCCGACCTATACCGGCACGTGGAAAGTGCCGGCCAATTCGCTCTTTGTCCTGGGGGATAACCGGAACGAATCGTCCGATTCGCACATCTGGGGTTTTGTCCCGCTGAGCGACGTGGTCGGAAAAGCGTTAGTCGTTTACTGGCCTTTAGACAGCATGCAGATCCTGGATCATCCAGACATCGTCAAAGCAGCGCCATAAGTGCCTGGCGAGCCCAACTTAACGTTATTTCAAAGGAGTTCTAACCAGGCGCTACGATGAAAGGATTAAATAACTTCATGAATAATCAAGGGGGGTTGATGGCGCAACCGTGTACCAGTTGCCAGGCCGGGCAAATGCACCTGCATTACCGCACCTATTTTACCTGGCTGGCCGATGAGCTGATCACGGTGCCCAATTTCCCTACCTGGATCTGCGACGTGTGCAGCCGGCGGGAGTATGACCCGAGCGCGGTTAACCAGCTTAACTTGCTGCTTAACCCCAGCGCCGGGAAGCCGACCCGCCAGAAAACCAGGAGCCCGGCGCGGCGGTCCAACCCCAAAAATTCACGGCCTTCCGCGGATTAAGCCGGCCCCGCACCCCCTGCCTGGCACAACCTGTTTTTTAAACAGCCCCAAAAATCGACGGCTTTCGGTTGACTTAGAATATCAGCCGTAGTATTATCAATTTGTTATTCATCCTATTTTCATCCTGCTCTTTAACATTAAAGGAGTGACATGAGTGTCGATTTTATAATTCGCTTGATCGGCGCTATTATTTTCTGTGTCCTGGGTGTGTTATGGGGCTCATCCATCGGCCATGCTGCTAATGCAGTTCCTGGCTCATCCCTTTTCTCCACCGAGCAGTATAGTTTTGCGTTAGGGTTGATCGGCGTATTGTTTGGCCTGATTGTCACCCCCTACATCTCCACCCGGCCCATACGGGCGCTCAGATATACGATGGCGAAAATCTCGGCACAGGGCTTTTTTACCGCAATCATTGGATTAATCGTTGGGCTGACCATTGCAGCCTTGCTGGCTTTCCCCCTCTCACTCCTTCCATCCCCGTTTGGAAACATTATGCCCTTTGTGGGCGCGCTGGTATTTGGCTATCTGGGTGTCGCCACTTTTTTCATGCGCCAAAATGATATTAACGCATTGCTCGGCGCATTGGTCAACCGGCCAGGCGATGGAACGCATGATTTTAACCCCACCACTAAAAACTGGAACGAGGGGCGCACCATCCTCCTGGACACCAGCGTCATCATCGACGGTCGAATCGCCGACATTGCCCGCACCGGTTTCCTCCCTGGCTCGTTGTTGATCCCGCGTTTCGTCCTGAATGAGCTGCAATACATCGCGGATTCGCCCGACAGCCTGCGCCGCCAGCGCGGGAGGCGAGGGATGGATGTCATCGCCCAAATGCAGAAAGAACCCACCATTCCCGTGCGAGTGAGCGATATTGATGTAGAGGGTATCCGAGAAGTGGATGACAAGCTGGTCGTGTTAGCCCGCCAGCTTCGCTGCCCAATCCTGACCAATGATTACAACCTGAACCGGGTCGCCGAGCTGCAAGGGGTGATGATCTTGAACGTGAATGAACTGGCCAACGCGGTCAAGTCAGCCCTGTTGCCCGGGGAAAACCTGACCATTCGCGTGATCCAGGAAGGCAAGGAGCTGGGCCAGGGCGTCGGCTATATGGATGACGGCACGATGGTGGTGGTGGAGAATGGGCGAGAGTATATCAACCAGGAAGTGCCCGTCACGGTGACCAAGGTGCTGCAAACGGCGGCCGGCCGGATGATTTTCGCGCGCCCGGATTAAAGATATGACAAAAGAATGGATTACCGGTCGAAACCCGGTTTATGAAACGCTGCGTACGCACCGGCGGACGATGTTCCGTTTGCTGGTGGCCCAGGGCGTGCAGGAAAAAGGCCGCCTGGCGACGATCCTGGAAGAAGCCAGCGCTCGCCGCGTGCCGGTGGAATGGGCGCCGCGCGCCCGGTTGGACGCGCTGGGCGAAAATCCCCAGGGAGTGGCCCTGGAAACCAGCGGTTATGCTTACGCCGGCCTGCAAGATGTGCTCAATCGGGCGGTGGAACGCAGCGAGCCGCTGTTCGTGCTGGTGCTGGACCTGATTCAAAATCCACAGAACCTGGGCACGCTGCTGCGCACCGGTGAGGCGGCCGGCCTGCACGGGGTGATCCTGCCGCTGGCGCGCGCCGCCACGGTCACCCCGGCAGTGGTCAGCGCATCCGCCGGGGCCAGCGAGCACCTGTTGATCGCCCAGGCTAACCTGGCGCAGGCGATCGAAAAATTGAAGCAGGCCGGGGCGTGGGTGATCGGCCTGGAAGGCAGCCTGGAAGCCCAGCCGCTGGAGCAGGTGCGGCTGGGTGGGCCGCTCGCCCTGGTGGTGGGCAATGAAGGCGAAGGGCTGCGCCCCCTGGTACGCCGTTCTTGCGACCTGCTGATGCGCCTGCCCATGCGCGGCGAGGTAGAGTCGCTCAACGCCGCGGTGGCCGGCTCCATCGCCCTGTACCTGGCTCTATCCGCCCGCGAAACACCTGACCGCTAGGCTGATTCCCAGATCTTCTTTGCGTTCTTGGCGCCCTGGCGAGAGACCTGTTGTTTGATCTCTCGCCAAGAGCGCTCCTACTATTTAATAAAGAAATACCAGGCCAGCCACATCCCGATCATCAGGCAAATAGCCCCCAACCGGGCCAGGGCCGACCAACCGCAGCCGATCGCCATCCCCTTCATGCTGGCCAGCGCCTTTTGCATATCCTTCAGGCGCACCAGCTCGACGAAAAAAACCGCCGCAAACGAAGCCGCCAGCCCACCCAGGGGCGTCCAAAGCAGGCTGCCGACCAGCAGGGCTGCCAGCCCAATGCCCAGCGCCAGCCAGCTGGTCCCCTGCACCCGCGCTCCCGCGCTCACCAGCACATTATCCAGCAGAATATCGACCACCATGATCAGGGTGATGAGGAAAAAGACCCCGCCGCTCAGCCAGGTAAACCCCGACAGCAGCCCGTAGCCCAGGATGGACAGCCATACCACCTGCAGGCTGGGAAAGAAAGGGATCGCCTGGCCGATGAATCCCACGGCGATCCCGACATAAATCAAGATCAATAACGCCTGGTGCAGTCCTGCGGAGGGCATGCTTCAGTCGCCCGGGTGGATCACCTCAATCCCACCCATCCAGGGACGCAGCACCTCAGGCACCACCACCGAGCCATCGCTTTGCTGGTTATTTTCCAGCACGGCGATCAAAGTGCGCGGCAGGCCCAGGCCTGAGCCATTGAGGGTGTGGACGAAGCGAACTTTCCCGCCGTCGGCCGGCCGGTATTTGATGTTGGCCCGGCGCGCCTGGAATTCGCCGATGTTCGATATAGATGAGACCTCCAGCCATTCGCCGCAGCCCGGCGCCCAC
>JAJYIW010000038.1 GCA_021789855.1 Chloroflexota bacterium | reverse complement strand
TTTACCCCCCAGAAATTGTATTTTCACACCATGCCGTCCAAGTTCTTGAAAGCCGCGGTGCGCGTGTTTCGCCTGATTGGCCGGGACCCGTCTAAATTTGGTAAAAACCATGATATTGACCTGGCATCAATTGCGGAAATTCAATTCCCCACGCATGCCCTGGTGGATTACCGGCCGGTGGCCAGGATTCGTGAAGAAGCGGCAGCCTGCCATGCCAGCCAGGGTGGGCAGTCGATGAATCGCGGATTACAGGGGGCTGTCTCGCGCTTGTTCAATCGCGGTGATAGCTATATGCGCGCTTACCCGGAACCCGAACCGGGCGAGCCGGTAGAACACGACCTGTTTAATGGGATCTAAAAAAACAAGAGGAGCGAATGCCATTCGCTCCTCTTGTGATAGTGGTTATTCCACGACTTCACCTTCGACGACGGTGGTGAAAGTCAGTTTTCCAGAGCCCGGCTCCGAGCCCTGCGCATAGTCGACATGAATGACGTCGCCCTGGTGAAACTCACCCGAAAGGATGCTTAGGGCCAATGGATCTTGCAGCTCGCGCTGGATAGTACGCTTTAACGGCCTGGCGCCAAAATCGGGGTCGTAACCCTGGTCGGCCAGGTATTGCCTGGCGGCGGGGCTAACTTCTAATTGGTACCCGCGCTCGGCCATCAGCGCTTCCACCCGCCGGAGCTGGATGGTGACAATGCCGGTCAGGACCTCGCGGGTCAGAGGATGGAAGATGACGATTTCATCCACCCGGTTGAGGAATTCGGGGCGGAAATGTTGCTGTAGAATCCGGTTAATCGTATCGCGAGAGACTCTCTGCAATTTATCATTGTCATTACCGCCCATCCAAAGCTCATTGCCTAAATTGCTGGTCATGATCACCAGGGTGTTGCGGAAGTCCACCGTACGACCCTGGCCATCAGTCAGGCGACCATCATCCAACAATTGGAGCAACACGTTGAATACCTCGCTGTGGGCCTTTTCGATCTCGTCAAACAGCACCACAGAGTAGGGGCGACGGCGGACCGCTTCGGTGAGTTGTCCACCTTCCTCATATCCCACGTAGCCCGGAGGCGCGCCTACCAGGCGCGAGACGGTATGTTTTTCCTGGTATTCGCTCATATCGATGCGGATCATCGCGCGATCATCATCGAAGAGGAATTCAGCCAGAGAACGCGCCAGCTCGGTCTTCCCTACCCCCGTTGGGCCGAGGAAAATGAACGAGCCGATGGGCCGGTTGGGATCCTGTAACCCGGCGCGCGCCCGGCGGACGGCATTCGATACCACCTGGAGGGCCTCATCCTGGCCTACCACGCGCTGGCGTAAACGATCTTCCATGTGCAGCAGCTTTTGCATTTCGCCTTCGAGCAAGCGCGACACCGGGATGCCGGTCCAGCGCGAGACGATCTCGGCAATTTCCTCAGCATCCACTTCTTCCTTCAGTAATGGGCTTTTCGCCTGCATTTCGGTGAGTCGTTTTTCTGTGGCTTCCAGGCGGTTTTGCAGGTCTCGTAGTGTTCCATAGCGCAAGCGAGCGGCTTTTTCCAGGTTCGCCTGGCGCTCAGCCTGTTCCATTTCGACCTGGGCCTGCTCAATTTGCTCTTTGGTCTCACGGATGGAACTGATCACGCTCTTCTCCGTAGTCCAGCGCGCGTGCAGCTCGGTGGACTTTTCTCGCAGGTCAGCCAGTTCTTTGTCCAGTTTTTCCAGGCGTTCTTGCGAGGCGCGGTCTTTCTCTTTCTTGAGGGCCTCGTGCTCAATTTCGAGCTGCATAATCTGCCGGTCGACCACATCCAGCGCCTGGGGTTTGGAATCTATCTCGGTGCGAAGCCTGGCTGCAGCTTCATCGATCAGGTCGATGGCTTTATCCGGCAGGTGGCGGTCAGTGATATACCGGTGAGACAGGGTAGCGGCGGCAATGACAGCCGAGTCGGTGATACGGACGCCATGGTGAACTTCATAGCGCTGTTTCAGGCCACGCAGGATGCTGATGGTGTCTTCTACGGAAGGTTCTTCAACCAGGATGGGTTGGAAGCGGCGCTCCAGAGCGGCGTCTTTCTCGATGTACTTGCGGTACTCATTAGTGGTGGTAGCGCCGATCAGGTGGAGCTCGCCGCGCGCCAGCATGGGTTTAAGCATATTGCCTGCATCCATAGCTCCCTCAGCCGCGCCGGCTCCCACCACGGTGTGCATCTCATCCACGAACAAGATGATCTCGCCAGCCGAAGCAGCGATTTCTTTCAGAACGGCTTTGAGCCGTTCCTCAAATTCACCCCGGTACTTGGCTCCGGCAATTAAGGCGCCCATGTCCAGCTGCACCAGCCGTTTATTTTTCAATCCTTCGGGTACATCTCCATTGACAATGCGTTGCGCCAGGCCCTCCACGATGGCGGTTTTACCGACTCCAGGATCCCCGATTAAGGCAGGGTTGTTTTTCGTACGCCTGGACAGGATCTGAACGACCCGGCGAATTTCTTCATCCCGGCCGATGACCGGATCCATTTTTCCCTGGCGAGCGATGGCGGTCAGATCGCGCCCGTACTTTTCGAGAGACTGGTAGGTGTCTTCTGGATTTTGGGAGGTGACGCGCTGGGACCCACGGACATTCACCAGGGCGTTCAAAACAGCATCCTTGGTTAACCCGTACTGGCTCAGCCGTTTCCCTTCTGGGCTATCCACCAACCCGAGCAGCAAGTGCTCGGTCGAAGTGTACTCATCTTGCATGCCTTTCGCATATCGCTCGGCAGCGGCAAGAACGTCACTGGCCTGGCGGGATAATCCAGCCTGGCCGGTATTCCCACCGAATACCTTGGGACGGTTGTTCAGATCTTTCTCGATATCTTCTCGTAACGCAGCCACACCGCCGGTTATCCGGGTCACAATCGCAGGAACAACCCCTTCTTCCTGGCGGAGGAGCGCCAGAAGGAGATGAGCAGGCTCGATCGTTTGGTGGTTCAGGTTCTGAGCAATGGTCTGGGCTTCAAAGATAGCTTCTTGGGCTTTTTGGGTATAGCGGTCTAGGTTCATAATAACCTCACAAATCTATTTTTACTCGCTTAACCTTACCCATTTTACGTTCGAATTGGATTAGTAATACATAAGAATAAGGTTAAGCCTGCCATAAGACAGGTATATATAAGGAATATGGATAAAATATGGCGATTTCATTTGACATTAATTTGGATTTTTTGTACACTATATCTGGTTTCGTCTAATTCCTAAGGAGGACTTATGGTTTCGACTACTTATCAATTAACCATGCGTTCTGGGCCCACGCCAGGAAAAATATACCCAATCGATAAAGATGAAGTGCTTATCGGGAGAGATCTGGCAAACGATGTGGTGGTCAATGACGCCAGCGTGTCTCGCCGCCATGCCCACCTGGTGATGCAAGAAGGCGGCTACGTGCTAGAAGACCTGGGTTCAACGAACGGCACGTTGGTTGATGGGCAGCGCCTGATGGTCCCTTACCACCTGCAGTCCGGTGAAATATTTACCCTGGGTGAAACCGTCGCGATGGTGTTCGAAGCGATCACCTATGATCCCGATGCAACTATTGCGTCTCCTCGCATGGGGATGGCGCAACCAGCTCCGGCAGCGCAGCCTTACCAGCCTGTTCAGCCAGTTGAACAACCCGCGGCGCCTCCACCTCAACCTGCCCCAGCGCCCCAGGTTTATTCGACTCCCGCCTACGTCCCACCTCAGGCTGCTGTGCCGCCTCAACCGCAGCCTCAATACCAGCCCCAGCCTCAACCTCAACCGGTGCAACCCCAGCAGCCCGTCCAACCGGTTTATTCCGGCCAGGTGCCATCCGGTCCAGCGTCGGTCCCGGCTAAAAAGAAAAAGAAATTCCCGGTCTGGCTTATTATCGTTCTGGTGATAATCTTGCTTGTGGTCTGCCTGTGTGTAGTCTCCTTATATATTATTGATGCGAATAAATTGTGGTGCACCGTTTTCCCCTTCCTTAATTCACTGGGCTTTACCTGCCAGTAAACCGGGAAAGGGTATCTCTCTACCCAGGGGGATGATCTGCCATTTGCAGGTGATGCCGCCGGCCAGGTGTGCTGGCAGGCCTGGTGAATAGTCGATGATTAAGGCCAGGCCGTGATTATCACGGCCTGGCCTGTCTCATGTTTTGCATTGCTTTATCATGCCGGCTAGCATAGCCTGCGTAACCATACCCGGTTTTGATATTTGCGACTAGAATAACAGCATGAACGCGAAACATATTGCCTGGTCACCCTTGATGAAGCTCTCGGTGATCATCTTGTTGTTCTCCACCATGGTTTATTTTCTCTATAAATTCCGGGGTGGTGTGCTTCCGGTTATCCTGGCCTGTATCCTGGCTTATATCATGTCAGGGGTTGTTATCTGGCTTGAGGGCACGCTTAAACTGAAAAAAGCATGGGCTATCTTTATCGCTTACCTGATCCTGTCGATTATAATCGCCGCATTGTTTTTCCTGGTGATGCCCATGCTATTCCGCCAGCTTCGCACGCTTAATCTTAACCTGGAAGAGCTGATCTTAAGGATTAATGGTTTGATGGGGCGAAGGTGGGATCTATTTGGGGTAACGATTGATGGAAATCGCATCCTCGCCAGCCTTTCGAGCTCTTTGAAGGATATGGTTTCACCCCTGTTTGGCCGGTCATTGGATGTCATTGGCCAGATCCTGACATCTTTGATTTGGTTTATTTTTATCATCGTGTTCTCAATCTACATTGTAAAAGATGGCCAGGCCATGAGTAGCTGGATCGCTCAACTTCCACCCCCCGATTACCGAGAAGATTACCAGCGACTGAGCCATGAAATCAAAACGATTTGGGGAGCATTCTTCAGGGGCCAGCTCTTGCTATCTATCATTGTGATGGTGATTCTGACCCTGGTGGGCATATTTATTGGCTTACCTTATGCATTGTTAATGGGTTTTATTGGAGGTGTATTAGAATTTTTCCCAAGCCTGGGGCATGGCATCTGGTTGGTCTTATCTATCATCCTGGCCCTGGCGCATGGGTCGGACTGGATTCCGCTTCCCCATTGGGCGTTTGCCCTGGTGGTGGTCGGTATGACGGCCATCTTCGACCAGGTGGATAACAACTACTTGATCCCCCGGATCATTGGGCGCAGTGTGCGGCTTCCGGCCCTTGTGGTGCTCCTGGGGATTGTCATTGGGGCCTCGGTGGCAGGGGTGCTTGGCGTGGCTCTGGCGGCTCCGACCATCGCTTCGTTCCGGGTCGTGGGACGCTATATCTACTCGCGGCTGTTTGATTTAGACCCCTTTCCGGTCGTTGAAGAACTTTCTGAGCCACTACCTCCCCCGGTGATCCGGTGGTGGCACCATCGTCCCTCACCAGCTCCCCCCAGTGCTGGCCCTGATCAAGGATCGCAATAGAGCCTGACCATGGATATGTCTAATTTTCACCCTTCCCCTCATTGGAGCTGGACCACCAAGCTGGTGGTCACGTTGACTTTAGTGGCGGCTTTGGCGTTTTTGCTGATCCGGTTTCAGGTCATCTTAGGGCCTTTATTGATGGCTTTTATATTGGCCTATCTTTTATACCCGTTGGCGAAATTGCTGTGTCGGTATCTTAAGCTTCCCTGGCGCATCTCGGTCACCGTGATCTACCTTCTTCTGATATTAATCCTGGGAGGGTTGATTACCTGGGGCGGTTTAACTCTGTTTGAGCAATCTCAAAACCTGGTATCGTTTTTGCAGAATGCGGTGGCGTATTTGCCCACCCTGTTAACCAACCTGTCAACTTTCCATTACTCCATTGGCCCTTTCGAAATTGACCTGGCTCACCTGGATATCAACTCTCTCATCTCTCAGGTCATGGGAACGGTCCAGAACCTGCTAGGCCAGCTCGGCGCGCTCCTGGGCAAAATTGCGACCGGGGCGGCCGGGTTAATCGGCTGGCTTGCGTTTATTCTGCTGACGGCTTACTTTATCCTGGCGGAGACCGGTGGATCGACCGGTCGTTTGTTGGACCTGCGCTTGCCGGGCTACGAAACCGATTCGGCGCGAATGGGCCATGAGCTCAGCCGTATCTGGAATTCCTTTTTACGGGGCCAGTTGATCGTCACGGCCATCACGATTGTCAGCTATACCCTGATCTTTGGCGTGGAGAGGATGCCATTTTACCTGGGCCTGGCAATGCTGGCGGGACTGGCCAAGTTCATCCCGTATATCGGGCCGTTTATCGCCTGGACAACCTATGGCCTCGTGGCTTATTTTGCGGGAACGCCGCCGTTTGGCATGTCTCAACTGGCTTTTACCCTGGTTGTTTTGGGCGTTGCAATCGCTTACGACCAATTTTTTGATAATTTCGTCTCACCCCGGATCATGGCTCAGGCGCTTAAAGTTCACCCAGCAGCGGTGCTGGTAGCTGCTCTGATTGGCGTCAACATATTGGGCCTCTTCGGCGTCATCCTGGCGGCGCCGGTTCTCGCTACGCTCAAGTTGTTTGTGAATTACGCCATTCGTAAATTATTTGATCAGGACCCCTGGGAAGGGGTGGAGGTCACCGGCGTGGCGGCTCCCAGGCCTTTTTATGTGACCCTCTGGAATCACATTAAATCGATTGTTCAATGGGTCAGGAAGCTCCAATTTAACCGGTTCTTTCGCCGCGCATAAGCAGCGCCTGGTCAGCGCGGTGGCCATAAAACAGCATGGAAACCTCCCTGGTAAGGGTAGGTATCCTGTGAGATAATACATGTATCGATTGAGGGCTATTTAAATCTGTTAGAGATGTGCACGGGTTGGAAAACATAGAGATCAGGAGACCATACGATGAGCGATCATTCCGAGCCTAAAACTCAAACTATTGCTGAAACGGATAATTACCTGGCCTGGAAGGCCGAGGAACCGGATGGTGAAACCACCTTTCACCTCGAACTCAATAATGTCACGTTACATTTCTTCACCGAAGAATGGGATGAATTGATGGAGCTGGCCAAACTTTTAGTTCAAACGAAAGGCCAATAGGAAAGATAAAATAACTCGCGCGGTGCTGGCGGCTTTCGCCAGCACCGCGCGAGTTATTATTTTAACCGTTGGCGCTTTACAGGATGATTTACCGGGCCTGGACCGTTATCTTCTTAACATTACCGACCTCTGGATTTATCTTGGGGAGTGTAACGGCCAACTCGCCGTTCTTGAAGACAGCTTCGATCTTTTCTACAGCAATCTGGCTCGTTAAAGGAATTTCCCGGCGAAATGCTCCGGAGGTGCGTTCGATGCGGTGGTATCGCCTGTCTTTCCCTTCTTTTTCTGTCTCTTTGTGACCGGCGATAATCAAAGTATCCTCTGAAAAAGATACATCGATATCTTTCTCAGACATCCCGGGTATTTCGGCCACCACTTTAAACTCACCGTCTGTCTCACTCACATCCACCCTGGGGAAAAAGCCACTCGTTTCAGTGGACAATGACCGGAAGGGGTTTTCAAAAAATTCGCTGAATAACCGGTTCATCTGAGTTTGCATAAGCATTAAGTCGTTATCGGGGTCGTCGTCCTGCCGTACGGTTAATGGATGTCCCGACCGGTTCCATGGAAGTAAATCGCTAATGGGCATAAGATCACTCCTTTCTATAAGCTTTTCACAGGAATCTTATGGACTTGACTTTCGCTTGATTTAGGTAAATGTAACCTGAGCACGCCATTACTCACCATCGCCTGAATTTTGTCCTGGTCAATGGCTTCATGCAACGCAAAGCTACGTGAATAATTTCCTTCCCGGTATTCGGTGTAAGCCAGGGTGAAATCCTCGTGCTGGATGTCTTCGGTATGGCCCGACACGGTCAGCACCCCTTTTTCCAGGGTTATGTCAATGGACTTTTCATCCACTCCCGGCATATCGGCCACCAGGACGATTTCATGATCCGTCTCGTAAATATCCACACGCGGCGAAAAAGTCCGGCGGTCACGAGTTAGTTCAGTTGTTTCTTTGCCTATGTTTTGTAAAGCAGTTTTGGAACTCTTCTTTTCGTTTGCCATCCCAACACCTCCTCATAGATGAAAGCAAGGTCTTTTGGTAGCTTATTACAGTCTCAAACAGGCCGCATCCATTAATTGGAACTCTTTACCGTGATCTTTCGAGGTTTATCCGCTTCTTGCCTGGGTAGGATTACCGTGAGGATGCCTTTATCCAGTTTGGCTTGAACTGCTTCCGCATTCACCGGGAAGGGCAATTCGATGGTACGGTTGAATTTTCCATAGGTTCGTTCCTGGCGATGATATTCGGCTGATTTGGGAGTTTCCTCCGGGTGACGCTCGCCACTTAAAACGAGAATTTGCTTATTGATATTCAGGCTGAGATCTTCTGGTGAAACGCCAGGGATTTCGGCTGTGACGATGGCAGAGTCAACGTTGGTCCACATGGCAATTACGGGGTAGTCCAGGGCAGCTTGATTGTAACCTCTGAGTGTTTCATCAAAGAGCTGGTTAAAGTCCCGCTGGAACTTTTCCATCTCACCCCAAATGGATGGGTCAGTAATCCGTTTGTAGTACATCGGTTACCTCCTTCATAATGGTTATTTTCTGGTTACAAATGCAGTTTACGCCTGGCGTATAAAAAATATGCTAAATACGTGTATGAAAAATGTTAATGAGAGAGGCCGAAAGAGGTATAAAAACCCTACAGCCTTGTAGCTTTTAATGACGCCCGCCTTCGAGCTCACCATGCAAGATAGCACTCAAAATGAAGCTAACTATGCTCAAGATGAGCGCACCTAAAAATGCTGGGACAAAGCCAGCCACGGTGAACCCCACCTGAAAATACCTGCCTATTTCCCCGGAGAGGTAAAATAGCAGTGTGTTGATCAGGAGCGTGCCCAGGCCCAGGGTGAGGATAATCAATGGGCAGGTCAAAAAAGTGAGCACAGGTCTTAACAAGGCGTTGACCAATCCAAAAATTAACGCTAACCAGATAAAGGAAAGCCAGTTGGTGCTTTGGGGTGTGATCCCGTGGCCATTCATCAAAGCAATCGCAGCGTACAATGCGACGGCGTTAATCGCCCAACGAAGAATAAAATGTTTCATGGTATACCTCCAGGCAAAAAACAATGATCCAGCAATTGATCGAACGATGCTATCTATTTATACGTAGAAGGATGAATTGGGTTGCGCATCATTCGCGCTGCACCGGAGCAAGCAAACGATTATTGGGAGGGGGACAATTTTCTTTCCATCCATATCAAAGTCTGGCGGTTGGTAAAACCGGCCTCGATGAGCGCCTCGTCAGGCCGGGTGGAGTCCACATTCATGGCCACATTCCGTTTTCCGGACAAGTCATGCAAAGCCTGAGCGAGCAGGCAAGCCAGGGATTCGTCATCGGCCGTCCCAGGGGCAGCCAGCCATAAATTATCGGCTGACATCCGGGTGGTTTGCCAGGTGAGCAGGCAGGTTAAAGCACCCTGGCGGCGAGCTGCCCAGTGTTTGATGCGACCGCCTTCCATAAAGTGCAGGAAGTCATTAAGAAAACTGGGTTTAAATTCATTCGGGTTGAAATTCAGATTCCATTCCACTTCTGGGGGATAATTCTCAAGTAACCATTGTTTCTGGATTTCCCAATCTTTATATTGGCGAGCGCTCACCTGGATTTGTACCGAACTGGTACGAGTCATGCTCCGTGGAGATGGACGGGCTTCCCAGGTCGTCCGCCGGGCGCGTTCAACAAATCCAAGGGATAGGTAAAGGTGATGAGCCGCAGGGTTATCATCGCGAACCTGGAGCCAGGCCGCCCAAACCTGCCGCTGCTCTAAACGATCCAGGGCGGTCTGGGTTAGGGCACGGGCAATCCCTCGCCGGCGATGATCTGGATGGACCGCGACATTGGCTATCAGATAGATCCTGTGCCCCTGTTGCCTCATGGGTATCAGGCTCAGGTTGCCGATTATCTGGCCGTCTTCCTCCCAAATGTAGCCGGATAAGGGCATGGCCACCTTCTCAGCAGCCTCGGGAGCCCAGCTCAAAAAACGGGCATCCCGGCCAGCCTGGCGCATCTGGCGCAAGTATTCCTGGCCATCCTGATCCATCGTGCTGGCGAAGCATAACTCGATCAGGTCAGCGACAGGGAGTAAATCTTTGCGGACATCGAGTGGGCGTAAGTTGGGGTACCTGGTGCGATCGTTAACCGTATCAAGGACTGCCATTCAATTATTTTACACTGGATTAAAAAAATGGGTCGTTTGTTTCATTCGGATTTACCTGGACAGGACCTGGCCTGTGTTAATAAATCTCTTACACGCCTAATTCTTATCTTTAATAGAACCGATGTTATAATCTTTTAGGGAAATAGTGCGAATGGAATAGACAAGGTGTAGCTCCGATTGAGTTAAAGGACGGAACCTATATGATGCGATTTGATCGTTTTACAGAACGCGCTCAGGAGGCTGCGCAGCGCGCGGCGGAAATCATCCAACGCTACGGTCACAATCAAATTGACACAGAACATATTTTGCTGGCTTTGATTGAGCAACCGCAAGGGGTTATTCCGCAGCTTCTCGAAATATTAAAGGTAGACGCTGCAGCGCTCTCTGAACGCCTGGATTACATTCTCCGCACCAGCCCCAAAGCGAATATCTTTGGCGGTGGTGGGGCAGGACAAATCTTCATTACACCCCGGGTCAAACGGATTATTGACCTGGCGAATGAAGAAGCGAATAAATTGAAAGATGAATATATTTCGACCGAGCACATGTTTTTGGCAATTCTGAGCGAGCGGAACACCCCGGCTGCACGCCTGTTGGAAGGCGCCGGCCTGACCCGCGATCGGGTGTTTGATGCTATCTTACAGATGCGAGGTGGGCAACGGGTGACTGATCCCCAGGCTGAAACGCGTTACCGCACGCTTGAAAAGTACTCCCGTGACATGACTCAGCAGGCTCGCGAAGGCAAGCTGGATCCGGTGATTGGGCGCGACAAAGAAATTTTGCGCGTCATGCAAATCCTATCGCGCCGGACGAAAAACAACCCGGTTCTGATTGGGGAAGCCGGCGTTGGGAAAACAGCGATCGTGGAAGGGCTTGCTCAGAAAATAGCGACCAATGACGTCCCCGAGATTCTGATGGGGCGCAAAGTGGTCTCTTTGGACCTGGGCGCAATGATCGCCGGATCGCGTTTCCGCGGCGAGTTTGAAGAGCGGTTGAAGGCGGCGATTGAAGAGGTACAGCGTTCAGAAGGTGAGATTATTTTATTCATCGATGAACTGCACACCGTGGTTGGAGCTGGCGCTGCCCAGGGCGCAATGGATGCCTCGAATATGTTGAAGCCGGCCCTGGCGCGTGGTGAATTGCAATGTGTTGGCGCCACCACCATGGATGAGTACCAGAAACACATTGAAAAAGATGCGGCTCTCGAGCGGCGTTTCGCGCCGGTGTTTGTCGATGAGCCGAGCGTGGATGACACCATTCTGATGCTGCGTGGCTTACGCGACCGGTATGAGGCCCACCACAAGGTGCGCTTCTCAGACGAGGCATTGGTATCCGCCGCGCGCCTGTCTGCCCGGTACGTCACTGAGCGGCATCTCCCTGACAAGGCGATCGATCTGATTGACGAAGCCGCGGCCAAGCTGCGCCTGGCGCTTTATTCTTTACCGCCCGAGCTGAAAGCGGCTAAAACAGACCTGGACCGCCTGACTGCTGAAGAGGAACAGGCCGGCCTGGAACGGGATTATGAGCGGGCAGCCCGCAAGAAGGCCGAGCGGATGCGCCTGGAATCTGAATTTAATCAACAGCGTGACCATTGGGAGTCGGAACACAAGCTGGATGAAGTGGTGGATGTGGATGATATTGCCGAGGTCATCGCCCAGTGGACGGGCATCCCGGTAAGCCAGATGATGGAAACCGAAGCCTCCAAGCTGCTCCACATGGAGGAGCGATTGCAGGAACGGATCATTGGCCAGGAGGAAGCGATACAGGCCATCTCCGATGCGATCCGGAGAGCGCGTTCCGGGCTCAAGGATCCGCGCCGTCCGATCGGCTCCTTCATCTTTATTGGGCCTTCCGGCGTGGGTAAGACCGAACTGGCCCGCGCCCTGGCGGAGTTTCTATTCGACAATGATGAGGCCCTGGTGCGCATTGATATGAGCGAATATCGCGAACAACACACGGTATCGCGGCTCTTTGGTGCGCCGCCCGGTTATGTCGGCTATGAAGAAGGCGGCCAGTTGACGGAGGCTGTGCGCCATCGCCCCTACCGCGTGATCTTGTTTGACGAGATTGAAAAGGCTCACCCTGAAGTGTGGAATGCCTTGCTCCAGATTTTGGACGATGGCCGGTTAACCGATGGCCAGGGGCGAATCGTGGATTTCCGCAATACCGTATTGATTATGACCAGCAACCTGGGCACAGAATACGTTCGTAAGGCCGGCACGTTGGGCTTCTTGCAACGGGGTGATACGGATGAGGAACGACAAGCCCAGGAGAAGATAGAAAAAGCCCTGAAGAGCGCTTTCCGGCCGGAGTTTCTCAACCGGATTGACGAGATCATCATGTTCTCGCCGCTTTCCATCGATGATGTGCGCCAGATCGTCTTGCTGCAAATGAAAGAAGTCCAGGGAAGACTGCAGGAGCATGGCCTGAAAGTCACGCTCACCCCGGCCGGGCAAGAATGGCTGGCCCAGGCTGGCTTCGATACGACCTTTGGGGCGCGACCTTTGCGCCGGGCCATTCAAAAATATGTGGAAAGCCCGCTTTCACTCAAGTTGCTGTCGGGCGAGTTTACCTCGACCGATACGGTCCTGGTCGATGTTGAAGATGGAAAGATTGTTTTTCGAAAGGGTGAAGCTGCCGCGGTTGAAGTCACAGAACAGCCTGAAGTAACGTTGCCCTGATTTTTCTCTCTCCATCCATGACGAGAGTGGATGGAGAGAGTTTTTTTCCTATGGAATCAAATCATTCCCAGATTCCGGACCTGTTGAGAAATAATCACCTGTTCCGCAAGTTATCTGAGGCAGACCTGTTAGCCCTGGCGGATCAGTTTGAGGCGTCTACTGTCGGCGCCGATTCGATTATTTTTAAGCAAGGAGATAGGGGCGATAGTTTCTACATCGTGATGGAAGGCAAAGTGCGCGTGATACGCGAGCAAAGACGAACAGAACGCGAGTTGGCCGTCCTGGTGCGCGGCGATTACTTTGGGGAGGAAGCTCTGGTAACGCATCGCCAGCGTTCGGCCACCGTCCAGGCGTTGACCGATGTGACCTTGTTGCGCTTAACCCAGGAACAATTCAACTATTTCGTCCGGCGTATGCCCCACTTGCGGGATAATTTCAAGGTTAGCATCGAGAGCCGCCGGCTATCGCGCGTGAAGCCTTTGGAGTGGCTGAACCCGGGTGAAGTGGTATACGTGATGGCTCGCCGGAATCGTATTTTTCTATACATCAGGCTGATACTCCCTGGTTTTGCCCTGCTTGGTAGCTTAATTCTTTTCTACTACCTGTATTTTGACCTGCTTCCGGGGATGGATACCGGGAAAATTATAGGCGGCCTGGCCATCGCTGTATCTCTCTTCTGGCTGGTATGGAATGACGTTGATTGGGGGAACGATTATTTCATCGTGACGAACCAGCGTGTCGTCCGGCTGGAAGTGGTGGTCGGTTTATATGATAGCCGTACAGAGGCGCCGCTCAATACGGTGTTATCGGTTGGGATTGATACCGATCAAATAGGCCGGTTCCTGGGGTATGGCAATGTCCTGGTACGCACCTTCACCGGCCCGATCTTGCTCCATCACGTAGCTCACCCCGACCAGGTCGCGTCGATGGTTGAAGAATACTGGCAACGTGCCAAAACAACAGCCAAGGTGGAAAATGAGCAAGCCATCCAACAGGCGATCCGTGATCGGCTGAAGCCACACCCGATCACGGCCCCGAAGCCTCCCCCTCCCCCTCGAAAACCTTCCATGGCTCGGCGCGTTTATGCTTCCCTGTTTTCCGATTTCATCAAGGTGCGCATTGACCAGGAAGGGAGCGTAACTTATCGAAAGCATTGGTATGTGCTGGTCAGGAAAATATGGCAGGAAGGCGTATTGTTGCTCGCTATCCTGGCATTTCTGGCGATACGGTTGCCAGGGGTCATAACCTTCCCTTCGCTCGGCGCCACCATTGCCCTGGTAACGTTGATCGGAATCATCGATCTGGCCTGGTTTCTCTATGATTACCAGGATTGGCGTAATGACATCTACCGGGTGACCGCAGACCAGGTGATTGATATTGAAAAAAAGCCCTTCAGCACAGAACAAAAGAAATCGGCGCCGCTCGAAAGCATCCTCAGCATTGAGTACGAACGCATGGGATTCCTGGGGGTGTTGTTAAATTTTGGGATTGTGAAGATCACCGTAGGTGGGACGAAGTTTGATTTCTATTATGTTTATAACCCATCGCAGGTCCAACAAGATATTTTCCGGCGGATGGAAGAGCGAAAGGTTAAAAAAGCGCAAGCGGAAGCCGCGGCTGAGCGAGAACGCCTATCGGAGTGGATTGTCGCTTACCACCGTAGTATCGGTCCGGGTGCGGCTGAGCCGCCAGCGCCCCCAGATGTTTCGAGTCTACCTCCCGAGGAAGGCCAATCTGGGGAAGAACCCGAAGACGAAGCCTATTATTAAATTGGCCTGATTGGCGCAGAGGGCTGTGCAGCCTTACGGTGGTCTGCCCTTGCTGGTATTTTTCGGGGTACAATAAGACACCTTTACTGAGAGATCAATCATGACACTACGCAAAATAATTTACATGCCCGATCCTGTCCTCCGCCGGAAGGCGCATAAAGTAATCGACTTTGGCAAGGAGTTCCAGGGCCTGGTAGATGATATGATAGAAACGATGCGGCAAGCGCCTGGGGTTGGCCTGGCAGCGCCGCAAGTTAATGTTTCGCAGCGGTTAATTGTTATTGAGTATGGAGAGAATGAAGAAGAGGATGAGGATGTGGTAAAAAAGCTCTATGTGGTAGCCAATCCGGAAATAATCCATACGTCTGATACCAAAGTGAAAGGCGTCGAAGCCTGCCTTTCTGTGCCAGGGCTGGCCGGCGAGGTTGAGCGTTATACCCAAATCACCGTTAAAGGCCAGAACCGCCGGGGCCAGCTTCTCCATTTGAAACTGGAAGGCTGGACGGCGCGAATTTTCCAGCATGAGATCGATCACCTTAATGGCATCTTGTTCGTCGACCTGGCGGAGAGGGTGTGGAAACCTAAAGAGGAGGAAGTACTCCAGGCTGATTAATGTACCTTACCCATCTTTCCCTGACCAATTTTCGTTCTTTCGTCCGCCTGGATGTTGATGTGCCCCGGCGGATTGTTTTGCTAGTGGGCGAAAACGCCCAGGGGAAGACCAGCCTGCTTGAGGCGATCTACGCTTTAGCCACCTTTACCTCCTTTCATGCGCATAGCGATCGCCAGCTCATCAATTTCGCTGCCACCCAAGAGTCGCTGGCGGTATCTCGCCTGGTCGCCGATTACGTCCGGATGGGGAAGAAGCACCATCTGGAAGTGCGCCTGATCCAGGAAATGAATGGCGCCGGCAGCACAGCGCGCTTTCGCAAAGAAGTGTGGTTGGATGGCGTCAAACGCCCATTGAATGACGTGATCGGCCATTTTAACGCGGTGATCTTTTTACCGCAGATGTCGCGCATTTTTGAGGATGGCCCTGAAGAAAGGCGCAGGTATCTCAACCTGGCGCTCAGCCAGTCGACACCCGGTTATGCCCAGGCCTTATCAGAATACCAGCAAGCATTGGGCCAACGAAACGCCTTGCTGAAATTGCTCAGTGAGCGCGGAGGGGATGCTGACCAGCTTCAATACTGGGATGAGGTGTTGGTGAAACGGGGCGCGCAGATCATGCTGGCGCGAATTGGTGCTATCCAAGGGCTGGAACAGCTGGCGAGACGCATCCACCATCGCCTGACCCATTCGGAAGAGGTCCTGCGCCTGGTTTACCAGCCGGGTTATGAGCCATGCGCCCACCCTGAAGGCCAATATGCTTTACCTATCACCGCTCCGGTGGACCATTCGGCATTAACCCTGGAAGAGATTCAAGAAGGTTTTTTACAACGATTAAAGGATCGCCGCCGTGAAGAGATTGAACGAGGCGTGACGACCACCGGGCCTCACCGCGATGAGCTGCGTTTTATCAGTAATGGGATTGACCTGGGGGAATATGGATCACGAGGGCAGGTCCGGACGGCCTTATTGGCTTTAAAAATGGCGGAAGTCCTCTGGATGAAGGAAAAGACCGGGGATTGGCCGGTCTTGTTGCTGGACGAGATCCTGGCCGAGCTGGATCATACGCGGCGAGCTGATTTACTGGCGGCCCTGGTTGATTGTGAGCAGGTGCTGTTAACCACCACCGATTTGCATCTCTTTACCCCTGATTTCATCAACCAGGCAGCACTGTGGCGGGTTCATGGCGGGATTGTCAAAACTGAGCCCGGTGAATCAAACCATTGACCTTTTTTTAGTCCCCAATTGCTAAACTTGAGTTAGAATTAATTAGAGTAGCCATGGCGGTAGATAACGCTGAGGTGAAGGAATATTATGAAAATAAAAGAATTTTCCATTCTACAAATAACCCCCGCGGGCGGTTTTAACGCAGTTTTTGCGAACGATGACGCCACGGTATATTCACGCCCGCTGGCCTGTTGGGCATTAATCCGGCGGTCCATCGAGCTGACTGACTCTGAATGGGATAAGCTGGACGAGCTCAATTTGCCCATGACTGAAGTTTCATCCCCTAAACAAGGCGAACCCCTGACTGTTACGCGGGTTGAAGGGATGAGCAGCGAAGGCGGCCGTGAAATCAATTCATGTGAAAACAATGAATATTTCCTGGGTTATGCCGGGCCGAATGAAAATCCCCTCGATTTTCAAGACCGCGCGCGTGAGCTGATTGATTCCTTCATGGAAGAAGATGACGAAGACGAAGAGACAGAGGAAAACCTCGAGGACTTCGAACGCCTGCCCCAGGCATTATCTCACCTCAGCGTACAGGTCCAGGAGAGGATTCGCAAAGGCAAAGTGCCCCCGCGTTGGGAACAAGGGGGCTGGCTGGAATTTATGCGCCATTTTGGCGATCTTTCCGGCGGCTAAGGATTTACTCGATTTGTATTTCGGGAATGGTGAAGGCGGCGCGGTGATATGGCCTACTCGCCCCATTCGATAAATCACCTGGCTGATGGCGCAGCCTGTGGATAATGCCGGATGATGAGGTTTGGCCGGCTTTTAAGGCGGAAATGGCCTGGCTTGTAAGCGCTGTACCTTTTTCCATCAGATTAGCCCGCGTCTCAGAGCCGTTTTTAGAGGCTGCCAATAAAGTCGCTGCTGCCCCGACTACTCCCCCGAATAGGATACCGGCAGACAGAATGACAAACGGGCTATAATGTTTATTTGACATGATTGAAACTCCACGGATGAATGACATTAATCAACAAACCTGTAACGATTGGTGACCTTGTAAATCACATCCATACAGGTTGGGTACACCTTCCGTACGCCTGTATGGCTACTGAGGCGCAATGATATCATAATCAGCTGGATGCCACAAGACAGGAGATGGGAATCGGGAACCAATGAATAACCTCCAGGTCGCGGACGTATTTACAAATATTGCAGACCTCCTTGAAATCAAGGGGGAAAATATCTATAAAATCCTGGCATACCGGAAAGCCGCCGAGAGCTTGAATTCCCTGGCGCAAGATGTTAATGAGGTCTGGCGCGATGGAAAACTTAAAGACGTGCCGGGGATTGGGAAGGCGATTTCCGATAAAATTGACGAGCTGCTATCCACTGGAAAACTTGGCTTTTTTGAGAAGTTGAAGCAAGAAGTCCCGATCAGCCTGGTAGAGCTGTTGCATGTCCCGGACGTGGGCCCGAAAAAAGTGGCCTTATTCTGGCATTCTCTGGGGATCACCGACGTCGCCGGGCTAGAGGCAGCGGCAAAAGCAGGCCAGTTGCGCACCTTACCGGGTATGGGCGAAAAATCAGAAGCTAAAATACTGAACGGGATTGAAGCCTTACACAAACGGAGTGGGAGAATCCCTATCGGACGAGCCTGGGTCGAGGCGCAGGCTTTGTTGGATTATTTACATGGCGTACCCGCCATCAGCCGGGTGGAGCTGGCCGGGAGCCTGCGTAGGATGCGCTCAACCATCGGCGACCTGGATCTGGTCGCTGCTTCAACCGATCCAGCGGTTGCCATGGCTGCTTTTAAGAACTATCCCCAGGTGATCCAGGTGATGGGCGGAGGCGAGGCCAAGACCAGTGTTGAGTTATACCGTGGGCTGCGTGTCCAGTTGTGGGTCCAGCCGCCAGAGCGTTTTGGCACGCTTTGGCAGTATGCTACGGGCTCGAAAGAGCACAACGTGCGCTTGCGCGAGCTGGCCCTGGATAAGGGCTACTCCTTGTCTGAACAGCACATGGCCCGGGCAGACGGTTCTGAGCTCCTTTGCGCGAGCGAAGAAGAGGTCTATGCGGCCATAGGCCTGCCCTATATTCCGCCGGAGCTGCGCGAAGACCGTGGGGAAATTGAGGCAGCGCGGTCTGGCCGCCTTCCCAATTTGATCACCCTGCCGGATATTCAGGCTGAGTTACACTGCCATACCACCTGGAGTGATGGGTCTTATTCGATTCGGGAGATGGCAGAGGCGGCCATGGTACGCGGGATCAAAGTCCTGGCCATCACCGACCACAGCCACGGATTGGGAATCACCCACGGCCTTTCACCCGATGATTTGCGCCAGCAAAAGCTGGAGATTGACCAGGTGCAAAAGGAAGTGGGAGACCGGCTGGTCCTGTTGCAGGGGGCAGAGGTCGAAATTCACACGGACGGATCGCTGGAATTTTCAGATGAAGTGCTGGCTATCCTGGATGTGGTGATTGCCTCGGTGCATACCGGCCTGCGCCAGCCGCGCGAACAGGTGACGGGACGCCTTCTGAACGCCGTACGTAATCCCCATGTGGATATTATCGGGCATCCCTTAGGTGGCCTGATCGGAGAGCGCGAGCCGGCTGATGTCGATATGGATGCGCTGATGGCAGCAGCGGCTGAGTCTGGAACCGCGCTAGAAATAAACGCAGACCCATCGCGCCTGGACTTGAATGACATTTACGCCCGGCGAGCCATTGAGCTGGGCATCCCTCTGAGCCTGAATCGGGACGCCCATTCGATTGAGACGCTCGGCCAGGATGAGTTTGGCGTGGCTACTGCCAGACGGGGTTGGGTCGAGCCACGGCACGTGATCAATGCCTGGCCTGTCCAGGCCTTGCTCGACTGGCTGAGAAACCCGTCCGGCAGATTAAATACCCATAAGTAAGAACAGACCGGCTCCCAGCGGCAGGACCGTAAGGATGAGGTCACTGTAAGTAAAGGTCAGCCCAAAATAACTCATTGCGCCCATCAAACCCAGCCAGAGGGCCAGGACAATTAACCCGACGTTCGATCTCAGCCGGCCCATGAAAACGACCAGGAGAACCAGGATAGCCAGGACGAATACACCAATCGTCATATAGACATTGGTCGGAAAAAGACGGAAATTAAAAAATGAAAGAGCTCCAACTAAAATCAAAACGACGCCCACGACCGCCATTAAAGGGTTCTCGTTCAGTTTCATGGGGACACCTCGCTCAGGTCAAAATAAATAAGAATCGATGATCAATGATTTTTAAGATTTTACCACTATTATATTTCGTCCATGATCGATTACGGCTGAAAGCCTCTTTACGTTGGGGGGTATCTCTTTTCGCCGTGTTATGGCTGTCTGCCTGTTCCTCTGAGCTCATCACCCCCACAGCCAGCCCTACCGCCTGGGAAGGAATCCTGGCCACTGCTGGCCTACCCCTGACTGCCAGCCCTTCGCCATCCACTTTCTTAACGGCCAGCGAGACGCCGGCGCCCTCGCCCACACTCACCTTGACCGCCACGCCTGTTTTGATCACCTACAAGGTGGCCAAGAATGATGACATGTTTGGGATTGCGCTCCGGTTTGGCATCAGTCCGCAGATGTTGA
>JAJYIW010000037.1 GCA_021789855.1 Chloroflexota bacterium | reverse complement strand
AACAGGACCGCTGGGAAGAAGACCCCGGTTACTCACCCTTTACCCTGGCCGTTGAGATCGCCGCCCTGCTGGCCGCTTCCGATCAGGCGGTGAACAACCAGGAGCCCGACCTGGCGGTTTACCTGCGCGAAACCGCCGACGCCTGGAACGACGCCATTGAGAGCTGGACGTACGTCACCGGAACGCCGCTGGCGAACCAGGTAGGCGTCGAGGGTTATTATGTACGCATTGCACCGCCTGAGGTAGCCGAGGCTGCTTCCCCATTGGACGGCTTCGTGCCAATTAAGAACCGCCCCCCCGGCCAATCCCAGGAGCCAGCCGGGCATATCGTCAGCCCAGATGCCCTGGCGCTGGTACGCTTTGGCCTGCGCGATCCCCACGATCGACGGATCCTCAACACCCTCAAGGTGATTGATTCACTCCTGAAAGTCGAAACCCCCTTTGGCCCTACCTGGTACCGCTATAACGACGATGGCTATGGTGAACACGAAGATGGGCAACCCTTTGACGGCACAGGCATCGGCCAGGGGTGGCCTTTGCTGACCGGGGAGCGTGCCCATTACGAGTTGGCTGCCGGCAATATAGAGGAAGCCAACCGCCTGCGGTTGGCCCTGGAACGCTTTTCCAATGAAGGGAACATGTTGCCCGAACAAGTATGGACCCGCGAAGATATCCCTGCGTTAGAGCTGTTCCGTGGGCGGCCTTCAGGCTCAGCCATGCCGCTGGTGTGGGCTCATGCCGAATATATCAAGCTGCGCCGTTCCCTGCACGATGGCCGCATTTTCGATATGCCCCACGTCACCGCTCAACGCTACCTCGAAGAAAAAAAGGCAGCACACCTGGCGGTATGGCGCTCCAACCAGAAATGTCGCAAGGTTCAGGCAGGGCGTTTTTTACGGGTTGAATTGACTGAACCCGGTTCCGTACGCTGGAGTCAAGATGGCTGGGTGACCAGCCAGGAAACCAACCTGGAATCCACCGGGTTGGGGACCTATAAGGCCGATCTGCCCATTGCCCATCTACCAGCCGGAAAGACGGTGGCATTTGCCTTTCGAACTCAAGACGAGAATGCCGCAGGGGAGTACACCTGCCAGGTGGTTTCCAATAAAGGTTAGCCCCTGAAGGGCCCCTTCCACTGAGAAAACCCATCTCGGCGTTCGCTGCAACTTTACCGCCTGCCCTTCGTATATACCATAGAACTCAACTTTTTCCGGAGGCATCTATGGGTCGTTCTAGAGGGAGTATCTTTTGGGGGAGCGTCTTGCTGGTGGCAGGAATTATCTTCTTGCTGGACCAGCTTCTCGATATTAACTTATGGCTGTACGTCTGGCCTATCCTGCTGATCCTGCTGGGCTTATGGTTTTTGCTTGGCCGCACCCTGCTTTATGGCCATGCGGGGAAAAATACGCAACAGGTTCTCTCATTCTCCAGCCCGGCAGGCAATGCCGTCGCCGCAGACACAACGCCAGCGGCGAGCACACCCGGTGAAAACCGCCCAACCCCCGCGTTCAACCGCGTCCAGCAGCGCGGATTCGGCAACCTGACCCTGACCCAGGGCGACCGGGAAGAACTGGTCATCGATGCGCCGGAATTCATCCGCGCCAGAATCCGCACGGATGTCCAAAGTGGAACGCTGGCTATTTCGTACCACGCCAACTGGTGGGAGTGGCTGGATTTCGGCTTTTGGGGCCGTAACCGGGTCGAATTCCACCTGACCATGCGCGATATCGCCGGGCTGGATATATCGGGCGCTGGCAATATCACCAGCGAGTCCATCAAGAGCCCCCGGTTGGACATCGCTCACAGCGGCGCAGGAAATATCACCTTGAGCGGTTTGGAAATTGAGCAGGTAATCGCCCACCTGCATGGCGCTGGAAACACCACGTTAAAGGGCACAGCCACCAGCCAGGAAATCACCATGAGCGGCGCGGGAAATTATAACGGCGATGACCTGGAAAGCCACACCGCCAGAATGACGCTTTCAGGCGTGGGCAACGCATCCCTGTGGGTACGAGACACTCTAGATATCACCATGAGCGGCGTGGGCAACGTGGAATATTATGGCAATCCAACCGTCAACCGCCATACCAGCGGGGTGGGTCACATCCACAGCAAGGGCGACCGCTGATCGGATTGACTCGACAGGCTGGCTGGAAATCGAGCCTACCATTCACCTTCTTTGTAAAAGCGTAACGTCCGCCCAGCCAAGTCGAGCAGCGCAAACGATCGCGCCTCGATATGCACCCCTCCCAACGCGCCGGGATTGATCACCCAGCTCTTGCCCACTTGCTGATCCCGGCGCCGGTGCGTATGCCCATGGATCACCAGGTCATACCGGCCTGAAGTCACCAGGCGGTTAAGCTCACCGTCCAGGTGCCCATGCGTGGCGGCAACCGCTGTGCCGTCGAGGTGATCCGTGTAGGTCAGGCCAGCAAAATTCTGCGAGTTCATCCTCATGAGGGTCTCTTGCATGGCCCCCGTCAGGATATCCCCATTGCCGAACAGGTACACCACACGGAATTCACTCAATTCCTGCACGATCTCAAGCCGGGTCGCATCTCCACAATGGATCAGCAGGTCAACCTTCTCGGCGCGCAAAATGGCCAAGGCATGGCGCAGGTTTTCAAAATGATTGTGTGTGTCAGAGAGGATACCCAGTTTCACAAGATCCATTGTACCCTTAAATTCAAACTGCCATGAATGGGAAAGGCAGGCCACTTCCCATTCATGGCAGTCAATTCGTACGCCCGAAAGTTATTGCGCTGGCGGAGCCGGCGGCAGCGGCTGAGCTGGCTGACGCTTTCCGCGGGATATCCGGCGGAGAACACGCCAGACGAAGCGTAATACCAGGAAGACGATAAACAGGATCAGGGCGATAACAATCAGGGTGGGGAGCAGGAAGAGCACGATCCAGATGATAGCACTTCCCAGGAACTGCATGGTTTTAATCAATGCCTGCACTGCATCCCGGGCCACTCCAACCGGCTGCCACCCGCCAATCTGGAGCGGTTGGACCGACGCCTGGGCGACCAGGGTCACACTGATGGCTGACAATGCGGCCGATTCTTTGTAATAATTGATCTGCCCCTGGAGCACTTCTATCTGCTGGCGAATCTGTACCAGCTGGTTATATACCGCCAGCACGTCTTCCGTCTTGGTGGCAGAGCCCATGATCTCCTGGAGCTGCGCCTCAGCCTTTTGCAAATTGGTCAGTTGCGATTGCAAGTCGGTGTATTGCTTCGTCACATCCTGCCCGTTAACATTTTCGGAAAGGATATCGGTCTGGGGATTACCCACCTGGCCCTTGATGGTGGTCAGTGCATCATTCAACTGGTCAGCGGGAACCCGGATGGTGATGGTGGCCTGGGGAACCTCGATGCCCTGATCGGTCGTCGTCTTATACAGGTTCGAGCTCACCACGTACCCTTTCATCTTCGTTGCCAGGGCGGTAATGAAGTCCATGGTGGCTGCCGGGTCCTTGACGACCAGTTTTAGGTCGGCGTTTTTAATCACGATGCGATCGGTGGATTGGGTGGCGGCGCTGTCAGATGCGCTGGGTACGCTTTCCGATCCAGTCACCGCAAGCGATTTGGATTGTGTGTCCAGAGCAGCCGGGCCGTTAACGGGAGACGTCGCGCCTGAAAAGACTGGGGCGCCCCCCTGGGCGTTGCCTCCCTGCCCGGTCGTGCGGTTGATCGCCGGCGATGGCGTGGCAGCCACGCCGCAGGACGTGAGGGCGAGCAGCAAAACCAAAACCACGATGATCCCGGTAAATTTCTTCATCTTTTCCTCCATTTTGACGTTGAAAGGGTGCTATTCGATTGACGACTACCGGGTAAAAAAAGTTCCAGGCAGGGTTGCTGCCGGGAGATACCTGTAATTCCAATCACCAGCCTTCGGCCAGGCGTAAAGCGTGCCTGAGGGGTAGGCCGGCATCCAGGATGCGTTTTTGCACGCCAGGGACGTCATAAGCGATACGATGATATTCCCATCGGGCTGTATCGGTATCATAGATGGCGTATGAAGCGCGCGGGTCGCGGTCGCGTGGCTGCCCAACCGAACCGGGGTTGAGCAGCCCGCGGGGTTTAAGGTCGAGGATTTCGCCGGCCACCGGCACCATCATGCGAACGGCGGCCATGTCTGAATTCATGCGGTAGATGACCGGCAGGTGAGTATGGCCAACAAAACAATAAGGGGTATCAAAATAGCTGAAGTTGAGCTGGGCTACCCGTAAATCGAGGATGTATTCCCACACCGGGTTATGGGGACTGCCATGCGCCAGGGTAACATTTTCATGGATGACTTTCTCTGGTAAATCTCGCAAGAATGCGCGACTCTCGTCCGTCAGCGTGGATTGCATCCACATCACCGAAGCCTTCGCCTCCACGTTAAAGGCATCGATATCTATTTTTCCCAGCGCCGCTGCATCGTGGTTTCCCAGCAAGCATACCAGGTTGGGCAATCCGCGGATACGGGCTACGCACTCATTGGGATCGGGCCCATATCCCACGATGTCGCCCAGGCACCAGGTGGCGTCGACCCCATTTGCATCTTGTAGAACAGCTTCTAATGCCGTAAGGTTTGCGTGGATATCAGAGATAATCAGAACATGCATGGTTCCATATTATCACAACAGGTTTAATCATGGCAGGTTGGGCGCCTTGAGCGCCCAACCTTTTACGGAAGAAACGATTTTCAGGATTTTACGGCAGGTTAAACTTCATCTCCCACTTGCCCGGATCCGTCTGGTCGAAGGTCGAATTGATCCCGGTGATTACGAACCAGGAATTGCCCGGTTTAAAGGGCATGGGTTGCCCGTTGGAGGTGAAGAACTCGATCGGCTTGGTGCCGCCCACTGATTTCCATGTCCCCTCATAAGCGACGCCATCCCTGAACAGGATAGCTCTGCGGCCGGTGGTATTATCTTTGACGGTGACATCTTGCTCGGTGGGGGCATATTGGATGTAATAGGCAAACAGGACCACCACATTATCAAACGCAAGCTGCTTATTGGTGTCGCGATCCGTCAGCGGAATCATGGTCAGGTTGTTTTTCGCGTCGACATTTTCAATCCAACGCAGGTAAGTTCCACTGGTCGGGTCATAGCGCCATTCACCCCGGTTGTAGAAACTGTATTGCACCAGCAAATCCGTGCCGGGTTTACCGCCCTGCGGGACGGCCGGATCAAAGCGCATGCCGTCCAGGTTCTGGCGGGTGTTGTCCACGCCGATCTTGGTGGCATACTCGCTGAGCGCCTTGGTATCGGCAAACACGCTGATGACGGTGTGCTGTCCATTATCGCATATTCCCGGGCAGGTCGCCGGCGCCTCTGTGATGGCGCGTTTACCTAAGGTCGAGGTCAGCTTATAAAAAATGGGGGCGTAAGCAGAGACAAATCCCAGGATACCCTGGTACATGGGCACTAACTGGGCATCAACCAGGCGGCCTGAGCGCATAGGCCCCACCTGGCTGGAATTTTGCCCATAATAAAGGGCTAAGAAACGATTGGCGCCCTCGCCAATCCAGTATTCGAAGACGATATCGGCCATCGAGAGACCCGCATGAGGGCGTCCTGTGGCGGGGTAGTTGGCAACCTTAATCATCACCGGGCGCCGGTTCAACAAGGTGGGGTCAGCCACCACCAGGCCGGTCAAAGGATCCACGTTGGTGGGAAAATTGGTCGGCCCGACCGCGACCGGCAATGGCGTGGGAGTGATGGTGGGCGTGGCGGTCGCCGGCGCAGCCGTCGGAGTGGCCGACACCGCTGCCGTGGGAGATGCGGCCGGGGTAGCGCTTGACAGGGGACTGGCGGTGGCTGTCGGCGGGATGAACGCCATCGCGGTCACCGTCTGTACCGCAGCGGTTGATGCCAGGTCTTTGGATGAGATCTGTTTTGTCGCCTGGCAGGAGGTCACAATCAGGCTGGCGATGATCAGAATGACCATCGGCTTGGGTAAATTTTGAATCGACTTCACATTTCACCTCTTCTACGCAAATATTGGTGCTGATCAATGACCAGCACGGACGGCCTCTACCACTTCAGCCGAAGCATCATATCGACTAAAGGCAGGCATCAGGTAAATGCCATTGATCTGGGGCCGGATTTGCTCCACCAATTCTATCGCAATATTGATGCCAGTTTTTGAGGAATCTTCACCGCTTTCCGCCATCCGTTGAAGAATATCATTGGGGATGGTGATTCCAGGCACTTCATGGGCCAGGAAAGCCGCATGGCGCGGGTTGACCAGGGGTAATATCCCCACCAGGACTGGAATTTTAAGCGGGCCTAATTCGTCAGAGATGCGTTGGAGAAACGCCATCGCCGGGCGACTGTCAAAGATCGGCTGGGTCAGGATAAAATCCGCACCGGCGCTTAGCTTTTTCGCCAGGGTCTTAATCTCTTTGGCCGGATCGGGGGGAAGCAAATTCAAGGCGCATCCCACGATGAATGAGGTCGGCTGGCCGATGGTAGCTCCTGCATGATCGACCCCCACATTAAAGTTTTGCTTGATCAGTTTGATCAGGCCAGAAGGCACCAGGTCATAATTATCCATGGCTGAAGGGTAATCACCAATCGAGGTTGGGTCGCCCATGACCACAAAGACGTTACGCACGCCCAGGGCGTGAGCCGCCAGCAAGTCGCCCTGGACGCGCAGCAAGTTGCGCCCCCGGGTGGGGAAATGCAATACTGTATCCAGGTGGACTTCACGTTGGATTAAGCTGCACACGGCCCATGGGCTCATGCGCATGCGCGCCATCGGGCTATCCGATACATCGATCACATCGACGCCCGCCTCCGCTAACAGGCTGGCCCCGGCGACAATTTTATGGGTAGACAAGCCGCGCGGCGGATCCATCTCAGCCGCAATGATAAACCTACCGGAAGCCAGCTTTTCCGCAAACTGGGTCGGGGCCTCCGCCGGCGCAGACGCCTCTTCCCGTTCGTTGATCGAAAGGCTCAACCCGTTGACCCAGGCCTCCGGCTGAGCTGTGTCAATGGCCTTGCGCATCACTTCGGTGTGCTGGGGGGTGGTGCCGCAACATCCGCCGATCAGTTGGGCGCCGGCCTGCCAGAAAGCCAGGGCATAATCGCCGAAATATTCCGGCGTGGCCGGGTACATAATCCTGCCGCCCACCTGTTCAGGCCAGCCAGCATTGGGCATGACCGAAAACAAGCCATTGGGTTCAGCCTGCCGCATCTGTTTCAGAATGCGAAGCAATTGCGCCGGGCCTCCGGAACAATTCGCTCCAATCACGTCGGCGCCAGCTTCTGCCAGCCCGTGAGCGACCTTGGCCGGGTCATCGCCTAACAGGGTGCGATCATCCCGGGTGAAGGTCATCGAAGCAACCACCGGCAGAGACGGCGCCACCTGCCTGGCTGCCAGGATCGCTTCACGCACCTCAAACACATCGCTCATCGTCTCGATTAACAGTAAATCGACTCCCGCCTCTGCCAGCGCCGCGATCTGTTCAGCGAACACCTCGCGGGCTTCTTCAGGCTGGACCCGTCCAAATGGCGCCAGCCGCACTCCCAGGGGGCCTACGTCTCCCGCGATGGCCACTTGCTTAAAGGACGCCATAACCACCCGCCGGGCCAGCTCCACACCGGCGCGGTTAATCTCAGCCACCCGATCCGCCATCCCGTGGCGGGCCAGCTTGAACCGGTTGGCACCGAAAGTATTCGTTTTGATCACCTGTGCGCCCGCCTGGATGTAATCCCGGTGAATACTGCCCACGCAAGCCGGGTCAGACAGGTCGACCTCGTCAAAACAGGCGTCGAACCCGATGCCACAGGCGTGCAGCATCGTGCCCATGGCGCCATCCGCCAGGAGCGGCCGTGAGCCGTGGAGTAAAGATAAAAAAAGGTTATGGGTAGGGCTGGGTTGGACCATAGTTACGACCTTATCAATTGTTCAACGCGGGATTCACCCACCGAAAAGTACCGGGCCTGGGGATGGTGCAGGATAATTGCCGCAGTGGATTGCTCCGGCAGGAGCTGGTAAGCCGGAGTGAGCGCCATGCCCAGCTCGCTTTCCACCGGCAGGAGCTGGAACAGTTTCGCGTGGTCGGCCAGGTCAGGGATAGCCGGGTATCCCCAGGAATAGCGCTTCCCCTGGTTTTCAGCCAGGCCCAGCTCGCGACGGATGTGCCGGTGCAGGTATTCGGCGGCAGCTTCAGCGAGCTGGACGGACAGGCCATGGAAGAAATAAGCTTCGGAGTAATCGCCAGCTTCCTGGAGCCGTTCAAAACGAGCCGTGGCTCGCGCCCCCACGGTTACCACCTGGAAAGCTACCAGATCCATCCTGCCGGACTGGACGGGTGAAAAATAATCCGCCAGGCACAGGCGATCGCCATCCGGTTGGCGGGGGAAGGTCATCCGAGTCAGCTCCTGCGATGAGCCCGCGCTGACTGAGCCAGGCTCATAGATTACCAGGTCATTGCCATCAGCCTGGGCCGGCCAGTAGCCATACGCTCCCTGTGGGGTAAGCCAGCGCTCAGCCAGCGCCTGGCGATGCATGGTCTCCAACCGGCGCTCAAATTCGGCTTCCAGCGCCACCCATTCATCGCCGTGGGTATTCTTGGCGCCCCAGGACAGGCGGAAAAGCTCATTCTTTGACAGGGTCTCGAAGATCGCATCCAGTGGAATCTCGCGCACCAGGCGAGGCCCCCAGGAAGGAGCAATCGGGATGGACGCCGCAGGAGGCACCGCTGAGGGGGTCACCGTCGCCTGGGCGCCCTTCTCTCTCGGCAGATTGCGTCCCAACTCGAAATCGGCCTCGCGGCGGATTTGTTCCCTTAACAGGCCGGCCGCCTCCGGGGTAGATAACGAATCCATCACGGTCAGGCCTTCAAATGCGTCCTTACAATAGAAAACACCCGCACGGTAGTAATCCCCGGCCTCCGTAAGGAGGATACGCCGCCCAAAACGGCGATTAATGGCAGCGCCGCCGATTAACACCGGGAAAGACAGGCCACGGCGTTGGAGCTCGTTGACAATCAACGGCATTTGCTTACTGGTGCTCACCAGCAGCGCACTCAAGCCGATCGCATCCGCTTTTTCCTCCACCGCCCGGGTGATAATGGTTTCAGCCGGGACTTGCTTCCCCAGGTCGACCACCCGATAACCATTATTCGACAGGATGGTCTTGACCAGGTTCTTGCCGATGTCATGAACGTCTCCATACACGGTGGCCAATACCAGCGTGCCTTTGCTGACGCCTTCCTTGCGCTCCAGGAATTGTTCCAGGTAGGCTACTGCTTTTTTCATTACCTCTGCGGACTGGAGCACAAACGGCAGGATCAGCTCGCCTGCGCCAAATTTATCCCCCACTTCCTTCATGGCTGGAAGCAGAATGGTATTCAAAATACCAACGGCTGCCTGCGAGCGCTCTTCGGTGGAAGCTCTTCCCTCCGGAGCAGCCTCGGCCAGGAGGGCATCCACATCGGCTTCAACCCCATCTTTGACCCGGTGGACGATGCGCCAGGCCAGGCGTTCACGTGGCGCCATGCCCTGAGTCGGGTCAACCTGGCTGGTGTGGCTCGTCACCCCGGCAAACAGCTCAATCAGGCGCGGTAAAGCATCCGGAGCCCGGTTGAAAATCAGATCTTCAGCAAGATTCCTGGCTTCAGGTGAGATATCCGCATAAGGGGTAATCTGAGCCGGGTTGACAATGGCCATGTCCAGGCCAAATTGCACCGCATGGTAGAGAAAAACACTGTTCAAAACCGCTCGTGTGGCGGGCGAGAGGCCAAAAGAGACGTTGCTCACCCCCAGCGACGTGAGGACTCCCGGTAAGGCCGTCTTTATCAGGCGGATGCCTTCCAGCGTCTCCAACGCCGAGCGGGAGAACTCCGGGTCGCCGGTGGCCAGGGTAAAGGTCAACGCATCGAACACCAGGTCCTGGGGGTGCAGGCCGAACTCATCCACTGCCAGGGCGTAAAGCCGCCGTGCAACCTCCAGCTTGCGCGCAGCCGTTTTGGCCATCCCAGCTTCATCGATGGTCAGGAGGATCACCGCCGCATTGTACGTGCGAGCCAGCCGGAAGATTCGCTCTGCTTTGGCGCGCCCTCCTTCAAGATGAGTGGAGTTGATGAGACAGCGCCCAGGGAAGGTCTTCAAAGCCACCTCGATCACCTCGGGCTCGGTTGAGTCAATGACCAGCGGAGCGCGAATCACCGGGGCGAGTGCTTTAACCACCTTCTGCATCAGCACGGTCTCATCGCCTCGCTCAGTGACCGCCACAGACAGGTCCAAGCCGTGGGCGCCATCGGCGATCTGCCGGTTCGCAATACCCAGGATGCCATCCATGTCCTCCGCCAACAAAAAAGCCTTGAACTGGCGACTGCCCTGGGCGTTCAATCGCTCACCGATCAGAAAAGGCTTGGGCTCTTGCAGCATGGGCGTGGCCTGCACTGACGATGCCAGGCGCGGGATGGAGAGAACCGGGCGAGGCGCCTGGGGCTTCGAACCCAGGCGGTCGACCAGCAGCTTCAGGTGCGCCGGGGTGGTTCCACAGCATCCTCCGACCACACTTACGTGATATTTGTCCACGTATTCCACCATCGTCTGCGCAAATGGCTCCGGCTCAAGTGGGTAAACGGCCTGGCCATCCACGTTCAACGGCAGCCCGGCGTTGGGGATGCACGACACCGGCAGGCTGGACTGCTCGCCCAACAGGCGGATTGGCTCGCGCATGTAATCTGGCCCGGTTGAACAATTCAAACCGATCACATTCACCGGAGCTTCTTCCAGCACAGCCAGCACCGCCCCAGCGTCCGTGCCTAAAAGCATCCTGCCGGTGGTATCCAGGGTGACCTGGGCCTGCACGGGTAAAGAAATACCGGTTTCGGCGAAAGCGCGCTGGATGCCCACCCAGGCCGCCCGAACTTCCAGTATATCCTGCGACGTTTCAATCAATAACAGGTCGCACCCGCCCTCTGCCAGGGCGCTGGCCTGCTCGCGGAATACATCGACCAGGGTATCAAAGGTGACATCGGAGAGGGTCGGGTCATTGATGGAGAGCAGCTTACCGGAAGGCCCAATCGAACCCGCGACGAAGCGCGGCTTATCCGCTGTGCTGTATTCATCTGCCAGGCGGCGCGCCAGGTGGGCTGCTGCCAGGTTGATCTCGCGCGTCCGCTCCGCCAGGCCGTATTCCGCCAGGGTGATGCGGTTTGAACGAAAGGTATCCGTTTCAATGACGTCTACCCCCACATCCAGGAAAGAGCGGTGAATTTTCTCCACCGCTTCAAGGCAGGAGATGACCAGGTAATCATTGCACCCGAAGGTCTTTTCACCGCCATATTGATCTACGCTTAACCCCAGGCTCTGCAAGTTGGTACCCATGGCGCCATCAAACACGAGGACACGCTGTGCCAGGGCATCCAGGTAACGGCGATTGGTATAAGTTCGTTCTGTCAGGTTAGCCATGGTCTTACTCCAAAGATGGATAGGGGTATCTAAAAAGTACAGGACATGATGGCTGGATGACTTTTCAGAATACCCCCAGCTTTTTTAATGGAGGTAGTCTATCACAAAGGATTTTGAGTGTCAAACGGGTGTGGAAAATCGCACAAGGCTTATCCGCCGGCCAGGCGCTCCCATAGGAAGTCGTAGGCTCTTCTCCCGCCGATCTGGTGGCGGCCTTCAAAAAAGTCCGTCTCAAGCTGGTCAGCCGCACCGAAGAGGTCGTACACCTGCCTGGCGCGCGAAACGCTGAACTTCACCGATTCAATCGGGAAGATAGGATCGCGGTTGGCCGCCTCGATCAACACCGGTCGAGGGGCAATCAGCCCGATCAGGTCATATTCCTCGCCAAATTTGGCCATGCCAGGGACAAAATTGCATGCACAGTGTTGCATGGCCAGGATGCTTTTCTCAAACGTGCTGAAATAACCGCTGATCACAGCAGCTTTGATCCGTTCATCCATACAGGCCGAGAAAAAGGTGTGCATGCCCCCGCCGGAAAGCCCCATGGCGCCCAGGCGACGGATATCCACGTCGGAGCGAGTTGACAGGTAATCGACCAGGCGCCGGCCTTCGAAAACGCGCAGGCCGATGGCTGAGCCGCCCAGGTGAAAAGCCAGCATGGCGGTATGTGTGCAGGTGCTATCCGGAACCGGCGATCCAAGCAGCGGATCCAGGTACGAAAAATCGGTCTGCCTTTCGCCAAAACAGGATATTTCAGGGGCAGCCACCAGGAAACCCCTGCGCGCCAGCCTCACAGCGAAATCTTTGTAAATGCCATCCGGGGACTCTCGCTCGCTGCCATCTTCCCACAGGCCAACGATATCTTTAACCCCATAACCATGCCCGGCAAAGGCGATCACCACCGGGTAGGTCGCCTGGCCGGTCTTCGGTTTGAGGATATACACCGGCATGATTGCGTTCTCCGAAACGTGGAGCACAATTTTCTCCCGGGTAAAATCGCCTCGATCGACTTCTTCAATCTTCTCCGGGGCCAGATCCACCAGGGGTAAATCCTGAAATCCCAGGGTCTCCCCCAGGGCGCCCCGGGTAGCTTCCTGCCATGCCAGGGCTTCTGCTCTGTTCTGAGCTTGAAAACGATAGGGCGCGGCTTGCGGGGCATACATCTTCCACAAGCCATACGCCGGTTGGAGCTTTTTTTCAGCACGTAGATTCAATAATATAGAGCTCATTTTTCATCCTTTTTTGATGAAACAGCCATTTCGAGGCCCGTTATTTGAGTCGAAGCAAGCGGTTTATCCATTCAGGTTGCTTCGCTTCACAACGACAATTCCTCATTTTACGAGGTCTGCGTCAATGCAAGCGGCTTTATCTTGATCGATGGCAATTCTGTCCAGGGTTAATAACCATTTACCGCTACCAAGAACTATTTAGATTCATCCAACCTGGCGGGCGCGCTCGAAAAACTCTCGGTTCAAGGACGGCGCCACCTGGTCGGCCTTAACCGCTGCAATGAATGCAGCCAGCTCCTGCACCTGGATTTCCCGCAGCTTCCGGCCTTTGGCGACACTGGCGGACCGGGCATCGCCAGCATAATGATCCGGGTAATTGCTGTACCAATTAATCCCGGTGAAACTATGCGGCACGCCATCCAGCCGCTTGAGCGGCTCAGCCGGTTGGGCGGGGACGCGCTCCATCTTGACCAGCCCGGCATGGTTGGCCAGGGAGATGCTGGTCTCGCATTCACAGGCGTGGCCGTGAAGCCTGGTTTCCACAGTCGATTGCCAGGCTTTCTCACCTTCACCCGATAATTCTCCTGTATAGACGTAGAGCGTGTAGGATTGTTCCTCCCACAGGCTGGCCTGCGCCAGGAATCGCAGAAGATAGGTGTTGCCGCCGTGGGCGTTGTAGATGATGACTTTTTTGAACCCGTTACGCCCGATTTCCTCCAGCACTGCCTGAAAAAGCTCCAGCAGCAAGGCCGGCTTGATGGTTAATGCGCCGGGAAAGCAACGCGCTTCGTATATCTGGCCAAAATAAAACGGCGGGAATACCACAGCCGATTCTCTTTCCGCTGCCAGGCAGGCAATTTTGTGCCCGTTGAGAAAATCGGTGCCCAGCGGCAGGTGCTCACTGTGTTTTTCGAGCACCCCCGCAGCAAGCAAGCAAACGCCGGTCTCAAGGACCGCCGCAGCGAAATCACTGGATGTCAATTGCTCCCATTGCATGAAAGCCTCCTTTTCGGAAAAAATGAGCCTCCAACATTGTTCCCGGTGAAAATGGCGTCAAATTCCGCCATTCAAGATGGTCGCCTCGGTCGATTCCGATCAACCCCCCTTTATTTTACCTCTATGGAAAATTACAGGGTGTATAATTTATTAACTTATGGAAAAGCCCGATCAAAACCCACCCGAATCACCCAGGCAGCCATCATTCATGTTTTTTTTCATGGTCGCCCTCTTCCTCTTTGTCTTGGGATGGGGCGGGCTGGGCCTGGTCACTTACTACACGCTGCCAACCCTGGGCCCGCGCTGGTTATTCTTTTTCCTGGTGGTGCTGGCTCTGACCGGGACTGGCCTACCCATCGTTTATTTCTTGAACAAACGTTTCCCGACCCGGCCGCCGGTGGGCGGCGAGGTAATCATCCGCCAGGCGCTGTGGATCGGCATTTATGCCAGTCTGATCACCTGGCTGCAAATGGGCCGCGTGCTGACCCCCATGCTGGCGGCCATTTTGTTCGCCGCCTTCATTCTGATCGAAGGCCTGCTGCGCCTGTTTGAGCGCAGCCGCTGGCGACCCAACTGACCGGCGCAACCCGTGGGGATGAGCGAACTCCGGCAACTTCCATCGGTCGAACAGCTTTTGCAAACGCGCCAGGCCGCGGAAGATATCACTGCCTACGGCCGGCCACTGACCCTGGAAGCCTTGCGCCAGACCCTGGCAGTTGTGCGCCAGGCATTCTCTGAGCAAGACGGCCTGCCCGGGGAACAAGCCATCCTGCAGCAGGCCCGCGACCGGCTGAGGGAATGGACCGCGCCAAGTCTTTACCCGGTGATCAATGCCACGGGGGTGGTCTTGCATACCAACCTGGGCCGCGCGCCCCTCAGCCAGGCCGCCATCCAGGCCATCCAGGCCACCAGCCAGGGCTACAGCAACCTGGAATACGATCTGGGAAAAGGGCAGCGCGGCTCGCGTTTACTTCACGCCGAAAGCCTGCTCACTCACCTGACCGGGGCCGAGGCCGCCCTGGTGGTCAATAACAACGCGGCAGCCCTGCTGCTCATCCTGAGCGCCCTGGCCAGCCGTAAGCGCGCCGTGATCTCCCGCACCCAACTGGTAGAGGTTGGCGGAGGATTCCGTATCCCGGAAGTAATGGCCCAGTCCGGCGCCAGGCTGGTGGAGATCGGCGCTACCAACCGGGTGCACCTGAGCGACTATGAAAACGCCCTGGCAGAACCAACCGCCCTGGTGCTGCGCGCGCATCACTCTAATTTCAGAATCATCGGCTTTACCAGCGAGCCTGGCCTGGCCGAGCTGGTGGCCCTGGCTCACCGCCATGGCCTGCCCCTGGTGCACGACCTGGGATCAGGGTCGTTAATGGATACAGCCCGTTACGGCCTGAGCCACGAGCCCACCGTCCAGGAATCGATAAAGGCGGGGGTGGACCTGGTGTGCTTTTCAGGAGATAAATTACTCGGCGGCCCGCAGGCCGGGATCATCGTTGGCAGGCTCGATCTGGTGGCGAAGCTGAGGAAACATCCCCTCGCGCGGGCTATTCGTGCGGATAAATTATGCCTGGCAGCCCTGTCCGCCACCTTGCTGCATTATCTTAAAGATGAAGCCGATCGCGAGATTCCAGTCTGGCGGATGATCAGTGAAACCCCGGAGAGCCTGCGCGCGCGAGCCGCCCGCTGGGCCGGCGAACTGGGGGAAGGCGAGGTGATCGAAGGCCAATCCGCCTTTGGTGGAGGCAGCCTGCCGGAAGAGAACCTGCCCACTTTTTTGCTGGCCCTGGATGTAGCCCAACCGAACCGTTTCTTGAGCCGCCTGCGCCAGGCCAGCCCTCCCATCGTGGCGCGAATCCAGGATGACCGGGTCGTCCTCGACCCCCGCACGGTGCTTCCAGGCGAGGAAAACGCTCTACTCATCGGGCTGAAAACAGCCCTCTCCGCATTAAGACCTGAAAAGAAACGATTAATCACAGGAACCCTATGAAAAACGACCTCGATGCTTTGATGGAAAAAAATGGGATCGACGCCCTGCTGGTGACCGGCCCGGCCCAGCACAACCCTGCCATGGTCTACCTGACCGGGCTGCACCACCTGTCTACCGCCGACCTGATCAAGAAAAGAGGCGAGCCCGCGGTAGTCTTTCATGGCCCGATGGAGCGCGATGAAGCCGCAAAAACGGGTCTGCGCACGGTCAGTTATTCCCAGTACCCGATGGCCGCGCTGCTCAAGGAGACCGGTGGGAACCGGGTACAGGCCGCCGTGCTGCGATACCAGCGCATGCTGGCAGAAGCTGGAGTGACCTCGGGCAAGGTGATGCTATATGGGCGCGAAGAGATCGGGCCAGCCTTCTCAATCTTCTCCGCATTACAGCAGGCTACTCCAGGCCTGACGTTCACTGGCGACACCGGAGAAGCCTTGCTCCCGGCTGCGCGCGCCACCAAGGATGAAGATGAAATCGACGCGATCCGCAAGATGGGCCAGGTGACCACGGCGGTGGTATCCGAGGTGGCTGACTTCCTGACCTCGCACGCGGCGAAGGATGGGCGGCTGGTTAAACCGGATGGCCAGCCCTTGCTGCTAGGCGAGGTGAAGGAGCGCATTAACCTGTGGTTGGCCGAACGCGGCGCGGAAAACCCGGAGGGCACCATTTTTTCCATCGGCCGCGATGCAGCCGTACCGCACAGCACCGGCAATCCCTTGGATGAGATGCGTTTGGGCCAGACGATTATTTTCGATATTTACCCGTGCCAGGGCGGTGGGGGCTATTTTTACGATTTCACCCGCACCTGGTGCCTGGGATACGCCCCGGACGAAGCCCAGGCCCTATATGAACAGGTGCTGGCGGTTTTCCAGCAGGTGCGCTCGGAAGTCAAAATCAACGCGCCTACCGCTTCCTACCAGCGACGCACCTGTGAGCTCTTCGAAGCCCAGGGCCATCCCACCGTGCTCAGCCAGCCCACCACCGAACGAGGCTATGTGCATGGCGTAGGCCACGGAGTGGGCCTCAACATCCACGAACGCCCGTGGCTTGGCAGCGGCGCCGGCCCGCAGGATCTGCTCCTGCCAGGATCGGTCTTTACCCTCGAGCCCGGCCTGTATTACCCGGAGCGCGGCCTGGGGGTGCGCCTGGAAGATACGCTGTGGGCCAGGCCGGACGGGGTGATCGAAACCATCGCCCCCTATCCCATGGATCTGGTGCTGCCTATCCGCCATTAAGCTAAGCGAGGGAACCATGAAAGCTAATCCACCTTCCACCCCAACCGTCTCCGTGCCTGCCAGAGGCGCCAATGGCCCGTCCGGCGGCTTTCCGCTGGCGCGGATCCTGGGAATCGAGTCCTCGTGCGACGAAACTGCGGCGGCGGTGGTTGAAAATGGGCGCGCCCTGCTCTCTAACGTGGTCGCCAGCCAGATCGACATCCATATCCAATATGGTGGCGTCTTTCCAGAAGTGGCCTCGCGCCAGCACATCAAAACCATCTACGCGATTGTCGAACAAGCCTTGCACCAGGCTCACATGCGCCTGGAAGATGTGGACGCGATCGCCGTCACGCGCGGGCCGGGGCTGGCCGGGTCGCTGGTCGTGGGGATCAACATGGCCAAGGGGCTGGGGGTAGCGACAGGGTTACCCGTGATAGGTGTGAATCACCTGGAAGGGCACATCTATTCCGCCTGGGTGTATAACGCTGAAAAAGCCATTCCGGTGGAGCCCCAATTTCCTTTGCTGGCGCTGCTGGTCTCCGGTGGGCACAGCGAATTGAATTTAATGAAAGACCACTTACAATACCAGCGGCTGGGCGGCACGCTCGATGACGCGGCCGGTGAAGCCTTTGATAAAGTAGCCCGCCTGCTCGGGCTGCCCTATCCTGGCGGCCCATCGATCCAGAAAGCGGCCATTCAAGGCGACTCCAAGGCCTTCTCTTTCCCCCGCGCCCGGCTGGAAGGCTCCTGGGATTTCTCCTTCAGCGGGCTCAAAACCGCTGTTTTACGGGTGGTGCGTAAATATGAAGAAACAGGCACCCCGCTCCCGGTAAACGACCTGGCGGCCAGTTTCCAGGCCGCGGTGGTCGATGTGCTGCTCGCCAAAACCCTGCGCGCGGCGCACACCTTTAAAGCCAGGGAAATCCTGGTGGCGGGTGGGGTTTCAGCCAACCAGTCCTTGCGCGACGCTTTTCTGAGCCAGTCTGAATTCCCCGTGCACATCCCTCACCTCTCGTTGTGCACGGATAACGCTGCCATGATCGGAGCCGCCGGTTATTACCGGCTGGCTTACGGCCAGATGGACGGCCTCGATTTCGATGCCATGCCCACCTGGCCCTTATCCTGACCGGACGTAACCTTTTCCACCCGGGTGCATCTAAGTGAATAAAGCAGCGAATCCCCCTGTCTTTGATCTTCCAGCCCTGCAAGCCGGCGACCGGCAGGAGTTCGCCCGATTGGTTCAGGCATATTCAGAGCCCATCTATCGCCTGGCATTAAGGATGGTCAGCCAACCCCAGGACGCAGAAGATGTGCTCCAGGAGACCTTCCTGAAGGTGTACCACGCTCTGCCCACGTTTGAAAACCGGTCAAGCCTGTCCACCTGGATCTACCGGATCGCTGTCAACGAAGCTCTGATGTCCATTCGCCGGCGCGACCCGGGGCAGGTCTCGTTAGACGAGCCGGATGAGTCAGAGGAATCCACTTTTGAGCCTCGCGAGCTGGCCGATTGGCGTGAGCTACCCGAAGAGATGTTATTGACAGGGGAAATGCGCCAGGTCCTCGATCAGGCCATTGAACGCCTGCCGGTGACCCTGCGTACCGTGTTTATCTTACGTGACATCCAAAACCTGTCCGTCAGGGAAACGGCAGAAACGCTCAACTTGACCGAAGCCACGGTAAAAACACGCCTCCTGCGCGCCCGGTTACGCTTACGGGAGCTCCTATCAGGGTATTTGAGCCAGCGTATGACAGAGAAGTGATGATGGAACAAAAGTCGTCGTGCAAACATTTTTTGGGGATGCTATCCGAATACATTGATGGGAATCTGAGCGAAAACCTGTGCATTGAACTGGAACGCCATCTGAAGGAATGTACGAACTGCCAGGTCATCCTTGATACCACCCGCAAGACGATCAGTCTATACCAGGCCATTATTCAAGATGATTGCTTGCCCGGTGACGTACAGCATCGCCTGTTTGCCCGCCTGAACCTGGAAGAGTTTGAGGTGCAAAAGCTTCCAGATGATCAGAACAACCAAGCCTGATAAAAATATAGGAGACCAGAACCATGGACGCAAAAGTAGTATGGAAGCAACGGTTAAGTTTCGATGGCACGGCCGAGTCCGGCTTTACCCTGCCATTGGGAAGTACGCCAGATGTGGGGGGAGATAATGACGGTTTTCGCCCTATGGAGCTGATCGCCATTGGCCTGGCTGGCTGCACAGCCATGGATGTCATTTCGATCCTGATGAAAAAACGCCAGGACGTCACCGCGTTTGAGGTGACCGTTCACAGTGAAAGAGCCGAACAACATCCCCACGTGTTCACCCACATGACCGTCGAATACATCGTCACCGGTCACCACGTCGATCCGGCGGCGGTCGACCGCTCGATAGAGCTATCCGTCACCAAGTATTGCCCGGCGCAGGCCATGTTGAGCAAATCCGTGGCCATCGATCACAAGGTCACCTTGCTCGAAGCCGCCTGAGCCAGGCCAGTTACGGGCCAGCCAGGACAAAGGAGGCCGCATCGGAGCAGGTGCAGGCCCGCACCACCTTGCCTCCTTTCGCCAGTGTGCCAAGATAGGGCGCCGATCCATCGGCAGCGACCCAGCCATCCAGGGTAAAAGGCAGCGGGCCGTTGCCGGCCGGCACCCATTCGCCGTTATATTTTCGGGCAAGGTGCACGTGCGTGCCGGTGGCGTGTCCGCCTTCGCAGGAAGGATGCCCCATGGGATCGCCAGCCTTCACCTTTTGCCCCAACTTGACCTTTCCATCCGTCGCCAGGTGCAAATAGAGGATGTCCCAGCCGGTGCGCTCGTTGCCGTCACCATCCAGGTCCAGGACCGCCACGCCGGTATCGACCCGCACAACCACCCCATCCCCCACAGCCAGAGCCCATTCGTTAGTCGGGATACAGCCACCGCTGGCATTCAGCGGCGGGGCGAAATCCAGGGCGGCATACGGTAAATCCTCGCCCCAGCCGCCGTGCGGCCCACCGGTCAACACCCAGGTTTTACCCAGGGGATAAGGAAGCTGGAGCGCCGGCTGGGCCAGGCTGCCCGGGACGATATCATTTTTGACCTTCCAGGGATCTCCGAACAGGTCGCGGTAAGTCCGCGCCACCCCATTTGGCCCGGTGGCCTTCTTATATTCAGGCGTCTGGTAGAGGTTGGCAAAATAGACCTGGATCGCCACGGTAGCGGCGTTCTGCCACGGATCGGGGCGTTCTATCGTCTTATCCAGGTGGTCGAAAGAAGTGAGCATCCCCAGGCGATAGGCATAAAATTTGTCGTTTAGAAAATCTGCCGCCCAACTGAGCTGCATAAACAGGCCAGCGTTAT
>JAJYIW010000274.1 GCA_021789855.1 Chloroflexota bacterium | reverse complement strand
GTTACCTGCCGCCGATGTGGTGATCCTGGCGACGCCCGTGGGGATGATCTTGCAAACCCTGGCGGCTTTATCAGGCTTATGCCCAGGGCCTGCCGTGGTGATGGACGTAGGCTCAACGAAGGTTGAAATTGTAAAGGCGATGGCCGGTTTGCCTCCCCCGTTTGACCCGATCGGCGGGCATCCTATGGCAGGCAAGGAAAGGCTATCCCTGGCCAATGCCGAGCCTGGCCTTTTCCGGGGCATCCCCTTCGCCCTGACGCCCCTCCCGCGTACCTCACCTCAGGCGAAAGGACTGGCTATTCAGCTTTGCCAGGCGATTGGCGCACATCCCCTGGTTCTGGACCCGGAAGAACATGACCGTTGGGTGGCAGCTACCAGCCACCTCCCCTACCTGGTATCGTCGGCGTTGATTTTATCCACGCCGGATGAAGTGGCTCCGATGATCGGCCCGGGCTTTCGTAGCACTACCCGCCTGGCAGCGACGCCTTCGAGCATGATGCTGGATGTGCTGCGCACCAATTCAGGCCATATCCGGGAAGCGCTGGCACGGTTGAAAAACGAGCTTGACCGGGTCGACGACCTTCTCTCCGCGGAAAACAGCGAAGCGCTGGAAGCCTGGTTAATCAGCGCGCGCGAGAAAAAAGAAAGGCTCCCCTGAACCGATGAGCTCATTACGTGTCATTCCTGGCAGCCCGTTGAAAGGGGAGGTCGTTTTACCCGGCGATAAATCCATATCCCACCGGGCCGTGCTGCTGGCGGCAATGGCCGAAGGGCAAAGCAGCATCGACAATTTCCTGGTTTCCGGGGTTACAGAGGCCATGCTTCAGGCATTGGCGGGGATGGGGGTTGAGTGGCGGTTGGACGGGACCCGGCTGGTGGTGAATGGCCAGGGGATACAGGCCTGGCGAGCGCCTGAAGGCCCGTTGGATTGCCGGAATTCGGCCACTACCCTGCGCCTGCTGGCGGGGGCGCTGGCGGCGGCCGGCATCCCGGCCGTCCTGGATGGCTCCAGCGGGCTGCGCCGCCGGCCGATGCAGCGGCTGGTCGACCCCCTGGCTGCCCTGGGGGTAGCGATTGAGACTTCTGCCGGGGGGACTGCGCCCATCCGGCTGATAGGGCGACCCAGAAGCCAGCGTTTGCATGGCGCAGAGGTGAGCCTGCCGGTGGCCAGCGCCCAGGTGAAATCAGCCGTGCTGCTGGCAAGCCTGTCTGCCGACGGGCCGGTGGTGCTGCATGAGCCAGGCCCATCGCGCGATCACACCGAGCGGATGCTGCGTGGCCTGGGGTACCGGGTGGATAGCGCGGGCCTGACCGTCACCCTGCACCCCGGTTCTGAAATCAGGCTGCCTCCTCTCAGCATGTCCTTGCCCGGCGATTTCTCGTCGGCGGCTTTCCTGATAGTCGCAGCGCTGATCACCCCTGGCTCGGCAATCACCATCCGCCAGGTCGGGTTGAACGACACTCGCACAGGCCTGATGGATGCGCTGCGCGCCATGGGTGGGCAAATTGACGTCCACGATCGTCGGGAGGTGGGTGGAGAACCGGTGGGCGACCTGGCGATTCATTACAGTCCGCTCAAAGCTACTTCGATATCTGGCCCGCTGGTGGTGCGGATGATCGATGAGTTCCCGGCGTTTGCCGCAGCTGCCATGCTGGCCCAGGGCGCCAGCCTGGTGAGAGACGCCGGGGAGCTTCGGGCGAAAGAATCAGACCGGATTGCCAGCCTGGTGCAGGAATTAAGCGTCATGGGCGTTGCCACCACGGAGGCGCCGGATGGATTTACCATCGCTGGGCCTGCGGCGTGGCAGCCTTCTCACCCGGCGCCGGTTGTGGTCGACCCGCACGGCGATCACCGCCTGGCCATGGCGCTGGCAGTGGCCGGGCTGGCTTTCCCGGCGCCGGTCGTTGTCCGGGATGCAGGGATCATCGCTGAATCATACCCGGATTTTACCGAGACATTGCGAAGGCTGGGAGCGCAGGTGTCCTTTGATTGAGCTGGGTTTGCTGGGTTATCCGCTGGGACATAGCCTGTCACCGCTATTGCACCAGGCAGCTATGCAGGCGTTGGGACTGGAAGGGCGTTACCAGCTCATCCCCATCCCACCTATGCCCGAGGGCGAAACGGCCCTGCGCGAACAGCTAGATCGTTTGCGGCGTGGCGAGCTGGACGGTTTGAACGTTACCATCCCGCATAAACAGGCGGTTATCCCCTGGGTCGATGAGCTCACCCCGGTGGCGAAGGAGGTGAACGCGGTAAACACCCTGATCCGCTCGAAGGGACGGCTGGTCGGGGATAACACCGACGTTCCCGGTTTCCTGGCCGATTTGCGCTTGTGTGGGGTCGATGGAGAAGCAGGGGCTGCCTGCCTGGTATTAGGCGCGGGAGGGGCAGCCAGAGCGGTGGCCTACGCCCTGGCGCATTTGGGCTGGCAGGTGACGGTGGCAGCCCGCAATACCGAAGCGGCGCAACCATTTACCCGCTGGCAATGCCGGGTGGTGGCATTAACCCGCGAAGCCATCCAGCCGGTCCTGCCGTGTTGCCGGTTGATTGTGAATGCTACCCCGGTGGGGATGCACCCGTATCCCCAAGGCTCACCCTGGCCTGTGGACCTGGCCTTTCCCCAGGGAGCTTTTGTCTATGACCTGGTATACAACCCGCAAAACACCCGCCTGGTGCGCCAGGCAGGGGAGGCGGGCCTGGCCGCTAACAGTGGGATAGGCATGCTGGTCGAACAGGGGGCCCTATCCTTTGAGCGCTGGCTGGGCCAGGTACCTTCTCGCCAGGCCATGCGCCAGGCCATTTTTAGGGCTCAAGAGACGTGATGGGTGTTAGGCTTTCGCCTGTCACAGGAAAGACAGATACCATTAACAAGGAGAATGAGAACAGATGGCGTTGCGTCTGATCACATCAGGGGAATCTCACGGGCCGGCGCTGGTGGCTGTGCTGGAAGGCCTGCCGGCCGGCTTGCCAGTGAGTGAGGCGGATATTAACGAAGAGCTTGAGCGCCGCCAGAAAGGTTATGGCGCTGGCCCGCGGATGAAATTGGAGAGCGACAAAGCCCGGCTCCTGGGGGGGGTGATGGAAGGGAAAACCATCGGGTCGCCATTGGCGCTGACCATCGAGAACCAGGACCATGTGCGCTGGGCGGGCAAGGCGATCGAGCCATTCAGCCTCCCGCGGCCTGGGCATGCCGACCTGACTGGGGCGATTAAATATGGATTTTCCGATATGCGCCCGGCATTAGAGCGGGCGTCTGCGCGAGAGACGGCCGCCCGGGTGGCGGCAGGTGCGGTATGTAAAAAGCTCCTGGCTTATTTTGGGATTAGCGTGGGTGGCTATGTGGTCTCGATTGGGCCGGTGCGAGCGGACCTGGCTGGGATACCGGATAAGGAACGTTTTCGCCTGGCCGAAGAGTCGGACGTGCGCTGCCCGGCGCCGGCGGCTGCGGAAGCCATGCGGGCGGCCATTGCCGCCATCATGCAGGCGCGCGACACACTGGGCGGGGTGATCGAGACGCTGGCATTGGGCTTGCCGCCGGGTCTGGGTTCTTATGCCGCCTGGGAGCGCCGGTTGGAGGCGCGGCTGGGCGCAGCGGTGCTGAGTATCCAGGCAGTCAAGGGGGTCGAGTTTGGCCCGGCGTTCGAGAACGCAACCCTGCCGGGCACTCAGGTCCAGGACTCCATTCGCCTGGACGGCGACCGGTTGGTGCGTTCTACCAACCGGGCCGGAGGTCTGGAAGGCGGGATCAGCAATGGCCAGCCGCTGGTTGTGCGGGCGGCAATGAAGCCTATCGCCACCACGCTGACCTCCCAACCCACGGTGGACCTGACCTCTGGGGTGGAACAGCCGACCCATTACGAGCGTTCTGATTTTTGCCCGGTGCCGCGAGCCGTTCCGGTGGTCGAGGCGATGGTAGCGCTGGTGTTGGCGGATGCCCTGATCGAGAAGCTGGGCGGCGATTCCTTGGAAGAGATGGCGCCGCGTTTTACCGCCCTGCGCCAGGCGCGATTGGAGGACGTGCGCATGGACGGCCAACCCCATACCTGGTGGCCAGAATGATCGGGCGGTGGTTGCTTTACGGGCCCCCTGGC
>JAJYIW010000273.1 GCA_021789855.1 Chloroflexota bacterium | reverse complement strand
CATTACCATCATCACTTCGGTGCTCATGCTGCTGGCGGCGGCTCTCCTGTTTGGCTTCCATCCTACCGGCAATGCCCTGGCCACCGTCCTTATCTTGATCCCCATGTTGGCCGGGCTTTATGGTTTTGGCTTTGCCTTTGCCTCGCTGGTCCTGGTGTTGCGCGAAGCCAGCATACTCACCGATGTGAGCAGCTTCCTGGTTGGCATTCTATCCGGGCAAAATTACCCGGTGACGGCTCTGCCACGCTGGCTGGTACCGCTGGCCCTGGTGATGCCTCTTACCTATGGCTTTGATGCGGCCCGCGGCTTTCTGCTTAAAACCCGCACTCTCTTGCCCATCCCCGCCGAGATCGCCATCCTGATCATCTTCATGGTTGTCTTTATCTTTCTTGGGCTGGGTGTTTTCCGGCTTCTGGAACGGAGCGTGCGTCAGAAAGGCACGCTGGGACAGCATTAATTCTGATGCTGAAATGATGGCTGATCGGTTTCTATCGGGATGAACTGGCTCATGGCAATGGAACATCCTTGTCATGTGCACGGGCTCGGATGAGCACGATGTTTGCCATGATGCTGTTTGGCACGATAATCTGGTTGCCTTCTTTATCCCGCAAAAAAGTATAGCCCAGCATGAGCGTCTCGATTTTGGCGCTCATCACGCCGCGGGGAGTCATCAATTCAATCTGGTCGCCCACGCGAAATGGGCGATAGAGCAGTATCGCAAAACCGGATATCAGGTTGCCCAGCGTGCTCTGAGCTGCCAGCCCAATCACGATTGAAGCGATGCTGACGCTGGCCAGCAATGCCACGCCAATCGAGCGTAGAGCTGGCACCAGTTGGGCATACAGGATGGCTGAAACGATGAAAACACTCACCTGCAATAGCTGGTCGACGAATTTGAAGGCGGTAGGATCCGTCGCGCGTTTCATCGCGCCCTTGATCAGTGTGTGCAAAAGGCGGGCGGCAATGAATGCCAGGATCAGAAAGAGGATGGCATAAACGACTGCCCCTGGTAGAGTGGCAGGATTGGCGTAATCGATCAGGTTGGCGATCATTCTATGCTGATCTTAGCAGATGTTTCCAATTATGACGAGCGTTTATGATCGGGTTTTGTGCCTGTGGTGGGTCCAACTTTGCCTCTGGGTTGGACAGGCTTTCGACGGCATATTGCGCCAAGTTTTTTAAGGCGATCCAGGCAATCGGCTGGTCGCCGGTGCCATGTTCCTAAATCGTTACGGGACGGATCTTTCAGGCCTGGGCGGTAATGTTGGGAATTATGCGGCTGTTATTCCTGCTATAATAAGAGTCGGGGCAGGTCTGGCTGGATGAAGGATCGTATCATGGCTTTTTGGGCGCGGTTGTTGATGTCCAGCAATATATTAGCCTACCGGCTGAGCGGCGGGCGCGTGGGAAGCCGAATGGGGGGGCAATCTGTCCTGCTGCTCAATACTACCGGCCGCAGGTCGAGTAAACCGCACACTACCCCGACCAACTACTATCTTGATCAAGGCAGGTATGTGATCGTCGCCTCGAATTGGGGCAGCGACCATCACCCTGCCTGGTATTTCAACCTGCTCCACCAGCCGGCAGTCACCATCCAGGTGAAGGAAAAGGTGATCAAGGTCAGCGCTATCCCCGCCGAAGGCGACGAATACGATCGGCTATGGTGTTTGGTCACCCATTCGAACCCCTTTTATAACCGCTACCAGCAAAAGACTCGCCGTAAAATTCCCCTTATCATCCTGACGCCATCAAAACAATGACGGCCAGGCGGGAGCCTAGCTCCATAACCGGTCGTGGCTCCAATCGTCGTTCCACGCATCGGTAGGCTCCCACAGGCCGGGGATGCCAGGGTGGAGATGAGCGGAAATGACCTCGTCGTTAAGCGATTCGATTCCCAGGCCGGGGGCATCCGGCACCTGGATAAAGCCGTTCTTGACCAGGGGCTTCGCATAGCCTGTAGCGATATCATCCCACCAGGGCACATCGACCGAATGGTATTCCAGGGCCAGGAAATTTTCGGTGGCTGCGGCGCTATGTACTGCCGCCAGGCAGCCGATAGGGCTCTCGGCCATGTGAATTGCCATGGCCACGCCATGATCCTGGGCCAGGTCGCCGATTTTTTTGTTCTCCAGGATGCCGCCTGAAGTCAGCACGTCTGGGTGGATCACCGAGACGCCACGCGCTTCCAGCAATGGGCGAAAACTCTCTTTGAGGTACATGTCTTCGCCGGTGCACACCGGGATGTTAATCGCCTGGCTGAGGCGTACAAACTGATCGGTGTATTGCCAGGGGATCAGGTCCTCGACCCAGGCCAGGTTAAATTTTTCCAGCCGCTTACCCAGCCGGATGCAGTCTTCCAGGGCGATGTGACCAAAATGGTCGGCCGCCAGGGGCACCTTATAGCCAATGACTGAGCGCACTTCGGCGACATACTGCTCCAGTCGATCGATACCCTTTTCGGTCAGGTGGATGCCGGTGAAGGGGTGGGGAACGTTGAGGGCATCGTAACTGCGGTTGCGCTCAGCGCGTTCCTCATCACTTTTCACCGACCAACGCCATCCATGCCGTCCCAGGCGGTTCATTTCCTCCATCAAGCCCAGGGGGTAGCTCAGCGCGTCTGGCTCATTGGCAATCAGGCCGATACCGACGTCCATCTTCAAAAAAGTGAAACCGCGATCCATACGCTCTTTAAGCGCCTGGCCCATTTTGATCCCATCCGGTTTTCCCGATACGTCGGTGTCGCAATAAATGCGAATCTGATCGCGGAACTTGCCGCCTAACATCTGGTAAACGGGCACGCCGTAAGCCTTTCCGGCCAGGTCCCACAGCGCCACCTCGACCCCGCTTACCCCGCCGCCCTGGCGGGATTGGCCGCCGAACTGTTTAATGCGGCGGAATAGCTTATCGACATTGCACGGGTTTTCCCCCAAGATCACCCGCTTGAGCGCCAGAGCATAGGTTTTCGTGGCTGCGTCGCGCACTTCGCCAAAGCCGACCAGCCCCTGGTTGGTGTATATTTTCATCAGTGTGCAGTGCATGGGCGCCCCGGTAATATCCGCGAAGCGCATATCGGTGATCTTGAGATCGGATGGCTTCGAGTGCGTATTGACCTGGTTGAGGGCTGAATCAAAGGGATCGGAATGGGCTGGCTGGCTCATGTTACCTCACTTCTCCGTAGGAATATTCGGGTTCAAAGCCGATCAACGCGCGAGCGCGATCGATGCTGACCAGGGATTCGGTCCCAATCAGCTCCTTTTTGAATGATTTAACATCGGGGTAAAAAATATCAGCCAGTACCTTTGAATCCACGCCGGTCCAGTTCTGGCTATCGTTGATGAACAGGGTATGGCATCCGGTGAAGCTGGCCTCCAGGCCTTTATCGATGGCCTGGGCTGAGTCGCGCTCATCCAGGTGGGTGAAGAAATTGACCCGGCTCCACATGGCGCTCATGCCGATGCGCTTCTCATCGGGCAGGGTATTGATTACCTGGCGCGCGGACCCTGGCGGGCCTTCGTAGGGGCGGGTAGCGCGAAACTGGTTATATTCCTCCCATAAGCCGGTGAACCAGGCCAGGCGTTCTTCTTCCGACCGCTTCAATAAGTTGTTCACCAGCGCCTGGATGCGAGCCGCATTTTGTTTCGCGATATCATGGTAAGTCATTGGGGCCACAAACGGCAGGCGGTAGGCCAGGCTGGAAATCCCTTCGCGTTGCCAGAAATATTCGCCGATCTCTTCAATGATGTTTTTTGAAAAAGAATAAGCATCGGTGGGGAAGGTCGGATGATCTTCGTCCATCGGGAGATAATTAAGCGGCGCTGGCTTGACCCCATAAAACTGGCCGGTAGCGTTGATCGAGCTGGCCTGGATAACCCGCTTGATGCCCTCCTCCGTGGCTGCCTGGAAGACATTGAACGTGCCCTGGCAGTTGACCCTGAAAAGCTCCTCTGGCGTGCCCCCGGCAGGGTTTGGAATAGCCGCTAAATGAACCACCGCATCACAACCCCGGATGACCTCACGCAATTGAAGATAATTGTTGATATCACACGAAATATACTCCGCCCCCTCAAAGGTCATGTCTGTCCGCCGGCCGATCA
>JAJYIW010000272.1 GCA_021789855.1 Chloroflexota bacterium | reverse complement strand
GGAGGCCTGCCGTATGGATGCTTTGCTCAGGGTGGCGTATGCCCCTGACCAGACTCCCACCACCACCGCGACGATTATGGCGATAAAGCCGCCCAGGCCAAAACCTAAGGCGCGGGCAAAAGCGGCGCCAGCCATCGGGCTGGCTATGAGCGCCGCAATTCCCCCCACCAGGCCTCCGCTCAGCAGGCCGGCCACGCCGCCTGCCAGGAATCCAGCCAGCATCCCCAGCACTCGCAGCATGGCGGGCTTCACCGGTTCGAGAGCCGGGGTTTCCACAGGCGGATCGGCCGGTGTGGTTTGAACAGCCTGTGCGATGGGGGCGATTTTTGGCAGGGGCTTTTCTTTCACCAGCACCATCGTGAGGAGCATCAACACCAGTAGGGCTCCCCCGGTAGCCGCTACGCCACCATACAGGTTGCCAGCCCCCACCATACGGGCAACCGTCAGCGGTAAAATGATCAGGGGTAAAAGCTCCATGATTGATTTAATGCCTGAGACCAGACCACGCTGGTCTTCGGGGACCAGGTCGGGGATCAGCCCCTGAAGGGCGCCATGGCTGATGTTGGCGGAAAATTGTTGTAGCAGGATGGCCACCAGGAGCATCCAATAGCTGGTCGATAAAGCGATCATGGTCAGGAAAACCAGGTCAAGCAGCACGCCGACGAAGATGAATGGGCGGCGCCGACCAAAGCGGGAACGCGAGCGGTCGCTTAATAACCCCGCAGCCGGTTGCACCAGCATAGCGATGACCAGCCCGGCTGTACCCAGCTCACCCAGGGCCGTGTTGCGGATCGATGCGCTGACAAAGAGCGCTACCAGGTAAGGGGTAAATATCGATCCGACCGCGTTGTTACGGATATTCAAGCCCAGCCAAAATAAATTGATATTGATCGTATCGTACCAGTGAAGTTTCTTCATGGCGTCCCTTCCTAAAGATATAGGCCGAATTTTTCAGTTTTCGGGAACGACAATATCCCACCATCCCTTAAAATTCGGGTCTTTTTCACCTGCGTCTGAGCAGTTACAATTATAGCTAATATTATTCAGACCGGATCGACTATAATTCGGGCAAAATAAATGCACAGGAGAATCAGATGATTCAGATTGAAGAAGTGACGCAGGTGACGGATGAGCTGATGGACGCATTCAAGCGGTTGGTGCCCCAACTGTCCTCCACGAACCCGGCGCCTACTCTCGCTGAAGTAACGCAAATGGTGCAGTCGCCGGCCACAATCGTTTTGATCGCCCGCGATATGGACAAGCCGCAAGGGCCCATCATGGGCTCGTTGACCCTGGCGCTGTTTCGTATCCCAACGGCCATGCGCGCCTGGATCGAGGATGTGGTTGTAGACACCGAGGCGCGCGGGCAGGGCATTGGCGAGGCGTTGGTGCGCAAAGCCCTCGAGGTTGCCGCCCAATCTGGGGCCAAAACGGTCGACCTGACTTCACGGCCTTCCCGGGAAGCGGCCAACCGGCTGTACGTTCGGGTGGGTTTTGAAAAGAGGGAGACCAACATTTACCGGTATAAAATCGAGCAAAAGTGAATAGACCCCGATCATTTTCAATCCTTCGTTGGATTGCATTGTTGTTTATCGTCTGCGCAATGATTCTGGCGATGTTGGAGCTCGTCAGCTACAGCCGCATCCGCACCAATTTCCCCGCTGGGGAAACGATTGGCGGGGTTCCTGTCGCCGGGATGGATCGCCAATCGGCTGGCCTGTTATTATCTCAGACGTATGGGATGCCCATTGAAATTCATTATGGCAGCGCAGTCATCCAGATGCGTCCCACTGTGGCAAGTTTCAAGCTCGACCTGGACACCATGTTATCGGCTGCCGATATCCAGCGGGTCAACCAGCCTTTTTGGAGTGGGTTTTGGAATTACCTGTGGGGCCAGCACCTGACCGGCACCCAGATTCCCCTGCGCGCGACCTATGATGAGCAAAGGTTACGGGATTTCCTCAAGAATGAAATATCGGCCCGCTATGATCTTCCTCCCACCTCCGCTGAGCCAATCCCTGGGACAGCCAATTTCAAACCGGGCCAGCCGGGCACGACGTTGGATATCGATAAAGCTGTGCCCTTGATCTGGAATGCGCTCAAATCGCCGACAAACCGCGTCGTCACAATCCCGTATGATTCGAGCAGTGCGCCCCGCCCCACCCTGGATAATTTACAGATTCTCCTTAAACAAATCATCGATATTTCCCAGTTCAAAGGGATTGTCGAATTGTACATGGATGATTTACAAACCAGCCAGACCATTCATTTTGCTCACCAGGCCGGTTCGACCACGGATATTAAAACCGGGATCGCTTTTTCGGGTTGGAGCACGATCAAGATACCGGTGATGGTCTCGGCATTCCGGCGGGTGAGCACAATGCCTCCCGACTCGACTGCCCTGGTCTTGATGCAAAAAATGATCGAAGTCTCCAGCAACGAATCGACCGATCTCCTGGCGCAAACCGTGATTGACAAAAACCTGGGCCCGGTGATGGTGACGGAAGACATGCAAACCCTGGGCTTGATGAATACGTTTTGGGGGGGCTATTTTTATAATGGCGCTCCCCTTCTAAAAAAGTTCGTGACCCCGGCTAACTCACGCACGGACATCAACACGGGCCCTGATCCCTACGACCAGACCACCCCCAAGGACCTGGGCCTGTTATTGGGAGACATTTATGCCTGCGCAACATACAACGGCGGGGCCTTAATCGCCGCGTTCCCCGGCCAGATCACCCAGGATAAATGCAAGCTGATGATCGATTACCTTTCCCACAACGACATCAATCAGCTCATCCAGGCCGGGCTGCCGGCTGGCACGGTGATCGCGCATAAGCATGGTTGGGCCGTCGAAACCGACGGCGTAATCCACACCATGGGAGATGCGGCCCTGGTGTATTCGCCAGGGGGCAACTTTATCCTGGTGATTTTTGTCCACGATAATCAACAGGTCTTATTCGACCCGGCGGATGAGATGGTGGCTGAGCTGGCGCGGGCGGTGTATAACTATTTCAATGTCCCTGCCCAGTAACCCGGCTTAGCCGATGTACACTTCCACTTCCTCGCCGCCCTCGTCATTCACGTGCACGTAAAATGGATTTTCGGCTGAGAGGTTGGCCTGGATAGTGGAGAGAATATCGGCAATGTCATTGCCAGTGAGGTTTTGTTCCCTCAGCCCGGGTATCAGGTGGCCGAAATTGCGCAAGAACCAGCCGGCCACGCCTAGGGGCAGGGGCAGGCTGATGGAAATGTGCCCGGGCTTTTCCCCTGGTTTCTGATGGACGCGGATGTGGAGCCAGTGAAGCGCCTGGTTCTGCCAGGAAAGGGCGATCACGATGACGCCGAGGAAGAATGGCAGCCAGGCAAACCAGAAGAAAAAGCCGAACCCGGCGGCTTCATAACCCGCATACATAATCAAGGCGCCTAGCAGCGTGGTGGCCACCCCAGCCCAGAAGGGCCACAACCACCAGCGTTTCCAATAGGCAATATCTCGTTCGGCTTCTTTTTCTCCCATGGGCTGCCCTTCCACGCGGTAGGATGAGCTGGTGGTGCCGGCTGGCGTGGATTGGGAGACCGCTGGGCTGGCCGGGATGCTGCTGTCAATGGTTGGCCCTACGACAGGTATTACCACCTGGTAGGTTTTGGCAGGTGTGGATTCATCCGCCTGTTCGGGCGTGTCCTCGGGAGTCGGGCTGGTGACGGGTATCTGATCGCCTGGGCTCTCATCAATAATATCTCCACGGTTGAGCGAATGGATCAGCCTCAAGCCTTCTGTGGGGGTGATAGTGCCTTGCTGGATGCTGTTGAGTATAGCCAACAACTCGTCTCGAGATGTCATCGGTTGTTCCTGTTAATGCCTTCTGCCCTGGCCTTCCAGGGCTTGCAAGAGCTTTTCTGCCTGTTCGATGGTGATTTTTTGATCCCGCACCATTTCCAGGATGAGCAGGCGTTCTTCATCGGTAATTGGTGTTTTCTCTGGGCTGACCTCTGGGATAGGCGACGGAGGATTCGGCGGTACAGGCGCGCCAGGGATGTTCACCTGGGGAATCGGTGGGTGGTTGACTGGCCCGAAATTATTGGGCTTTATTCCTTC
>JAJYIW010000271.1 GCA_021789855.1 Chloroflexota bacterium | reverse complement strand
GAATCTTGCGGCACCAGCCCGATCTGGCGGTGCAAGGATTGCTGGGACACGCGCTGCACGTCGATCCCATCGATGGCCACGCTCCCTGCCGATACGTCGTAAAAGCGGGCGATCAGCTTGGCGATGGAGGTTTTGCCCGCGCCGGTCGGCCCCACCAGCGCCACCGTTTGCCCTGGCTCAATGGTTAAGTTAACGCCGCGCAGCACTTCGGGCAGGTCAGGCCGGTAACGGAAGGAGACCTGATCCAGGCTCACCCGCCCGGCCATGGGCGGCATCTCGATCGCGCCAGGCTGATCCTGTACATCCGCCGGCGTGTCCAACAGGTTGAGCACCTGCTCGCCGCCAGCCATGGCCGCTTGCAGGGTGGTGTACATCCGGCTGAGGTCCTGGATGGGCTGGAAAAAGCGGGTCACGTATGAAAGAAATGCCACCAGCACGCCCAGGGTCACCTGGCCGGCGCCCACCCACCGCCCGCCAAACCATAATACGATGGCGGTTGAAAGCACGCCCAGGAATTCGACCGAAGGTAAAAATATGAACGAGAGTGACATGGCGTTGATGTTCGCCTGCCGGTTGGCCTCGTTGACCTCGTTGAAGCGCTCCTGGGTGGTGTTTTCCTGCCCGAAGGCCTGGATGACCCGCACACCTGAGATATCTTCTGCCAGGTCACCCACCACCCGGGCCACGCTGGTGCGGGTCTCGCGGAAAGCCACCCTGGCCCGGCTGGAAAACCACAGGGTGGCCAGTGCCATGAACGGGAGGACAGTAAAGGTGAGGAGGGCTAACCCGGGGCTCATCGTCAGCATGATAATGATGATCCCGGTCAGCACCAGGATGTCGCCGCTCAGGGTGATCAGCCCCTGGGAAAGCAGGTCATTAATGGTCGCAACATCGTTCATCACGCGTGACACCGTAACGCCCACGATGTGTGTGTCGTGGTATCCCATGGACAGGACTTGGAGATGGCGGAACAGCTCGCTGCGCAGGTTGGCCAGCACATTCTGGCCGATCCACGAAAGCAGGTATTGCTGGGCAGCACCGCCAAAGTAGAGCCCCACGAAGGCCAGCCCGGTGTAGATCGCGATGCGCTCCAGGCCTGCCACGTCTCCCTGGGCGATGTACTGGTCGATCGCGATCTTAAGCAGGTAAGGCGTCAGCAGGGTCAGGCCGGAGACCACCAGCATGGCCAGGAAAGCCAGCCCGAGTTGCCTGGAATAGGGGCGTAAATAATTAAGCAGGCGCAGGATCACCCGCCGGTTGAACACCTGCCCGCGATGATCCTGGCCGCGCGAAAACTGGTCAAGCGCGCCACGCGGCCCCATCCCCCCGGCTCCTGACAGACCAATTCCAAATCCCATGCTACGCTTGAGGTCTCCTCTCTATGATCATGCCTGGGTTATTCCTTCTGGATACTCTTTGGGTCGGCGGCAGAGGGCATCGCCTCTGCCTTCTCCAGGCTTCCGGTCCCTTTACCGCTTTTGGGCTTGAGCTGTTGGTGATAAATGGACTGGTACAGCGGCGAGGTGTTTAACAGCTCGTCATGCTTCCCCATAGCCACCATCCGGCCTTTATCCAACAAGACGATCAGGTCAGCCTGCTGGACGGTGCTCAAGCGGTGGGCGATGACAAATGTGGTGCGGCCGTGCATCACCCGTTCCAGCGCCAATTGGATCAGGTGTTCCGTTTCGGTATCGACTGAGGAAGTAGCGTCATCCAGGATCAGGATGCGCGGGTCGGTCAGCAAGGCCCGGGCAATCGCCACGCGCTGCTTTTGGCCGCCCGAAAGGGTAATCCCGCGCTCGCCTACCTCTGTCGCATAGCCTTCGGGCATTTGCATGATGAAGTCGTGCGCCTGGGCGGCTTTCGCCGCGGCCTCGATGTCTGCCTGAGTCGCTCCCGGCTTACCGAAAGCGATATTCTCGCGCACCGAGGTGGCAAACAGGGTGGTTTCTTGCAGGACGATCCCGATCTGGCTGCGCAGGGAATTAATCGTCGCTTGATGAATGTCGACGCCATCAATGAGGATTTGCCCGCTGCTGGGATCGTAGAATCGTGGGATCAGGTTGATCACCGTGGTCTTCCCCGAACCGGTAGGCCCCAGCAGGGCAATCACCTGGTTGGGCAGAGCCTCGAAGGTGAGGTCTTTGAGCACGTTGCTATGCCGGCCGTAGGAAAACGACACATGATCGAAGACCACGTGACCTTTTGTGATGGCGATTTCACGCGCGTCGGGATTTTCCTTGACCTCTGGGACGGTATCCAGAATTTGAAACACGCGTTCTCCGGAGGCTGCCGCCATGGTTATGGCGGGGAGCGCCATACCTAGCGAACGCACCGGAGCCACGATCTGGGCCACGTAGGTGGTAAACGCGACCAGCTCCCCCAGGGTGAGCTGGTGGTTAATCACCAGGGCGCCGCCGTACCACAGGATGGCCACGCTGCTGAGGTTGGCAATCATATTGAGCAGCGGCATATTGAGTGACTGCAAGCGTACCGAGCGGGCGGAGAGATCAAACAAACGTTTATTTTCCAGATCGAACCGCTCTATCTCGGCGTCTTCCTGGGCAAATGTCTTCACTACCTGCGCGCCGCGCAGGTTCTGCTCCACCCGTGTGGTCACGGCCGCTAACTGCTTCTGGATTTGGGCGGAAAGCGGGCGGAAGACCCGGCCAAAGCGAATGGACTGGAAAATCAGCAAGGGCATACTGATGATCACCAGCAGTCCCAGCTTCGGGTTCATCCAGATCATCGCGCCGGCGGTGATCACCATGAGGAACATGCCTTCGATTACTCGGAACATGGCCCTGCCGGTCAGGAAGCGCACGCGCTCCACATCCTGGATGGTGCGCGAGAGCAGGTCGCCAGCCTCGGCCTGGTCATGGAAAGAGAAGGAGAGCTGGGTGATCTTGCGCTGGAGCTCGTTGCGTATGTCGTAGGCCACGCTTTGCGATGTAATCTCGGTCCATAGGCCCTCGAAATAGGTAAAAAAGCCCTTGAGGATCACCAATACCAGCAGGGCGCCAACGGCCAGGCTGAGCATCGTGGGATTGAACTGGCTAATCCCGTTATCGATGGTCCAGCGGATGAGCTGCGGATTCACTGTAGCGATGGTATCGATGAGCAGCATCATCAGGTACGCCCCGGCAGTCAGTTTCCAGTGCCGGCGCAGGTAGCTGAAACACCGTAACAGGATTTGAGCCTGTGAGGCTTTGGGGGGTGGGCTATCGGTAGGTGATGGCATAAGTTAAGTCAGAGCGAGGGGCTGACTGGATAAGCCAGGCAACCCCTCTTCTATTTTGAACCTCTTTGGCAGAAATGGCAAGGCTGCAACGGGTGATTTGTATCACTTACCGGCGATGATCCGGCGCCTGGTTAGGGTTGGCCAGCCCAGGCCACGTCCAGGATGTTTTCTGCCTGGATCTTCCCCGCCACCTTGGGCGTGTAATCCGGGAAGGGCGCCTGGTAGAGCGTCTGGTTATTGAAGAAAAACAGCTCGTTAGCCGCGCTCCAGGCCGGGAAGGCGGCTGATTGGTCGAATAGCTTGGCCGTTGGAACGCCTGGCCCATTGACCCACACTCCCAGGTCGCCTTTGGCGCAGGTCCAGGCATACAACGCGCCGTATGCGGCGACCGCTGGCGTGTACGTGCATTGCAGCGGGGGGGACTGGATGAGCGCTTCGCCTGAGCCGGTATAGATGGTCTGGATGTTTTGGTAGGCGACGACAAAACCGCCGTCCTGGGGCAGGTATTGGACGTCCTGGGCGCTTTCTTGCGAGAGCTGCTGGCGGGTGAAATTGGGTGGCGTATAACTGACCAGCCCTTTCAGAGAGCCGCCATCGCCGCTCCCTGCTACCAGGATCAATCCGTTGTCGCTTTTGACGGCTGCGGCGGCAAAACAGCCTTTGACCAGGGAGGTCTCTTGATTCGTGGATAAATCATGCACGCGCAGGTCCTGTGAGCCGCACCCTGGATTCCAGCTATTGATGAGAAAACTGTGGTCGTTGACCCAGCCGCCAAATTCCTGGCCTGACCCTCCCCCCTGGAAGAGGGTGATGGTCTGTGCGCCGTCCGGCGTTTGCGCCCAACCGCCGGCCATGGTAAAA
>JAJYIW010000270.1 GCA_021789855.1 Chloroflexota bacterium | reverse complement strand
GTAGATGCTCGACGGCCTCCTGAATTAACCGATCACCCATCAACGTGACTAACACGGGCTTGTAAGATGCCTGGATCACCGGAATAATCGCTCTGGCTACGGCGCCTGCGGAGAACATGGGGGGTGGAGGGGTAATGACCAGGACGCTATCGACGCCGGGGTCCTGGAGAAGGAGTTGCAATGATTGCGCATAGTTTTCCGGCGAGGCAGACGCCAGCATATCCACCGGGTTATGGAGGCTGGCTGCGGAGGGCAAATAGACCTTGAATGCTTCGATAGTCTGGGAGGCAAGCTCCGCTAATTGCAAGCCCTCGAGCTCAACCGCATCGGCTGCAGTGACTCCAGGGCCGCCCGAATTGGTGAGGATGGCTACGCGGTCTCCTTTTGGAAGGGGACACCAGGCCAGGGCGCGAGCCCATTGAAACATCTCTTCGGTGCTGTTGGCCCGGATGACGCCGGTCTTATTCAGGGCAGCGTCGAAAGCTGTTTCACTGCCGGTAAGCGCCCCGGTATGAGAAGCGGCTGCTCTTTGACCGCTGGCTGATCGCCCCACCTTTAATGCAACCAGAGGCTTTCGTGCCGATGCTTTACGGGCTTCCTCGAGAAAGTGTTTACCATCTGATATGCCCTCCAGGTATAAGGTGACCACGTCGGTGGCCGGGTTGTCCACGACCGCCCCCAGGACATCGGATTCGGTCACGTCGCTGTGGTTCCCCAGGCTGATCAAGGATGAAAGGCCGAAACCCTGGCCCCGCACCCAATCGATGACAGCCGCGCAAATGGCGCCTGAATGGGAGATAAAAGCGATATCGCCTTTGGGCGGCCCTGGAGGCGATAAGAATGTGGTATCCAGAGGAAGATGGGTATCGATCAGGCCGATGCAGTTAGGCCCGATGAAGCGCATGGCGTGGCGATGGGCAATCTCCAGGCATTTGACTTCCAGGGCAGCGCCTTCCGGACCGGACTCTCGAAAACCCCCGCTGGCCAGGATGGCGGCTTTGATTCCACGCTGGCCACTGGTATCCAAAAGGTCGGGGACGGTGGGGGCCGCCGTCAAGATCACCACCAGATCGACCGGGTCAGGCACGTCCAGGATCGTCTTATAAACGGGAAGGCCAAATATCTCGCCTCCGCGCGGATTCACCAGGTGAATTGCACCGCTGTACCCGCTTTGAATCAGGTTGCGGGCCAGGCCATATCCCAGTTTTGCTGGCTCGCGCGAAACTCCGATGATCGCGATCCCCTGGGGAGAAAAGAAAGGGGATAATCCCTGGTTGCTCATGCTACCTTCCTGTATAGAATGAGATTAATGTTCCTGTTATTATTTATTATATAGAACCTTGCCGAATTGAGAAAGCTGTGGCAAGATCATTCGATTGATTATTTCGATTGAGGATTTCTATGAGCCAAACGTCTTCTTCCCTTACCCTTGAAAAAATAATTGCCCTTTCCAAACGCCGCGGTTTTATTTTTCCAACTTCCGATATCTACGGTGGCCTGGTCAGCTCGTATGATTATGGGCCGCTAGGCGCTGAGCTGCTGCGCCATATTCGCAACCTGTGGTGGGAAGCGATGATCACTCGCCGCCAGGATATGGTCGGGATCGATTCGCAGATTTTGCTGCATCCCCAGACCTGGGTTGCTTCCGGCCATGTCAACGCCTTTAATGACCCATTGGTCGAAGATAAAGTGACCCACAAGCGCTATCGGGCTGACCACGCCATCTCCGCCTGGCTGGAGACCCACCCACAAACCGAGGACATCCAGGTTGAGGCGCTCAACCTGGAGCAGATGGGTGAGCTCATCCTACGCCTCAAGATCACCAGCCCTGAGGGTAATGAAATCCTCCCGCCCAAGGCTTTCAATATTATGTTCCAAAGCGCTATTGGGGTGGTAGAAGGCGATAAAATGCCGGTTTACCTGCGCGGTGAGACGGCTCAAGGCATATTTACCAATTTTGCCAATATTTTAAATTCCAGCCGGCTTCAATTACCCTTTGGCGTAGGCCAGGTTGGCAAGAGTTTTCGTAACGAAATCACCACGGGTCAGTTTGTGTTTCGTACCCTCGAATTTGAACAGGCAGAAATTGAGTATTTCTTCGATCCTGAAAGCACAGACTGGCAGGCCCTGTTCAAAAGCTGGCAAGATGCCATGTGGGGTTTTATCACCGAGACGTTGGGCATCCAGCCTGAGCACTTACGCTGGCGCCGCCATTCTGACCAGGAACGCAGTTTTTACTCTAAAGAAACCTATGACCTGGAATATGCCTTCCCATTTGGCATGAAAGAACTGTGGGGTATCGCTTATCGCACCGACTATGATTTGAAGCAGCACATTGAATTTTCAGGTCACGATTTGAGCTACACCGATCCCAAGACTGGACGCGTTTTCGTTCCCCACGTCATTGAGCCAGCGGTGGGGATCAATCGCATCTTGTTAATGGCCCTGTGCGATGCCTACTGGGAAGACACGCAGAATTCTCGCGTGGTCCTGCGCCTCAAGCCTTCCCTGGCGCCTTACCAGGCGGCCGTCTTTCCCTTGTTAAAAAATAAGCCCGAGCTGGTTGAGAAAGCCCGCTCTGTGTTTAGCCAGGTCTCGCGGAAATTGGCCGTCACATGGGATGAGCGTGGTAACATCGGTAAGCGTTACTACGCCCAGGACGAGATTGGCACTCCGTTCTGCGTTACCATCGATTTTCAAACTCTGGAAGATAATACGGTTACAGTGCGCGATCGAGATAGCATGATCCAGGTGCGTGTTGCGGTGCCTGAGTTGACCGGCTATTTACTTCAGAGAGTTGAAGAATAACCTTTTCGTTGAGGTGATTGAAAATGGTCTCAATTTACCGGAAGTTGGGCTGGAGGAGTTGGGTTATTACCTTATTATTGTTGGCTGTGACAGCGTGCAATGGGCTGGTTGCCCCGCCGGGTACCCCCACACCAATCCCCACCCTGGCGTTTGGGTCGCCGGTGAGTTTACCCTATGGTAAATACACCGACATCGCCGTGGCGGATTTGAAAGGATTGTTAGCCCATAAAAATTTTGTATTGATCAATGTTTCCAGTCCCCCCGATGGTCAAATAGAAGGCACCGACTTGCAGATCCCTTATGACCAGATCGATCAAAACCTCGCCAAACTGCCCAGGGATAAAGCCACCATGATTGTGGTGTACTGCCGTAATGGGAGACCTTGTGGCATAGCCTCAGCTGCCTTGGTTAAACTTGGCTATACCCAGGTACTCAACCTGGTGGGCGGGTTAGACGCCTGGCAAAAAGCGGGATACCCGATCGTCAAATAAGCCGGCTGGACTTTCACGAAGAGTCCTGCCTGGCATGGCGTGATGCTAACTGAATCGAAAAGGAGAATTCCCTATGAGCCTACAATTTAATGGCCTCGGAATAACTTTAGGCAACCTGTCAACCCTTTCGGATGCAGAAACACGCTCCATCAGTGCGGAGAATCCCACCGGGGAAAAGGGTAAGGGGGGAATGTCCGTTGAGAACCTGGAAAATGGGCCGGCGCGCGAGCTGGGGCAGGGATGGAAGATTAAACCCTGCATTACCATCCCTGGCAAGGAGACGGTCACCCTGGTAGATATTGACGGGCCAGGTGCGATCCAACAATGGTGGTGCACCGTTCACCCAACCGCCTGGCGGCGCCTGGTGCTGCGGATGTATTGGGACAACGAGACCACCCCGTCGGTGGAAGTGCCACTGGGTGATTTCTTCTGCAACGGCTGGTGCGAGCGAGCCCATTTCACCTCCTTACCCGAAGCGGTCAACCCGGCTGGTGGTTTCAACAGTTACTGGGAAATGCCTTTCCGCCGGCATGCGTTGATTACGATTGAAAATCTCAGCCCCGATCCGGTTCAAGGCTTTTTTTACCAGTTCAATTACACGCTCACACCGGTGCCGGAGGATAAAGCCTACTTTCATGCCCAGTGGCGCCGGGACAATCCGCTTAAATATCGGGAGGTACATACGTTACTCGATGGCGTGAAGGGTCAGGGTCACTACGTAGGCACCTACCTGGCCTGGGGGGTCAATAACAACGGCTGGTGGGGTGAAGGTGAGATAAAATTTTACCTGGATGGCGACGCCGAATTTCCCAC
>JAJYIW010000269.1 GCA_021789855.1 Chloroflexota bacterium | reverse complement strand
TCGCTGATGGGTGCGTAGCTCAATGGTAGAGCAGTGGCCTTTTAAGCCATTGGTTGAGGGTTCGAGCCCCTCCGCACTCACAAAACCATTTACTCAGGGGGCTTTTTTCATTATAAAATAACCGTAAACCTTATTGGATTTAATCATTTCTTAATGAAAGCATCATTAAGCGAACATATAATGATAGTTAGCAGGTTCGCGTTGAAACCTGCAGCCTGTTGGCGCTGTTAGAAAAAGGATTGTTTGAAAGAGAGGAATCCATGAGACGCAGCGGATGGCTGATTCTGGTTCTCGCGCTGGGTTTGGCCGCCTGCAGGCCGGTTAGCCCTGTCGCCCCGACGCCTTCCACGATCCCCGCCCAGCCCACCACACAGAGCCCTGGCACACCGGCCCCAGGGGCCAGCCTGCTGGAAACCCGGCAGCCCACGGAAACCCAGCTACCGCCCCTGGCCTCCACCGCCTCCCCCAATCAAACCCCAACGCTCCTCAATCCGCTCACGCAATCGCCCACCGCGGCGCCGGTTTTTGATATCACCAAACGAGTGGGGCAGCCGCCGATCGACAATGATTACGCTTACCTCCAATGGATGCTGGCCAACACCCACGAGGATAAAAATTACATCATGGCCAAGTGGGATCGGGCGCAGGCCATCCTGGCCGAAAAGTACGCCACCAACCCGCGCGTGATTGAAGCCTTCCTCCGCACTCCCCGCGAATACTTCTTTTATTCCATTAACCCCACCCGGGCGTATGCCAGCGCCGTTTTCGATATCGGCTACGGCCAGACCATTTCAGGGCCTTACCTGGTCTGCCACATGACCGAGGCGATTGCTCCCCAACCCAACCAAAAAGTCCTGGAGGTCGGGACCGGCTCCGGCTACCAGTCCGCCATCCTTTCCGAGCTTTCCAATTACGTCTATACCATTGAAATCGTGCCCGAGCTGGCCCAGAAAGCCGATGCGCTCTACACCCGATTATCCAAGGATTACCCGGAATACGCCAACATCAAGCGGAAAAACGCCGACGGCTATTATGGGTGGGCCGAGTACGCCCCGTTTGACCGGATTATCGTCACCGCCGGCATCGATCACGTCCCGCCGGAATTACTGGCCCAGCTGGCTCCCGGCGGCATCATGGTCATCCCGGTTGGCCCCCCTTCGGGACAGACGGTGTTGAAAATCAGTAAAGTCGTTCAGCCTGACGGCTCCATCACCTTTGTCCGCGAAGACATTTACCATGGACAAAAAATCAAGTTTGTGCCTTTTACGGGAGGGCATCAAGGCCAGTAAACGCCATGGCGGACCGGCGTCTTTTCCACATTCGACTCCTGGCGCTATTTTTGGCGTCCGCCGCCCTCATTGCCTATGAAGTGGCGGTGATGCGCATCTTTGCCATCGGAAGCTGGTCCAATTTTGGCTCGATGGTGATCAGTATCGCCCTGTTAGGGTTTGGCCTGGCTGGCACGCTGTTGACCCTGGTCAACCCGTCCCTGCGCCAACATATCTCCAGCGTGCTGAAAGGCACCGCCATCCTTTTAGGGCCCACCCTGGTGGGCTCTTATATCGCAGCCCAGCAGGTGCCGTTCAACCCGATCCTGATCGGGGTGGATCCCATCCAGTTTGCGTGGGTCGGGCTGTACTACGTGATCTACGCCGTGCCTTTTTTCATCGGCGCCGTTTTCATCGGCGCCATCTTTGTGGATCTACAACAACAGGTGCACCAGGTGTATTTCTGGAATATGCTCGGCTCTGGAATCGGGGGAGCCTTGATTTTGGGCCTGATGATCCTGCTCCCACCCGAGCGCCTGATCGGCCCGCTGGTGCTCCTGGCGACCGTCACGACGCTGCTGTGTTTTATCGAGCCTGATGCGGAGTCGCGCCATCTCCGCATCCCCCTCCTCCCATCTTCCTTAATCCTTCTATTGATGCTGGCTACCCTCGGATGGCTGGTCATCGACGGTACAATCAAAGTGTCCGATTTCAAGCCGGTCAGCTACGCCAGCCATTATCCCGATGCCAAAAGGGTCTATTACGCCTGGGGGCCGACCGGCGAATATTCGGTTTACCAGAGCTCCTATTTCCACTTCGCCCCAGGGCTCAGTGATAACGCCAGTCTCCACATCCAATCCATGCCCGAGAATGCTTTTCTCGGCCTCTACATCGACGGTCAGGGCCCGATCGGCGTCTTGCGCGCCCTGAAACCGGCTGAAGAGGCCTACTTTGACTACCTGCCCATGACCGCGCCGTATGAGCTGCTGCATAAGCCAGACGTTCTCTTCCTCCGCCTCGATGGGGGCCTGGGCATCGCCAATGCGCTGGCGCACCAGGCCCAGTCGATCACCGTGGTGGAGCCGGATGCGGTGTTGATCCGTATTCTCAAAAACGATCCATCGATCCGCCAATTCAACGGCGATCTCTTGAACAATCCCCGGGTCACCGTGTACCAGACGGAACCCCGCGCCTTCACCACCTCCACCCAGAAACAATTCGACTTAGTGGAAATAAGCCTGGCGGATTCCGTTGGCCTTTCTCAAACCGGCGGGTACTCGTTAAACGAAAATTACCTGTACACCACCGAAGGGATCAGGAGTTACCTCCGGGTACTAAAACCGGATGGGCTCTTATCCATCACCGTGTGGAACCGGCTGGATCCGCCCCGCAATGTGCCGAAGCTGCTCACAACCGTCCTGGAAGCGATGACCCAACAGGCTATCAAAGAGCCAGGCAAGCATTTGTTTGTATTTGATTCGCTCCTTTCCACCGCAACGATTTTAGTGAAGAGCTCCGAATTCACCCAGGCCGATCGCCAGGCCCTGCTGGGCTTTCTCGCCCAAACTTCTTTTGAGCCCTGTTATTATGCCGGCATGCCCAGCCCGGGAAAAGATTTTTCGGCCATCCTCCAGGCGTACTCCGATCGATTGGCCTTCCAATCGGCTGGCGGCTCGCCGGCTGAAACCACCGGCTCTTCGCTCGACTTTACCCCCAGGGATTTTTATTACGGCACGGTTGACTGGTTTTTAGCGGGCAAAGCCAACGCGCTTTACAGCCGGTATGTGTTCAACATCCTGCCGGTGACGGACAACCGGCCGTACTACACGGGGTATGTCAAGCCATCCACCCTTCCCCTGGTCTGGAATGATATCAATGATTTATCCGAAGAGTGGGGCTACATGCTGGAAGTGGGGACTTTCCTCCTGTCGATCCTCTTCGGAGCGCTGGTCATCCTGATCCCTCTGGCAGGACGGCGGCGTTCGTCATCGATCAGCCGCCAGGTTTCCGCACGGGTCATTCTCTATTACGCGGCGCTGGGCATGGGCTATATCGCAGTGGAAATCTTCCTGATCCAACGCCTGGGGTTTTTCCTGGCCAACCCGACGTTCTCCAGCACCGCCGTCCTCACCGCCATGCTAAGCCTCTCCGGCCTGGGCGCCTTAGTCGCCGGAGCCTACCGCGGCGACCGGAAGCGCCTGATCCTCCTGGCGGTCCTGGGCATTGCGTTGACCCTGGTGGGCTACATGACCCTCTTACCGCTGGTCACCGGCGCCCTTCTGGGCTGGCCGCTCATGTTAAAATTGTTGGTAGCGGTAATTATGATTGCCCCCGGAGCATTCTTCCTGGGGATACCCTTTCCAACGGGTTTGCATGAGTTGACCAGGCGCCAGAGCGGGCTGATCCCCTGGGCCTGGGGGATCAATGGCGCTTTTTCAGTCACCGGAACATCCCTGGCCCGCCTGGTATCCATCGGCTGGGGGTTTTCGGCCGTCCTCGTGGGCGTCATCCTGCTTTACCTGCTGGCCTGGCTGACCTTCTCTGGCAACCAGAGATCCAACTAACCCCAGGGGTTTGTGTTTTTCCGGGGCGCCGAAGCAATTTCCCCCGGATCCGATCCAGATGGCTTCAGGCGGTAAAAAAACCGCCTTCGCAATGGCATTTTCGACTTTGCGAAAGCCCCTGAGGCAACCCTGTTCAAAAGGTTGAGAAATTCCTTGAAATCCGTTACAATAGAGACACGCGCAATGACTCTTTTTTTCTGAGATTTCGTTATAATATTAGCGAAGTATTCCGGGGATTTTCAACCGGGCCGGTTCAGGCGCCTGGTATAGAGAAGGGAAAAAACACGAAGGA
>JAJYIW010000268.1 GCA_021789855.1 Chloroflexota bacterium | reverse complement strand
GGCTGCACCCGGTCGCCTTGCTGAAAGCCACGATCCAACACCCCGGTTGGCCGATCCTCCTGGCCCGGCTCATCCGGCGCGTCCGGGCGCTCGATCCCCTCTTAGGCGACCTCGCCATCGACAGCATCCAGGCTGTCAGCGCCCATCCCCTCTCGTAGCCTACCGGCCTCGGGTCTCGCCCGCTCTATCCCTGATCAACCCTTTCAAACTCAATGTAACACTTATTGCATTTCTATAAAAACAATACTATAATGTAACAGTTGTTACAAAGGTGTCTCCATGGCTCTGAAATGGTTATTATTTTGTCCCCAATTGCCAGCCACCCCGTCCAGTCCCAGGGTCACCGTGTGGCGGCGGATGCGCGCCGCCGGCTCAATGGGCCTGGACAACGGCCTGTGGATCTTGCCGCGTAACGAAGCCTCCGTAAAAATCATTCAAGATGTCAAAACTTATATTGAAGCCCAGGGTGGGAGCAGTAAAACGTTCCTGGCCGATGCCTTCGATCCGGCCACGGAAGACGAGATCATCGAGCGCTTCCGCCAGGATCGCGCCCAGGAATACAGCGAAATCCTGGAGCAATGCAACGATTTCCAGGCCGAAATCGATAAAGAAACGCTGAACCATAATTTCAGCTTCGCCGAATTTGAGGAAAATGAGCAGGATCTGCAAAAGCTGGAGGAGTGGTTTATCAAAGTTAAAGACCGCGACTTTTCGGGCGGATCGGATGCGGCCGGCGCGCTGAACGGGCTGGAAAAATGCCGCCAGGCTCTCCAGGCTTTTGCCACAGAAGTTTTTAACCATGAGAAATACGAATCATGATGGAGGAGAAGCGATATGGACACTTTAACGATGCATGAGGAAGGATTAACCACCCAGGAAGCCAGGCGGGCTTACGCCCAGGCCGGCCCCAACGAAATCTATAAACCTAAACCGGTGCGTTTCTTCGATATCTTCATCGAAGAGATCCAGGAACCCATGATGGTGCTCTTGCTCGTTACAGGTGTGCTTTACAGCATCCTGGGGAACCTGGGCGACGCCCTTACCATCTTCGCGGTGATCATTCTCCTGGTGCTTTCCGAAGTGATTACCGAGTTCAGAGCCAAGAAAGCTATCGCATCGCTGGCGGAAATTGCCGCGTTGAAGGCGATGGTTAAGCGCGATGGGCAGGTAGTGGAAGTCAAATCGATGGAGGTTGTCCCCGGCGATGTGTTAATTTTGACCACCGGGACAAAAATCGCAGCCGACGGGAAAGTGGAGCGAGGCATTGACCTGGAGGTGGATGAATCGGCCCTCACCGGCGAATCGGCCGCTGTCGAAAAAAAGCCCGGAGACGGGCTGTACGCTGGCACCATTGTGATCAGCGGGGAAGGCCAGGCCAGTGTCACGGTCACCGGGCCAGCCACCCGGCTAGGTCAGATCGCCGCCCAGGTCAAAGATATCAAAGTGCCTCGCACGCCCCTCCAGCTTGCGATGAAGAAGCTGGCCGGCCAGCTGGTTTACGTGGCCCTGTTCTTCGCTATTGCCATCCCGCTGCTGGGCTTTCTCCGCGGTCAGGATTGGAAATTGATGTTGATGACCGGGCTGGCGCTGGCGTTTGCCGTGATCCCCGAAGAATTGCCCATCGTCATTACCATGGTGCTCGGCCTGGGTTCATTCAACCTTTCAAAGCGCAACCTGCTGATCAAAAAACTCCGCGCCACCGAGAGCCTGGCGAACACCACCGTGATTGTGACGGACAAGACCGGCACGCTTACCGAAGGCAAAATGAAAATCGCTTCTATCTACCCGGAGAGCCAGCCCCAGGTCATCTACCGGGCCGCCCTGTGCATCTCCGAATATGCGCTCAGTCCATTGGACCTGGAAATTGTCAACCAGGCGCGCCAAAATGATGACAGGCCTCTGCCGGAAATTATCCGTGAACGGGTGATGAGGGGCGGCCGCAAGACCAAGGTCATGCTGCGTAAAGATAACGGCGTGTTCGAACTGGCCAAGAGCGGCGCGCCCGAAGAGATATTCACCTCCTGTCGCGAGGTTCCTCAGGCCGCGCGTGACGAGCTGGACCGCCAGACCCGCTCGGGGCGCCGCGTCATCGGGGTGGCCTATAAGCAGGTGCCTGCCGAGGACGTCCATCAGCCGTTTGACCAGCTCGAACAAGGCATGGATTTTGTCGGGCTGATCAGCTTCGAGGATGGCCCCAGGCCAGGGGTCAAAGAGACGGTCGCGCGGGTGGCAGCCGCCGGCATTCGCACCATCATGGTCACCGGCGACCACCCGGCTACGGCGGCTTCCATTGCGGCCCAATCGGGTATCCCGGCGGAACGGGTCATCACCGGCGCCGAGCTGGATCGCATGAGCGATGCTGACCTCGGCCAGGCAGTTAAAGATTGTTCGATCTTTGCCCGCACCACCCCAGAACACAAGTACCGCATTGTCCAGGCTTTACAGAAAAATCACGAGGTGGTCGCGGTGACCGGCGATGGGATCAACGACGTCCTGGCGCTCAAGGGCGCGGATATCGGCATCGCCATGGGTAAACGCGGCACCGACGTCGCGCGGGACACGGCGGACGTGATCCTGGCAGATGATAATTACAACACCATCACCCAGGGGATTTTTGAAGGCCGTGGGCTGTTCGATAACCTGCAGAAAGGGATGCGCTATTACCTGACCATCAAGCTGGCGCTGATCTTGATCTTCCTGATCCCGGTGCTCCTGAACGTCCCCATGCCCTTCTCGCCTATCCAGATCATCATCCTGGAGCTCTTCATGGATCTGGCCGCCTCGGCCGGGTTTGTCGCCGAGCCCAAAGAGAAGAACATCCTGACCCGCAAGCCGCGCGACCCCCAGCTCCCCATTTTCAATCGCCAGGTATTGACAGACCTGGTCATCAAGAGCCTGGTTCTGTTCGCCGTGGTGACCGCGGTATTCCTGGCTATCTATGACAACACGCATGTCCTGGCCCTGGCGCAGACTTTTGCCTTCACCGCCTGGATCGTCGGCCACGTGGTCATGGCTTACGTTTCGCGCTCGGATCACGAAACCGTCGCGGCCATCGGGCCGTTCACCAACCCGGTGATTAACCTGTGGGCGCTGGCAGCGTTGGCCTTGCTGCTCGCGGGGGTTTACATCCCCTATTTCAACAGCCTGGTGCGCTTGACGTCCCTGCCATTCCTCTCCTTCCTGGCAGTCATCGTCCTGGTCGCCGTGATCGTGTTTCTGCTTGACCTGCGAAAATTATTCCCCCGCCTACAGGAATGAAGCAACAACCCAAAAAACAGGCGACCTCTTCCAGGTCGCCTGTTTTTTTTACCCCAAAATCAATTGGATAGGGTCAGCACTCCCCACGTGGACGGGTCGGTAAAGTCGCGGTTGGGCACGCTGGAAACCATCCTTTCCTGGATGGCCGTGCCAGCACTATCATCATCCGAGACTGAAAGGGCGAACCCAAATGTCATCCCGCTGGATGGCGTCACGCCGAACGTGGTCCACGGAATGGCGGCCTCAACCCGGTAATACCCATTGGAACTGGTGGCCCCTATCTTGACATTCGTCAAAGAGCCAGCCCTGCTGGTGGGATTCCACAGGTAGGCTTCGGGGTTGGTGCCCACCGTGGGCGTGCCCGGCGAAATGCCTAGCTGGTAATCGTACTGGGTCAGGGTGGTGGTGCCGGCATCCGCCGCCAGGTTGGCATCCAACAGCAGCTCCACGCTGTCGCCTTTATAAAGGTTGGCGCCGGTAGCGTTTTGAACATAGGTGCTGTCTCTCACCTTGACCGCCAGGTACAGGTACGTGGCGTCCCACTCTACCCGGTAAGAGGCCTGCAAACTGGTGGAGCCAGGGTGCTGGCTGTTCACAAAAACGACAAACTTGGCCGGGTATTCCTTTGCCGTCCAGTCGCTCCAATCGCCGTTCAAATTAGGCGGCGTAGAAACGTATAGGCCCGTGGTGCTCTGTATCGGGCCCGTGGGCGTTGCCGTAGGCGGGACCGCCGTCGCTGTGGCGGCCTCTGGGGTGGCCGTAGGCGCGGCGCCAGTCGCCGTGTGCACCGGCGTCGCAGTGGCAGCTTGCCCTGGCGAGAGCGTGGCAGTCTTGACGGCTGGCGGTGTTGCCGTCGGCGGAATAGCCAGG
>JAJYIW010000036.1 GCA_021789855.1 Chloroflexota bacterium | reverse complement strand
GATTGACAAAAAAAGAATTGTGGTTATAATCATTACAAAGCTGTGAAGAGATAAAGTAAACGTGGAAGCGGCGGCCCAGAGAACAGGCGCCTGGTGAAAGTCCTGTCCGTACGACCACGTTGAATGGTTCTCAGAGCTGCAGGGCGAAAGGAATATCGCCGAGTAGCCTGCGCCGGATTTGCCACCGTTATCAGGGTAAAGGGTATTAGCGGGTCTGCACCGCAGTACCCGCAAGAGTGAGGCTGGCTGGTATCCCCGTCACAGGTGATGCGTCATCATGGGCGGGGTTTTTTGTTAACCAGGCCTGTCCTAACCAGGGTGGTACCACGGGAATCCTCTCTCGTCCTTGGATCGAGAGAGGATTTTTATTGTGGTAGAGGTAACCTTATGATTGGACAGACACTCGTCAACCCAAGACAGGACGCCCCAGCAACCAGCCCCCTGGTTCGCGAACTGCCAGCCGATCTCGAGACGCCCGCCTCGGTATACTTGAAACTGGCAGGCCAGGGGCCCTCGTTTTTACTGGAAAGCGTCACCGGCGGAGAAAACCTGGCGCGCTATTCTTTCATCGGCGCCCGGCCCAGCCAGGCTTTCATTCTCAAAGGCCATACCTTTGAGGTTCATGACCTGGTCACAGGCGGTATACGAAGGCAAGCAGCCGGGCTTGACCCAATGGGCCTGATCCGGGCGGAATTCGCCCGCTATCAATCCGCACCGCCCCCTGGGCTGCCACGCTTCACCGGCGGCCTGGTCGGTTACCTGGGCTATGAGATGATGCACTATTTTGAGCCGGGCGTGCCGCTCCAGCCCTATCCAGAGCTGCCAGACGCAATCTACCTTTTGGTGGACAGCCTGGTAGCCTTCGATCACGCCTACGGGAAAATGCTCCTCATTGCCAATGGTTTCACCGGTGAAGCCGGCGTTTGCGACCCGGCGGCTGCCCGGGCTCGCCTGAGCGAAATGGAAGCGTGCCTGGGCAAGCCCATGCCCGATCGAACTGAAGGGCATTCAACGGCTCCCACTGCCTTCCGTTCTAACCTGACCCGCCAGGCATTCAAGCAGGCGGTGCAGCAAGCCAAAGAGTACATCGCTGCCGGGGATATCTTCCAGGTGGTGCTCTCTCAACGCCTGACCCGCCCCACCCATGCTGATCCCTTTAGTATCTACCGGGCCTTGCGCCGCTTGAACCCTTCGCCCTACATGTTTTTCTTCGATTTCGACCACCTGGCCGGTGATCCCCCGCTCCACCTGATTGGCGCCTCGCCAGAGATGCATGTGCGCCTGGAAGGCCAGGTCGCCACCCTCCGTCCCATCGCTGGCACCCGCCCGCGTGGCGCCACCCCTGCCCAGGACGCCAGGCTGGAAGAAGAGCTCCTGGCCGATCCTAAGGAACGGGCCGAACACGTCATGCTGGTTGACCTGGCCCGTAACGACCTCGGCCGGGTCTGCGATTATGGCAGCGTTCACGTTCCTGAGCAGATGGTCATTGAGCGTTATTCCCACGTCATGCATATCGTATCTCAAACGGTGGGACGTCTCAGGCCGGGGCTGGATGCCTTTGACCTGCTCAAAGCCACTTTCCCGGCTGGAACGGTCAGCGGGGCGCCCAAAATTCGCGCCATGCAAATCATCCACGAGCTGGAGAACAGCCCGCGGGGCCCTTATGCCGGCGCCACCGGCTACATTGCCACCAGCGGCGCCATGGATACCTGCATTACCCTGCGCACCCTGGTGATGCGCGGGCAGGAAATCAGCCTGCAGGCCGGCGCCGGGATTGTGGCCGATTCAGATCCTGATGGAGAATACCAGGAGACTTTAAACAAAGCGCGCGCCCTGGCCCAGGCCGTTGCCCTGGCTGAAGGAGAAAAGGACGCGCCCATCCTGATCGAAGGAGCAGACTATGATCGCCGTGATCGATAATTACGACTCGTTTACCTATAACCTGGTGCAGTTGATCGGAGAGCTGGGCGGGGAGATCGAAGTCTACCGCAACGACGCCGTAACTCCTGAAGAGCTTGAGTCCCGCCATCCCAGCCACATTGTGATCTCTCCTGGGCCTGGCGAACCCTCCGAAGCAGGCGTCTCTCAAGAGATCATCCGCCGCCTGGGCCCCCGGATTCCGACCCTGGGTGTCTGCCTGGGCCACCAGGCTATCGGCGCCGTTTTTGGCGGGCAGGTGGTGCGCGCGCCGCGCCTGATGCATGGCAAAACCTCCCCTATCTACCACAATGGCACAGGCATTTTCGCCGGGCTTCCCAACCCTTTCGAAGCCACCCGTTATCATTCTTTAATTGTGGCCAACGATCTGCCAGAGGCAATCGAAGCCACTGCCACCACTCAAGAAGGTGAGCTGATGGGCCTGCGCCACCGCCAATACCCCATCGACGGCGTGCAGTTCCACCCCGAATCGATCCTCACTCCTGAGGGGAAACACTTGATCTACAATTTTCTACAGAGGAACTATGCTTGAACCCTATATTGCCAAAGTGATTCAATACCAAAACCTGACTGCTGATGAAGCCGGAACGGCTATGGACATCATCATGTCAGGCGAGGCCACCCAGGCGCAGATCGGCGCCTACCTGGTGGCACTGCGTATGAAAGGTGAGACGGTTGATGAGATCGTGGGCAGCGCCCGGGCCATGCGCTCCCATGCCAGCCAGGTGCCCTTCGAGGCGGGCAATGAAGACGTGGTCGATATCGTTGGAACAGGCGGGGATGGCGCGCACACCTTCAACATCTCCACTACCGCGGCTTTCATCATTGCCGGCGCCGGGCGCAAGGTAGCCAAGCATGGCAACCGGGCCGCCTCATCCAAATGTGGCAGCGCCGACGTCCTGGCAGCCCTGGGAGTCAACCTGGATTTGACCCCCAAACAGGTCGCCACCTGCATCCAGGACATTGGGATCGGCTTTATCTTCGCACCCAAATTCCATCCTGCCCAGAAATATGCCATCGGGCCGCGGCGAGAAATCGGCCAGCGCACCATCTTCAACCTTCTTGGCCCCCTGACCAACCCGGTCGGCGCCACCCACCAGTTGATCGGGGTGTATGCGCCCAACCTGACCCAACCGCTGGCGCAGGTGATCGGCGAGCTGGGGGGCAGGGCTGCTTTCGTCATTCACGGTTATGGTGGCCTGGATGAGCTGACCACTGCCGGGCCTAACCGGGTCAGCCACCTCCATAACGGGAGTGTGGAGACTTACGAGCTGGATGCCGCCCGTTATGGACTGCGCCAGGTCAGCCCTGGTGACCTGGATGGCGGCGTCCCAGAAGAAAACGCCACGATCCTGCGCGACTTGCTCACCGGGCGCGACACCAGCCCGCGGCGCGATGTGGTGCTGCTCAACAGCGCAGCGGCCCTGGCGGTAGAAAGCAACGATCTCCCGGGTGCCCTGGCAGAAGCAGAAGTCTCACTCAAAAGCGGGGCGGCATTAGATAAAATGGAAAAACTGGTTGCGCTCAGCCAGCGCCTGGCTCAGGAGCCAGCGGCGGCGTGATGAGCATTCTCGACGAGATTTTTGCCCAAAAAGCGCTCGAGGTCGAAGACCTGAAACAGTCTCGCCCGCTGGACGAGGTGCGCCGGCAGGCTGCCCAGGCCGCACCTGCCAGGAATTTCATCGGCGCGCTCCGGCGCCTGCCGGGGCAACGCCCAGCGCTCATCGCCGAAATCAAGCGCGCCTCTCCCTCGCGGGGGGTGCTTATCCGCGAGTTCGACCCGATCCGGTTGGCGCACCTGTACATCGAAAACGGCGCCAGCGCTATCTCCGTGCTGACCGAGGCCAGGTATTTCCAGGGCGGGCTGGATATCCTGCTCCAGGTGACTGGCCTGGAACCACGCCCGCCCATCTTACGCAAAGATTTCATCTTCGATCCCTACCAGGTCTACGAAGCCCGCGCGGCTGGTGCGGATGCCATCCTGCTGATTGCTGCTTACCTGCCACCGGAGGCCCTGGCGCGTCTTCATTCCCTTGCCGCTTCGCTGGGCATGGCCGCCCTGGTCGAAGTCCACACCCAGGCGGAGGTGGAGAAGGCCCTGAGCGCCTGCCAGCCTCCCCTGCTGGGGATCAACAACCGCAACCTGGCCGATTTCACGGTGGACCTGGCCAACACCGCCCGGCTGCGATCACTCATCCCGGACGGGACGGTTGTAGTCGCCGAAAGCGGCATCCATTCGCCGGCAGACATAGATCAATTGATGCCGGCTGGCATCGACGCCATCCTGGTGGGTGAGGCGCTGGTAACGGCCCCTGACCCGGCTGCCAGGATCAGGAGCCTGGCCCGATGAATACCAGGGTGAAAATCTGCGGCTTGAAGACGCTGGAGGATGCACGGGTAGCGATAGACAGTGGAGCCGACCTGCTGGGGTTCAATTTTTACCTGCCCAGTCCACGTTATGTTTCCCCGGAAATTTGTTCGGCGATCGTTTCTGACCTGCGCCAACGCGGCGCTACTGCCACCCTGGTCGGAGTGTTTGTCAATGTCCCGGCTGGAACGATTGCCAGCTTTTTGGATCGCTGTGGCCTGGATCTGGCCCAGCTCTCCGGCGACGAGCCGCCCGAAACGCTGGCTGCCCTGGCAGGGCGAGCCTACAAAGCCCTGCGCCCCACCAGCCCATCTGTCCTCCAGGAGGCCCTGGCCCGTTACCCGGGCGCGCCGCTGCCCCCAGCCTGGTTGGTGGATGCTTACCGTCCGGGCGAATATGGCGGAACAGGCCAGGTAGCCGACTGGAGCCTGGCTCAAGAGCTGGCTCAACGGTCGCCCATCCTTCTGGCCGGCGGCCTGACGCCCGACAACGTGACCCAGGCCATTCGCCAGGTGCAACCCTGGGGGGTAGATGTGGCTTCTGGGGTCGAATCAACCCCTGGGGTCAAAGACCCTGCCCGTATCCAGGCTTTTATCCAGGCTGTCCATTCATGCTGAAGGAATACTAATGACAACCAGGCAAGAGAAAATACCCTCTAAATTTGGCCCTTACGGTGGCCAATTCGTCCCTGAAACCCTGATGCCAGCGCTGGCAGAGTTGGAAGATGCTTACCTGGCCAGCCAGGCCGATCCGGGTTTTCAAAGCCAGTTTGATCACCTGCTGCGCACCTACGTGGGCCGCCCAACTCCCTTGTTCCAGGCCACCCACCTGAGCCAGAGTCTCGGTGGAGCGCAAATTTATCTTAAACGCGAGGACCTGGCTCATTCCGGGGCGCACAAGATCAACAACGCCCTGGGCCAGGGGCTGCTGGCCAGGCGCATGGGCAAGCGGCGCGTGATCGCGGAGACGGGCGCCGGGCAGCACGGCGTAGCGACTGCTACGGTAGCCGCCTTGCTCGGCCTGGAGTGCGTGGTGTACATGGGAAGCGTGGACATCGCTCGCCAGTACCCCAACGTGCAGAGGATGAGATTGTTGGGCGCGGAAGTTCGCCCGGTGGAGAGCGGCAGCCGCACCTTGAAGGACGCGGTCAATGAAGCCATCCGGGATTGGGTCACAAACGTGAAGGACACGCACTACCTCCTGGGCTCGGCCCTTGGTCCGCACCCATATCCCAGCATGGTGCGCGATTTTCAATCCGTGATCGGCAACGAGGCTCGCCAGCAAATCCTGGATCAGGCTGGTCGCCTGCCCGACCAGGCCATTGCCTGTGTCGGCGGCGGCTCTAACTCGATCGGCCTGTTCCAGGCTTTTTTTGACGACCCACAGGTGCGCCTGGTGGGAGTGGAGGCCGGGGGCGAGGGGATAGCCTCCGGGCGGCATGCCGCCCGCTTCAGCGACGCCCGCCAGGGACGCCCAGGGGTTTTGCAGGGCACGTATACTTACCTGCTCCAGGATGAGGACGGCCAGGTCCTTCCCACCCATTCCATATCCGCCGGCCTGGATTACCCTGCGGTTGGCCCGCAGCATGCCTACCTGCGCGAAACAGGACGCGCTGAATACACCGCTATAGAAGATGGCCAGGCTCTCGCCGCGTTCCAGGCTTTGTGCCGCTTCGAAGGCATTATCCCCGCGTTGGAATCGTCCCATGCCGTGGCAGAAGCCATGCGCCGGGCGCCAGCTTTGCCCTCGGATGCCATCCTGCTGGTCAACCTGTCCGGGCGGGGTGATAAAGACCTGGACACGGCTCTCCATGCCCTCGGCATGACCCAGGACTCCAGCGAAAAAGATGGCTTGAGGTGAATGGATGAACGGAATAGATCGAATTAAGGGTGCATTTCAACAGGCTAAAAAAGAGGGGCGTGCAGCCATGATGCCCTATATGACCCTGGGCTTTCCCAGTATGGATGCCTCGCTCCAGGTGGTCAAAGCCATCGCAGCCAGCGGGGTCGATCTGATCGAGCTGGGTGTGCCCTTCTCCGACCCTCTAGCGGATGGCCCTACCATCCAGCATTCCACCCAGGTGGCGCTTGAGCATGGCGTCACCAGCCGCCGCTGCCTCGAAATGGTGCAGGCTTTACGCGCCAGCGGCGTCAATCAACCCCTGCTGTTAATGGGGTATATCAATCCCATCCTGGCCTTTGGCGCGGAGCGTTACGTGACTGCCGCAAGTAAAGCTGGCGCCGACGGCCTGATCATTCCTGACCTGCCGCCCGAAGAAGCCGGCACCATCGAAACCGCCTGTCGCCAGCAGGGACTGGCTCTGGTTTACCTGGTTCCCCCCACCGCCAGCCCGGAACGCATCCAATTCATTGCGGAGCGATCGAGCGGCTTCCTCTACCTTGTCTCGCTGACCGGCGTCACCGGCGCCCGGCGTGAGCTCTCCGCCGACCTGGAAGCTTTTATCCAGCGCGTGCGCCAGGCTACCCGCCTGCCACTGGCAGTGGGCTTTGGCATCTCCACCCCTCAGCAGGTCCAGGCGGTCGGCCGGCTGGCCGATGGGGTCATCGTGGGCTCGGCCCTGGTCGACGCGGTCGGCAAGGCTGAGCAACCTGCTGTAGCCGCCGCGGCATTTATCCGCGCGTTGCAAGGTAATACTGAGCATTAATGGTAAAGTGATGAAAAGTGATGACCCATTCATTGGAGCCAGGTTTCTATGAGCCATAATGACCACCGGCGATTCCAGCAAGCGATTCTCGACCAGGCATTAGCCCTGCTGAAGCATGACGAGCGGGTGTTGGGCTGCGTGCTTTCTGGATCTTACGCCCGCGGGGAGCAAGATGCCTTTTCAGATATCGACCTGGCCTGTTATTTGCGCGATGAGGCTGCCACGGGGAAGCAGGAGCTTTTTGAGCAAGTGGGACGCCTCGCGCCCACGCTCTGGCAGTTGCTGATCTACGACATCCATGCCCTCTATCTTTTCGAAAACGGCGTCCGGCTTGACCTGGATTTCTTCGCACCCTCAGCTCTGGACAACCCGACTTATGTATATACCAACCGGATCATCGTCTATGACCCGGATGGGAAATTGGGCCAGCTATTGCCCGAGTACCATGGGCCGCCCCCGGCCGGGCATCCCAAGTGGTTTGAGCCCGGCGATCCCGCCATGATCGACTGGTTTTTCTGGATGTTCCGCCAGGTGGTGTGCTGGGCGAAACGCGGCGCGCAAGGGGGGTACCATTCCTATGAAAAACTAGCTAACGCGGTCAGCTCGCTGGCAGAGGTTCGCACGCGCCTGGTCGAGATGCGACTGTGGACATTGGGCTATCAAGATTACCTGGGGCGCGCTGACCCCGACTGCGCAGCGCGCCTGGCAAAGACTTATCCCCATCTGGATCCGGATGAAATTATCACTTGCGCCAAACGACTTCTGGCGGAATACGAAATCATCTGCCCGCCGTATTGCCAAAAATCTGGAGCCGATTACCCGGGCCGAAAAGTTCAGATCATGTACCGTTTGATAGATGAATTTGAAGCGATGGAGTAAGCCGGATTGAGCGGCGCCGGCGATACCTCGCGAGGAAGCAAAACTTGACCTTATCCGGCCTCATCCAATGCCCGCTTGCTAACCCCTCTGGAATCGTTTATGATGGGGCATGTTACGCCAGAGTCCAATTATTACCAGATGGAATGATTTAACTATGAGCTCAAACGAATCCTTTAGAACGCGGTTAAAGCGGGGAGACCTGCTGATCGGTACAGTCGTCAGTCTGGCAGCACCAGCCGTATCCGAAGTGCTGGTGGACGCTGGCCTGGACTGGCTGTTTGTCGACCTGGAGCACTCTCCCATGGGTATCATCGAAGCCCAGGTTATCCAGCAGACCGTGGGCGACAAAGCGGCCTGCGTGCTGCGCCTGCCGCTCAACGACGAAATTTGGATCAAAAAAGCGCTGGATACAGGCGTCGCCGGGATCATGTTGCCCCAGGTCAATTCCAAGGAAGACGCTGCGCGGGCTGTGCGCCTGAGTAAATACCCGCCTCAGGGCAGCCGCAGCATCGGTGCAGCCCGCGCCAATGGTTATGGCGCCCACATCACCGATTACGTTGCCAGAGCCAACAGCGACGCCGCCATTATTGCCCAGGTTGAGTCGATCGATGCCGTACGCAATGTCGAGTCGATCCTGGCAATCGATGGGCTGGATGGGGTGCTGGTTGGGCCTTTCGATTTATCCGCCAGCATGGGGTTGATCGGGCAGGTAGAACACCCGGAGGTGCAATCGGCCATCGCCAGGGTACGCCAGGCCTGCCAGGCGCGCTCGGTGCCGCTGGGTATTTTCACTGCCAATACCCGGCTGGCTAAAGCCTATATCGCCCAGGGCTTCACCCTCATTGCGGTTGAGGCAGACACCATCCTGCTGGACCAGGCTACCAGGGATATGTTAAGCGACCTGCACCCAGGCCGTTTATGATGGTTCCCGTAGCGTTCTTCGTACTTTTACAGCGGTCTTTCCAGTTTCAATCGAAGAAATCCTCCTCGCCGGCGCTCAGATATTGGCGCGCCTTTTCTACCTTGAAATCCACGCCCAACCCTGGCCGATCCCACACCTCGATCAGGCCGTTCTTGACGATCGGGTCGGGCAGGCCTTCTAGGATGTCATACCACCAGGCCGGCTTACCGAGGGGATACTCGAACGCAATATAATTGGTCGGCATGGTCGCACACACCTGCACCAATGCGGCCAGGCCGATCAGGCCATCAAAGACCCCATGGGGGGCAATCAACAGCCCGTGTAAATCGGCATATTCGGCCACCCATTTCAGCTCGGCCAGGCCGCCGATGTCCGCCGGGTCCGGCCCGAGGACGTTCACCGCGTTCTTTTCGATCAGGTCGCGGAAGTTCTGTCTCAGGTAAATCTGTTCCCCGGTATGGATCGGGGTCGATGTGGCACGGGTGACCTCGCGATAATTGTCCGCCAGGACATAAGGCATATAATCGCCTGTGATCAGATCCTCCAGCCACATCAGGTTGAGTGGTTCGAGCGCCCTGGCAAGGCGGATTGCGTCCGGGATCATCCAGCCGGGGCCGCAATCCAACGCCAGGCCGATCGTGTCGCCCAGCACTGACTTCATCGCCTCAACGCAGGCAATGGCATGTTTCAACCCGTGCTCAGTCAACAGTCCGCGGTTCGCGTGAGGCGCCCCGCCGCGCAGCTCCCCATAAAAGAAATCCGGCACCCTGCTGACCATCTGGCTATGAAAGCCGATCGTCCCCTTGATAATGGTGAAACCCTCCGGTGAGGCCTTCATCTTCTCCATATCGGTTGCATAATCTTCTGGGTTCGAGCCGGCCATGGGAAAACGCACGCCGCCGTTGTAAACGCGCACCTGATCGCGCACTTTACCACCCAGCAACTTATACACCGGCAGGCCAGCCGCCTTACCGGCTACATCCCATAATGCCATCTCAATCGCGCTGACCGACGCTCCCCACGGCTTAAAACTGCCCATCCGGCGGATCTTCATCATCACCCGTTCCACATTGGTAGGATCCTCGCCGACCAGGTATTGCTTGTAGAACAGGACATGGGATTTCAAATAGGGTTTACTGGACTCCGCTTCGCCGTAGCCACTGATCCCCTCATCCGTGGTGACGCGCACCACGGGGTTCTGCCCCAAGATCGTGCATTTCAAATCCGTGATCTTCATCCTTGAGCCTCCAGGTTAACCGACCGAATTTGCCAAAAAACCTGACCGGCGCTAAACGCCGGCCCGCAGGGCTTTGACCGACCTTCCTTCAACGCTAAAACTCAATACATCCACGCTGGCGCCAGGGCCGGCCGGGCATTGCGCCACCACACCAACCTGAATTTCATCGGGTAGCGGTAGATTGAACACACGCACCATGCGGTAGGCAACCCCATCCAGGGCGTAATGCATACCAAACACATTCCCCTTGCGGAAGACTTGAAGCCAGACGTCGGCAACGGTCAGGTCAATCCCATTGGCGTCATCTGAAACGCCATTCGTGACCACGCTGACCACTGCGGTAGTGCCCATGTCGGTGCTCTCATAAGCCAGCTTGGCCCAATGATGGGAATCATGCCGGATCATGATAGCGCCCGCATCCCAGGTGGTTGTAAAGGAAGGGCGCACGTGGGCCCGGGCGACAAAATCACCTTTCACCTTAAGATACAAATAAGGCGCATCATCTTTGGTCATGGACCCGCCTGGATCGACAAAATAATCGACCATGGGCGGCACGGCCACGCGGATGCCGCCGCCGGGCAACGCTTCCCATTCGGATGGCGCATGCTCCCAACCTAACGAGCGAGCTGGCAGTTGATCACGACTTAAATTTTCCAGTAGATTCACGGGTTGGTCCTCCATCGATGCCAGGAAAATACAGGCGTATCCTCGCCTTGCGCTAATTATAGCGAGAAACCCGGATTGAAACAGAGGTATCTGGCTCAAACCGAAAGGCCATAGGTGTTTTACCCGCATTCTGGTATGATTACTGTTTGCCCTCACAGGACACCTGGCACCCATTTGAATATCTCAGGTTGTCTCACTGGCTATTGAAGATAGATCACGATGACCCTGGGCCAATTCTTTACTTTTCCCCCCACATTATCCCCCCGGTTAAAGACCAACTTTATTTACCTGTTCTGGGACATCGGCGTATGGGGGCTGTATATGGGGGCCACCGCGTCTTTCCTCACCATCTACGCTTCTCGCTGCGGGGCCACGTCAGAACAAATTGGCCTGCTGACCGCTTTGCCAGCCCTGGTGGCCTTGCTCCTCTCCCTGCCCTTTGGACGGTGGTTAAAGCGCTTTCCGGCGCAGCGTGCTACGGTCTGGTCCGCCTTTACCTCGCGGGTGCTATTTATAGGATATGCCTTTTTACCCTGGCTGCTGCCCATCAATCACCAATTTGAAGGGATCCTGGCGATATCCCTCATCATCACCATTCCCACCGCGGTAATTAACATCAGCTACACCCAGTTTTTCATGGAATCGGTGCCCTCCGAATGGCGCGGGGCGGTGGTCGGCACCCGTAACGCGATTGGCTCAATCATTTCGTTTATCGTCACCATCCTTTGCGGCCAGATTCTTACCCGCCTGCCCTTTCCAGCTAACTACCAGGTGGTCTTCGTCATCGGATTTATTGGGGGGATCCTGACCGTCTACCAGATTTACCACGTCCGCCCGGTAACCGATCCCTCCCCCTTAATCGCCTTAAGCCCCGCCCGGCCGGCCGAGGCGACCCGCTGGTTACCCCGGCCAGATGGCCAGGGACGAAAATACATCCGTGTGATCGGGTTGTTGTTCCTGTTTACCCTGACCAACAACATGTTCGCCCCGCTGATCCCCAACCTGCTGGTGAACCACCTCAAACTGTCCGATGGGGTCATCAGCGCCGGCACCGCCACCAGCACCCTGGTCGTTCTGGTCGTGTCCCTGTTCATCGCGCGGTTCACCCGGCGTGCAGGCAACCGGCCAGCGACGGCCTACGGTGCAGGCCTGTTAGCCTTCCAGGCGGTTGCGCTGGCCGTGGCCCAAAATGCCTTTCTCTACCTGGTTTCAGCGGTGATCGGCGGCATCGCCACCGGCATTTTAAACGCTGCCCAGTACAATTACCACCTGGATAACGTCCCAGACACAGAGCGTCCCAGCTGGCTATCCGTGAACCAGGTGCTTGGTAACGCTGCCATTTTGTTGGGCGCGCTGCTCGGGCCCTTGCTTGCTCGAGGGATCGGAACGCCCAATGCGCTGATAGCTTTTGGTGGCTTGCGCTTGTTAGTGGGCTTTATCTTATTCAAATGGGGTTAATGTTAACCGGGCAGGTGGGATATGGTAGAATCCGCTTATACAACAACCTGCCGAGATACGATTCGAAACGAACACCGGCCAGGGGTGTTATAAATATAACAGGCAAGTATTTTATCCGATCGGTTTGTTTGGTTAGACAATCGCCGCCGACTTCACCCCATCACAATTTCATTTGTTGAGCCTTCCAGCCCATCCGGTAAAACCTAACGCATGTGGTGTCGCCACCACGAGGAGTTTTTAGATTGATGTTCAACGATAGCTGGTACCGGATCGGCCGGTTCCTGGTGCGCCTGTTAGCGCGCAGTATTTTCGAATTTAGCATAGAATGGAAAGCTCCTATTCCCCATGGCCCGGTGATCCTGGCTGCCAACCATCCCAGCACGGTGGATCCCGCCTTAATCACCACCCTGACCCAGGATCACGTCAGCATCCTGATCCGCGAGACCCTCTTTAAGGTGCCCCTGTTTGGGCGCTCGCTGCGCGCCTGCGGCCACATCCCAGTCATCCAGGGCAATGGCCAGGCTGCTTTTCTCGAAGCCCAGGAACGGCTGAAGGCCGGCCAGACCGTGGCTGTCTTTCCCGAAGGTGAAATCAGTCCGGTCGGGGGCTATCACCCACCTCACACCGGCCTGGCGCGGCTGGCTTTAGCCACCGGGGCAGCCATTGTACCGGTGGGCATCCACCTCGACCCTATGCAGATTCGGGAGATCAAAACGCGGGTTGACCATAACATTGAAATTGGCACGTGGTATTTTCACGGTTCGTATGCCATGACCGTTGGTAAAGCCATCCGGTTGTCAGGGGACATCGAGGATCGGGGCTTTGTTCACCGGGTTTCGGACTCGGTCATGGCGCAGATTACCCTGCTCGCCAAAGAAAGCGCCCAGCGTATCGAGGTAAAACGCCGTATGAACTGGCTTGGCGCAGCTCGCTGGTGGCTGTGGTCACCTGTCAGGCTGGTACGGACCTGGTATGCGTTTGCGGGGGTAAATATCAGATAGAAGCGGCTGGTGTTCCGCCGCCAGGTTGATCCCAGGTAAGCAGCCAGTTCTCAAACTTTTTTCTGGCGGGCAAGTCACTGACAAAGATAGAGGCCAGGTCGGCGTGGTGTCCCCCTGGCACCAGGTCCAGTTCAACCGGGCAGGCTGGGCTGAGCACCAATTGCCTGGCAAACGCGATGACGTTGGCGGCATCCACCAGGGGATCGCTGTCGCCGTGGATCAAGAGAACTGGCATGGTCTCGTCGCTGCGCAGAAAACGGATGGGGTTCGCCATCTCCCAATCCTGCCGGTCATCCGATCCGATATAACCGGCGATCATCCGAGACAGGTCTGGCTGCACACACTCATCAAAACTGATCGGCCCGCTGATCGAAAAATAACCTCCCCGGGCAAGGCCTTTGGCCTGCCAGCGGGACCGATCGAATGCCAGCAAAGCCGCGAGCTGCGCCCCGGCAGATTGTCCCCCCAGGATGAGGCGGTTAACGGCGATCCCCCGGCGGGCCAGCGCATTTAACCCGGCAACCCAACCTGCCTGGCAATCTTCGACCTGGGCGGGGTGGCGGTATTCAGGCGCCAGGCGATAGCCACCCAGCAGGGTCGGAAAGCCAAGCTCAACGAAAAAATGACCTATAAAACGAAATAGCTGCGGCCCGCCGCTCGACCACCCCCCACCGTGAATAAAATAGATCAGCGTACGGCGCCTGGCTGCCGCCTGGGAGGGCCAAAGCAGCAGGGCTTTCTGCTGCGGATGAGCGCCAAAAGGGATCAGCAATTCCTTAATATCTGGCCGGTGCAAACTGTGCATCACCAGCTTGCCCAGGACAGGCGCCAGAGAAACCCGATCTTCCACAAACCAGGGATGGATGGTCATATGGGTCAGCGTTCTCGTTCAATCACAGATTGGTAAAAGCGTTCCTGAAATTCAACCATGGCCAGGATCTGGTCATCCGTATAAGCCACGCCGGCCGGGGCCAGGACGAGCTTATCCTCGCGGTCGTCCAGCCGGTGAATCACGGCGATACACTCACCCTCAAACACCTCTACAGGCTCAAACACTCCCAGGATGTAAACGTCCTGCTCATCGCCATCCGGCGCAATCACCCCGGGCAGGTAACCGTAATTCACGGGATAGACAAACCCGTGTTCGGGATGGCGCGAGCCCATAGGGCGGTCGACCCTGGCGGCGACCCGCTTACCCAGCCATGCCCTGGCCACGGTCTCTTCCAATTTTAAAGCCCCTTGGCCAGCAGGTAATAGCTCTCGTTCCAGCGAAGCTCCTTTTTGAAATTTGCGATAGTGGTGTTGGCATCGATGCACAGGAATTCCAGGCCGGCAATCTCGGCAAAGTCTTGCAGGTGACTGGCAGTAACCGCCTGGCTATAGCTGGTGTGATGCGCGCCGCCCGCCAGGATCCAGGCTCCTGCCGCCACCTTCAGGTTTGGCCGCGGCACCCACATCGCCCGCGCTACCGGCAGCTTGGGTAAAGGCGCATCCGGTGAAACAACATCGACCTCACTGACCACCATACGGAACCGGTTCCCCATGTCCAGGAGCGTCGCATTAATCGCTGGCCCAGGGCGGGCGGTAAACACGAGCCGGGCCGGGTCCTTTTTGCCCCCGATAGATAAGGGATGCATTTCCAAGGCTGGCTTTTCCCCGGCGATTGAGGTGCATACTTCGAGCATGTGCGCCCCCAGCACCCTGGATTGCGCGCCGGCAAAATGATACGTGTAATCTTCCATGAACGAAGTCCCACCATCCAGCCCGGCCCCCATCACCTTCATCGCCCGCACCAGCGCGGCGGTCTTCCAATCACCTTCCGCCCCAAAGCCATAGCCATCAGCCATCAGGCGCTGGACAGCGATGCCAGGGAGCTGTTCCATGCCATGCAAGTCTTCAAAGGAAGTGGTGAAGGCTTTGAACCGGCCGGCCTCCAGGAAAGCGCGCATCCCCACCTCAATCCGGGCTGCCTCCCGCAAAGCGCCTCGCTGGCTTCCACCTTTGCGCAACGGCTCAGCCACACGGTAGGTATCATCGTACACGCTGACCAGGCGATCGATCTCGCTATCGGTGATCTGGCTCACCGCGTCCACCAGGTCGCCAATGCCATATCCGCCGACCGAATATCCCAGGCGGATTTGCGCTTCCACCTTATCCCCCTCGGTCACCGCTACCTCGCGCATATTGTCGCCAAATCGCGCCACCCTGGCGCCCTGGGCGTCATGCCAGGCGCAGGCCGCGCGCGCCCACACGCCGATTTCCTCCTGGACTTCAGGGTCTTGCCAGTAGCCCACCACCACCTTGCGTTCCAGGCGCATACGACTGCCAATGAACCCGAACTCCCGATCGCCATGGGCTGACTGGTTAAGGTTCATGAAATCCATGTCGATCTCTCCCCAGGGAATCTCGCGATTATACTGGGTATGGAGGTGCATGAACGGCTTTTTCAACACATTCAAACCAGCGATCCACATCTTGGCTGGAGAAAAAGTATGCATCCAGGTAATTAACCCGACACAGCTTGCGGAGCTATTGGCTTCCAGGCACAGAGCATAGATCGCATCGGAGCTGGTCACCACAGGCTTATATACAATAGAAACGGGGATGTGAGCTGAGGCCGACAGCCCCTGCACTATCGTCTGTGAATGGGCGGCCACCTGCCTGAGGGTATCTTCGCCGTAAAGGGACTGGCTGCCAGTCACAAACCATACCTCGGATTTTTTTAAGTCGATCATAGGAAAGCTCCTCTAAATCAATAGGGGTAGAATCAGATGGTAAAGCGATTATAGCATCTCCAAACCGGTTAATCGACCAGCCAGGACTTCATCAGGGCCAGTGAATTGGCCAGGTCAGAAGCAGAGGTGGGAAGGGTCCCTTCAATTGAAACCCGGCCATCATAACCGCTGCGCACCAACGTCTGGAAAAAAGGCTCCAACGCACAAGGCTCCATACCCGGCGCCAGGCGGTTGGGAATCGTGGCCACGTGAACATGCACCAGGAGATCGCGGTTCGCCAGGATGTCATCCAACGAATCTCCATCGCGTAAGAAGTGATAGCCATCCACCAGGAGACGAAAAGCCGGGTGATTGACCTGGCGTACCAGGCGAGCGCACTCATCGACCGTGTTCAATACATTGCATTCAGCCCGGTTCAACGGCTCAACGGCCACCGTTACCCCTTGAGCATACGCCACCGGGGCCAACATACGGCTAAAAGCCAACAATTGCTCCCAGGCCTGTGCGCGGTCAAAACCATCCGGGATGCGCCGCGCCGCGCCCGAGCCGAGCACGATCACCTGCACGCCCGCTTTGTGCGCTCGCCGGCAGGCCGTGGCGCCGTAGGACTCCAGGGCTTCCCGATTTACCGATGGGCCGGTCACCTTCAGATCTGCCGGGATGAACACATTGACCACCGGGCAGGGTAGGCCGATCTTACGCACATCTTCCAGCGCCTGGTTAAAGCACGTCTCATCCTCGCGCGGTTTAAGGTACCCCCCCACGCTCCACTCGAAATAATCATACCCGGCCTTCTCTACCAGCCCGGCCAGCTCGGGACCGCCACAGATTCCGAATTGCATGGTGACCTCGTTTCTATGTTTTTTTGATGGGTGGATATTAATTTACGATACTTTCGGCGAATTGCCAGTAGCCTAATTGTAGTCTTAATCTATCACCTTGAACGAAAAAGTGCACGGCTTTTTCCACCCGCTGGACAGCGCCGTGGCCAACACGGTCACCTCCAACCGGCGGCCGGTAGCGATCTGCAGGTGGTGTTTGACGTGCCCGCCACAGCAGTAGCAGTAGGTGATTGGCAGCGGTTCCTGGGCTTTAGGCAGGCACGGGCAGCTGTATTTCTCCAGTCCATCTTCGGCAAACTGGACCAGGATAGTTCCATCGGCCTGAAGGGTTACACCATGTCCGAACACGAAAGTAGTTTCGTTGGCAGCCTTAACCCGTTCCTCCAGCGAACCGCCCTTCCTGGCAATTTCTTTGACCAGTTTTTCACGTTTGCCACCCAGGCAGCAGGCGCAGCCTTCACGCACCGTATAGCGGACCTGGGGTTCCAGGAGCTGGTCCATACGCTGCATGGCGCCACGCATCCACTCCGCTTTCTTTTCCGGCGACGTGCCGGCCAGGACCGCTTCGCCTCCCGCCAGGATTTGCTCCGCCACGGCCTGCTCCACCCCGACGCAGTCCAGGCTCTGGGCTAACTTTTCGATGCGGCTATACTCGAAACGTTTCATATGACCCTCCCGATGTTCATAAACCGTGGATTTTATCCATTATAGCAGAACAAATATTCTAATACAAGCCCTTTTTTCACTCTATCTCACCCCGCCACAGGCGGCGCATCTCCTCCGAAGTGTTTAGCAGGTCGGCCAACCGGCCTTCCGCCTCCAGGCGCCCATGATCGAGTAGCAAGATCCTATCAGCTTCAAGCAGGGCAGCTTTACGGTGGGAGACCGCCAGGCAGGTCACGCCCCGTTCAGCGCGGAGCGCTTTGAGTTGTTCCCAGAAGATCCTTTCCGTCTCGACATCCAGGGCGCTGGACAGGTCATCGAAGACCATCAGCTCGGGCGACCGCACAGCCATGCGCGCCGCGGCCGCCCGTTGCACCTGGCCCCCGGACAGGCGCACACCCCGCGGCCCGACCAATGTATCCAGCCCTTTCTCTATTGCCGGCAAATCGGGTTCGAGTACTGCCAGGCGCAACGCGCCTGGCAGGTCAACCTGCTCTTCGGACAAGCCCATTAAGATATTCTCCCGCAGCGTCTCGCTGAACAGGCGCGGGGCCTGGGACGTATAAGCGCAGCGCGGCGGGCGGAAAAATGCGGTGTCCGAAACTAACTGGCCGTTCCAAAACACTCCGCCAGACTGGGCAGGAACCAACCCGAGCAGTACGCGCAGCAACGTCGACTTACCCGAGGCAACCCGCCCGGTGATGACCACCATCTCCCCTCGCCGCAGAGTGAAGCTGACGTCCTCGATCCCGCCAGGTCCTGTACCGCCGGAACCATTTCCATTTGGAAAATGATAGGTCAGGTGTCGCACTTCCAACGTTTCCAGGTGATCGGCGGGGGTCTTGGCCGGGAAAGATATCTCCGGCATGGACCCGGTGGCATAAACCGGGTGGGTTTCCAACAGGCGCGCGGCTGGCTCCGGGCGGATCATCTCCAGCAGCCGTTCGGTCGAGATTTCCTGTTTTTTATAGTCACCGTAGAACACCCCCAGCTCCGATGGCACCTGGGTGGTAAATCCCAGGTAGCTGACAAACAGGGCAAAATCACCGATGGTAAAACTGCCGCCGGCGATGGCCTGGCCGGCCATCAGCAACATCATCCCAATGCCAAAGGCGACCACCCCCTGGTTGAGCGAGTTAAGCAGTCCCCAGGCCAGGTTCAGGCGCATCTGAGCCTTACGGCGTTGTTCATTTAGCCCCAAAAAATGCGCCACCACGCCTTCCTCAGCATCCGCCACCTTAACCGCCTGGACCGCGCCAAACACCTCACCCAGGAAGCCTTCTACCCGATCGGTGGCTCGTGTGCTTTCCCAGGCATCCCGTTGGATGCTCTTCCAGGCCAGGCGAGTAAACAACATAACGCTGAACAATGGCACAAAGATCACCAGCGTGATAGTCAGGTTGATCCGCATCATGATCATCACGGCAAAGAGCGCCGCGATCCACTTGCCCACCTGATCGGGTAACCATAAAGGAAAATCGGCCACTTCAGCCACGTCGGAATGAAAGCGGTTGACCGCCTCACCCGGTGAAACTGGCAAAGCCTGGTCTCCGCGCCGGCGCAAGATGCTGGCAAACAGGTTACTGGTTAGCAGCATCGCTACCCGGTTGCGAAAGGTCCAGCCATACCACTCATAACCGATCCCCAGGGCCACCTGCGCCACGCCGATCAATCCATATCCCCCGATAGCCCACCATAACGGGCTGACGCCCAGGATGGGCGGCAGGGCCGAATGGACGCCCGGCGCAGCCGTGATGGTATCAAAGATAAACTTCACGATCAGGCCTGGCAACACATCTTTGAAGAAGGTCACCAGGGTAAAAGCGGAATGGATCAAAAACGGGCGCAGGGCAAAGCGGATGGTGGCCAGGTTGAAGCGCCAGGTAGGTATCTTTTCAGCGACGTCAGGGTGGATGGTCATACCAGCGCCTCCTCCAGCCCGGTTTTAAGCAGGCGATAAAAACGGGAGCCTGGATAACGGGCAAGGTTATCACGCCGCCCGTACTCTACCACGCGCCCGTCTTCGAGGATCAGGATATCATCGGCGCGCTGCACCGTCCTGAGCCGGTGCGCGATGATGACCCCCGTTCGCCCGGTAAAGAGCCCGTCCACCGCACGCTCCATGCGGGCTTCCGTCAGCGGATCCAGGCGCGAGGAAGCCTCGTCCAGGATCACCAGCCCAGGGTTTTTGAGGAAGACGCGGGTAAAAGCCAGCAGTTGCGCTTCACCCGCCGATAGACTTTGCCCGCCAACGGCCAGGTGAGTATCCAATCCATTGGGCAGCCCCTGGACCCAGTCCCATAATTGCAACGCCCGGAGCGCCGCCTCCAGCCGGTCATCGCCAATTCGAGCATCGAAGAAGGTCAGGTTATCGCGGACGGTTGCATTGAATAGTTGCACGTCCTGGGTCACCAGCCCCACGTGTGAGCGCAAATCCGAGAGCTTCAGGTCTCGCAGGTCCACACCTCCCAGGCGGATGGCGCCTCCTGGCGGGTCATACAGGCGGAAGAGCAGGCGGGTGAGGGTTGACTTGCCGCTGCCAGTGCGCCCCAGGATGCCCAGCACATGACCGGCCGGCACCTCAAACGATATCTTTTCCAGGACAACGCCGGGATGATCCTGGCTGTCCGTTCCGGGCACCCCGGCCTCATCACTTTGCACGGGGATTGCTGCCGACTCGCCACCGGTATACCGGAAGGTCACATCCTCAAAACAGACGCTCAATGCGCCGGGTAAAAGGCGCTGTGCAGGGGCGAGGGGATCGGCCACGGCAGGTTGTACATCGAACAGGGCCTGGATCCGCTGGATGCTGGCGGCTGATTTTTGCAAATCCTGGACCTGCTCGCGCATGGCCTGGAGGGGATCCGCCAGCATCCCCACATAATAAGTCATCAGGTAGGCCGCCCCCAGGCTGGCCTCGCCGCGCAAAAAAAGGGTCACGCCCATCGCCAACCCGGCGGCATACCCTACCACGTAAATCAGGTGGGTGGAGGAAAATGCCAGGCTGCTGGACACCCAGGCCATGCGCCGCTTTTCAATGAGATTTCGCAGACGGATAAACAGGCCGCGCATGGCATAAGACT
>JAJYIW010000035.1 GCA_021789855.1 Chloroflexota bacterium | reverse complement strand
GTCGGGCTGCGGGAAAACCACGCTGCTGTCCCTGCTGGCCGGCCTGACGCGGCCTACCGCGGGGCGCGTGTGGGTGGATGGCCAGGCGCTCGACCGGCCACGACCGCAAACCGGGCTGATCCTGCAGGATTACGGCCTGCTGCCCTGGGCAACCGTGCATCAAAACGCCGCCCTGGGACTGGATATTCGCGCTTTTTATGGGCCTGATGGAAAACATGCCCCTGCCCAGCCTCCCACCGCTGAAAGCGTGGATGCCTGGCTGGCTCGCCTCAACCTGGAGGGACTGGCCGATCGGTATCCCACGCAAATCTCAGGAGGCCAGCGCCAGCGCACCGCCATCGCGCGCACCCTGGCGCTCGAGCCTGACCTGTTGCTGATGGACGAGCCTTTTTCCTCGCTCGATGCCCCCACGCGTGAAGGCTTGCAGGACCTGACCCGGTCACTTTGGCGCGAGCAAGGCTTTACCCTGGTGCTGGTGACCCACCTGCTGGAGGAGGCCGCGGCGATGGGAGAAGCCATCCTGGTGCTGAGCCACCCGCCCCACACCCAACCCCACGTGGTGGCCAACCCCGGCGCGCGCGAGGATGGCTACCGCCAGACCGAAGGCTATGCGCAGATGTGCCTGACACTGCGCCAGGCCCTGGCATGAGCAAGCGCTCCCTCCTGTTCGCCTCGCTAGCCCTGCTCGCGGCCTGGCAGCTCCTCGCCATGCTGCTGCAAAAACCCATCTTGCCCCCTCCCTGGCTGGTAATCGAGGTCTTCTTCACCGAAACCCTCCACGGCAGCCTGGCTTTGCATTTCGTGGTCAGCCTGTGGCGCGTGGTCGCCAGCCTGGTCCTCTCCGTTTTGCTGGCCGCTCCCGCCGGCATCCTGTTGGGACAATCCCGGCAGCTTGACCGCATCTTCTCGCCCCTGGTGTACCTGCTCTACCCGGTTCCCAAAGTGGTGCTGGTGCCGGTGGTGCTCCTGCTGCTCGGTGTGGGCAACCTGGCCAAGATCCTGATCATTTTTCTGATCCTGTTCTTCCAGATTCTGGTGCTGGTGCGCGACCAGGCCGCAGCGCTGCGCCCTGAGCTGCTCACCAGCGTGCGCAGCCTGGGAGCGGGGCGGCGCGCCCTCTTCCGCTTCGTTTACCTGCCAGCCAGCCTCCCCGCCGTGCTCACTGCCATCCGCCAATCGGTGGGCACTTCGGTGGCCGTGCTCTACGTGGCCGAATCCTTTGCGACCCAACAAGGTCTTGGCTATTACATCTCACTGAACGGCAGCAGCCTGTACAATTATCCCGCCATGTACGCCGGCATCCTGGCCATGAGCCTGCTCGGCCTGGGCCTATACTTCGGCGTGGACTGGCTTGAAAAAAGGCTGTGTCCCTGGTTGAAACCTGCATGAAAGCCATCCGCGATTTTCTTGAGCTGATCAAATTCGAACACACCATTTTCGCCCTGCCTTTTGCCTTCTTAGGCATGCTGCTGGCCGCCCGCGGCTGGCCTACCTGGACGCAATTTATCCTCATCAGCGTGGCCATGGCAGCGGCTCGCACCCTGGCCATGGCAATCAACCGGCTGGCGGATCGCCACCAGGATGCGCTCAACCCGCGTACCCTGCGCCGGCCGCTGGTGACCGGGGCCATCTCAACCCGCACCGCGGTCATTGGCACCGCCATTGCCGGAGTGATACTGGTCGGCGCGGCCTGGGCGCTCGGCCCGCTGCCACTGGCGCTCTTGCCCGCCGCCGGCCTGTTCCTGGTGGGCTATTCCTATACCAAGCGCTTTACCTGGCTGAGCCATTTCTTTTTAGGCGCCACCGATGGGCTGGCCCCGGTCGGCGCCTGGGTGGCCGTGCGCGGCTCACTCTTCACCCGTGCCGACGCGCCTGCCTGGCTGTTGCTGCTCACCGTCACCCTGTGGATCGGGGGTTTCGACCTGATTTACGCCTGCCAGGATGTCACCTTTGACCGCAGCCAGCGGTTGCACTCCATCCCGGCCCGCTTCGGCATACCCACCGCCCTGCGCCTTTCGGTGGTCTGCCACGTGCTTACCGTGCTGGTGCTGGCGGCCCTGGCGGCCACTCTCTCGCTCCACTGGCCTTTTTGGCTGGCCATCGGCGCCAGCGCCGGCCTGTTTATATGGGAGCACCGCCTGGTCAAGCCGGACGACCTGAGCCAGCTCAACGTGGCTTTTTTTAACATGAACTCCTATATCAGCCTGGCCCTGCTGGCCGGGATGGTAGGCTCGATCCTGGTATAGAAGGCTGGGTCAGGCGACTCGAAGGGCGCTACCCTCGACTCAGCCCGTCCATCCATATTCCATGGGATTATAATCATGAGCAAAGTGGTTAACCTGCTCTCATAAAGGCTTCTCCATGAAACGACTTTTAGCGGTGCTATCTTTATGCTTATGGATCACCCTCCTGCCCTTTCCGGCCAACCCGGCGATCACCCCCGCCGCGGCGAGCGACGCCTCGGGCGCCATCGATGGCGCGCTGGCCAGCGACGTCTTTGCCAGCCAGTCCGCCAGCGCCCCGGCCGCTTCGGGGCCCGAGACCTACGCCGGGCAGAGCCTGTGCCTGCCCGGGATTTACCTGCAAGCCCCCGGCAACTGCCTGCCCCTCGGCCCATCGGCTTACCTGACACGCATGGCCCAGGAGGGATTGGTGCTGCCCATCCGTCCCCTGCCAGCCACCCACCCCGATGCCTCGCTCTCCCAAATGACCGATTCCTATATCCTGGTGACGAAGCAGGCCATCCCGGTGTACAAGACAATCGCCGACGCCGCCGCTCACAGCAAATACCGGGTGCTGGCCTACGGAATGAAGTACCTGGCCATCACCGACCGCGTCGTGGAAAATAACGTGGTGTATTACCAGATCGTGTCTGGGGGCTGGGTGGAAGCGGGCGAAGCCGGCGCAAGCTGCTGCATCCACGCCGGGCGCTTCCTGGGACTGGTCTTCAGCCAGACGCCGCGCAACAACTTCGGCTGGATTGTGGATACCACCACCAGCCGCACCGCCCCCGGCTACCAATCCCCGGAAACCGGGAAGAAATATTACCGTGAAAACGTGGTGCAAATTTATGCAGTCAAGAGCGCGGATAAGACCGACTGGTATATGATCGGGCCGAACGAATGGGTCGAGCACCGCTACATCCGCGAGCTGGCCATCAACACCACCCCACCTAAAGGCGTGGTGGGCAACCGCTGGATCGAGATCAACCTCTACCAGCAGACCATGGCGGTCTATGACCAGGATCGCCTGGTGTACGCCACGCTGATCGCCAGCGGGATGGCGCCTTTCTACACCCGCCCTGGCCTGTTCCAGATTCAAACCAAGAAGCTGACCGAGACGATGTCCGGCTCGTTTGAGCCCGATCGCTCGGATTATTATTACCTGGAAAATGTCCCCTGGACGATGTATTACGATGAGGAACGGGCGCTGCATGGGGCCTACTGGCGGGCAGTTTACGGCTACCCCCAATCGCACGGCTGCGTCAACCTGGCCCCCGGCGACGCGCACTGGCTTTACGATTGGGCGCACGTGGGCGATTGGGTCTACGTGTGGGATCCCTCCGGCCAGACGCCGACCGACCCGAAATTCTACGGCCCCGGCGGAGCCTGAGCGGAAGCGTTCAGCTCGCTCGGCTCAACCTCGGCCCACCGTCAGGGCTGGACGGTTAACAAGATGCTGGAAAGAGCCACGTTGCCAGGGATATGATCGCCCTCCTGGCGCACAATCAGGCGGACCGCACGGGACTGGCTGACAGTATAAGGCACAATCGCTTCAAAGGGATGGTAAGCGCCATCCAGGGGGGTCACCACGCTGGCCTGGCGCGACCCCACCAGGGCGCCATTATCGGCATAGAGCTCAAGCATCAGCGGCTGCGTGCTCATGGCGCGCACCAGGCCGGTGACCTCCATAAAGCCGCTAGCGACGGTGGCGTTCTCTGCCGGCTGCTTGAGGATGATCGGCGCTTTGTTATCGCGGTTCGGGTTGATCGCCGCATCCCCCATTGACAGGAGGATCAAATCCGACGATGTCAGCGCCTGCAGGCGATTCCGGTCGTCATCCGTGCTGACCACCAGGCGCGCCGCTTCTGAAACCACCGGAATTTCAAAGGGGATGTCCAGCGCCAGGAAGAACGGCGCGCCGGTCTTGGGGCCATATCTCAAAACCTGGCGCATGATCAACTGGCCGGTCTCATTGAACAACTCGATGCGGATCATCCCGCCAGCCCCGGTCAGGCCCGCGGCCTCCAGGTGGATGGGTGAGACAACCTTTGAAAGCGGGCCCGGCGTCAGAATGGTCAGGTCGGAGACCTGGGTCGTAGCGGTGGGGGTCAGGGTGGGTGTTTTGGTCTTGGGCCAGCTCCAGGTGGGAGTGGGCGAAAGACACGGCGGGCTGGGGCAGGGCGTGGGGGTTAATGACGGTTGAGACAGCAGCGCGTACTGGGTCTGAGCCACGTACAACGGCGCCAGCGCCGTGCGCGTCTGGGCGATCTCGCTATCGCTGAGGGTGGGCAGGGCCGCCGTGTGGGTGGCTGACGCAGCGGCCGGCTGAGGCGTGTCAGTGGGCGCCGGTCGATCCAGAACAGGAGTCGCCGCCAGGGATGGGGTCGCGCTTACCACCCGTTGGGTCAGCGCCGCCGGCGAGGCCAGCGGCGAGCGGGGTGTGAGCGACGTGCAACCTGCCAGTACAATGGCCAGGAGGCAGGCGACCCTACAGGCGATAGATTTCACCATATTTCTCGTTCAGGTAACGCAAGTACGGCGCCGGATCGATGCTCGTGCCGGTGGCCCGCTGGATCAGCGTTTTCGGCAGGTACCTGGCCCCGAAGCGGTGCACATGCTGGCGCAGCCATTCCAGGAGGGCGCCGAACTCACCTCGCTCGAACTGTTGAGCCAGGTCGGGGAGATCGGCGTTGATCTTCTCCCACAGTTGCGCCGCCACCAGGTTCCCCAGGGCGTAGGTGGCGAAATAACCGATATCGCCGCTGGACCAGTGGACGTCCTGGAGCACACCCTGCGCATCGTCCGGCGGCGTCAGGCCCAGATTGGCCTGCATCTGATCATTCCAGGCTTCCGGCAGGTCTTTAACCGCCAGGCTGCCCTCGATTAATGCGATTTCCAGTTCAAGGCGCAACATGATATGCAGGTTATAAGTCGCTTCATCGGCTTCGATGCGGATCAAAGAAGGTTTGACCTGGTTGATTGCCCGGTAAAAGGTTTCGAGGGGTACTCCAGCGAGCTGGGTCGGAAAACGCTGCTGCAGGCGCGGGTAAAAATACGTCCAGAAAGGCCGGCTGCGCCCCACCAGGTTTTCATACAGGCGCGATTGCGACTCGTGGATAGCCATCGAGGCGCCATCTGCCAGCATCGTCCGCCGGTATGCCAGGGGGATGCCCTGATCGTAGAGCGCATGGCCCGTCTCGTGAATCGTGGAGAACAAGCTCATGCCAAGATAGGCCGGGGCGAAATGGGTGGTAATGCGCACGTCCCCCTGCCCAAAGCTGGTGGTGAATGGGTGGGGCGAGATATCCAGCCGCCCGCGGGAAAAATCAAAACCGAGGCGCTGGCTCAGCTCCAGGGAAAACTCGCGCTGGGCGGCCGGGTCGAAGGCCTGGTGCAGGCAGGCGTCGTCCACCGGCTGCGCCTGGCCGATCGCCTGGATCAATGCCACCTGCGCCGGGCGAATCGACCTGAAAATGGCCTGCACTTCCGCCGTCTTCATCCCCGGTTCAAAATCATCCAGCAGCGGGTCATAGCCATGCTCATACGGCTTAAAAAACGAGGCGTATTCCTGGCGTAGTCTCACGACCTCTTCCAGGTGAGGACGAAAGAGGGCAAAATCCGAACGGCTTTTAGCCTTCACCCAGGTATCATAGGCTAATGACGTGACCCTGGAAAAACGGCTCACCCAATCTGCCGGGACATTCCGCTCTTTGGTGTAAGCCCGATCGATCACCCGGATCATCGCCGCTTCGTCACTGTCGGCATCCAGGCCGGCAGTCTGGGATTTGGCTTCCTCAAGCAGGCGAGCCGTCTCATCGGATAGGAGGACTTCGTGGGCCAGACGCCGGATCGTGGCGCTCTGCTCACCCCGTTCTTCCGCTCCTTCAGTCGGCATATAAACCTGCAAGTCCCAGTTCAACAGGGATTGCACGTGGCTCAGATCGATATAAGCGACCAGGCGCTGATTTAGTTGTTCTAATGCACTCAAGGTCAGGCCACCTTCCAACGCAGGGGCTCACCTTTAAGCCCGGCCATGACTTCTGCCGAGATATCTTTCGAGGCGCGCTGCTGCGCCTCAAGCGTCTGCGCGCCGACATGCGGCGTAGCGACCAGGTGCGGGTGGCTGACCAGCGGCGTCAGGCCAGGCGGTTCGGTCGCGAAGACATCCAGGGCAGCCGAAGCCACGGCGCCCGAGTCGAGGGCGGTCAGCAGAGCGGCCTCGTCGATCACGCCGCCGCGCGCGGTGCAGATCAGCCGCACCCCAGGCTTCATCTGGCTGAATGCCGCCGCGCCGATCATCCCGCGCGTCTCAGCGGTCAATGGAACGTGCAGCGTGATCACGTCGGATTGGGCATACAGCTCTTCCAGGCTGACTGGCTTGAGGCCAAAGGTGCGGATTTGATCGGGGGTTAAGAAGCGGTCATAACCCAGGCAGGTCATCCCAAAAGCCGTCGCGCGGGCCGCCACGGCCGAGCCGATCCGCCCCACGCCAATCACGCCCAGCGTCTTCTGGTACAGCTCAACGCCCTCGAACTCCTTCTTCAGCCACTTGCCCGCTTTCATGCTGGCGTCAGCCCGCGGGAGCTCCCGCGCCATGGACAGCATCATCCCCATGGCCAGCTCGGCCACCGCTACGGTCGTGGAAACCGGCGCATTCACCACTGTCACGTGGTGTTCTTTGGCTGCGCTCAGGTCGATATTATCCACCCCCACCCCAGCGCGCCCGACCACTTTGAGCCGGCCGGCGGCGGCAAACACGGCGGCGGTCACCTTGGTTCGCCCGCGAACAATCATCGCATCGTATTCCCCGGCCACCCGCAGCAATTCGTCTGCCGAGATTCCATTGATATCATCTACTTCAGCCTGCTGGCGAAGGAAGGCCAGGCCGCCTTCATCCAATCCATCCGTTATTAAGATCTTCCATGATGCCATCGCTGCCTCCAATCATTTGGTAACAGGTATTGAAATTAGCCCACCCGGTGAATTTGCGATGTAGATTTTACCCCAAAAAGCCAGATTAAAACAAAAAAGCATGAGCATCCTCCAAAACATTTTAGCGCCGAAGAAGCATGTTTAAATTTCAGCTCAAGCTGAAAATGTGCTCCCAACCTGGTGAAGGGCTTAGCCCCTCTTGTGGCGGATAGCCACAAGTAACGGTTGTGATCGCTCACAACGCATTCAAACGATAAGGAGGCTGCTCATGCAATCTCATTGTAGCACGGAGAATCCCTGGTTTTCAAGTATGATTTTGAGGCAGTTATTCCGAGCGCAGGGCCTCAACCGGCTCCAGGTTGGCGGCGCGGCTGGCGGGGTAAAGCCCGAAAAACAAGCCGACCGCGGTCGAAAAAAGGGTGGCCAGCAGGATCGCGCTCAGGCTCACCGAAGGGGTGAAGGGAGTGTTATTGGCTACCGCGATCCGCCCCACGGCATAAGCAATGAGCCAGCCTAACAGGATGCCCAGCAAACCACCCACCAGGCTGAGCAAGGCCGATTCGACCAGGAATTGGGCCATGATGTCCCGCCGGCGTGCACCCAGGGCTTTACGTAAGCCAATCTCGCGGGTGCGCTCGGTGACCGAAACCAGCATGATGTTCATGATGCCAATCCCTCCCACCAAAAGGGAAATAGCTGCGATCCCGCCCAGGAAGATGGTCAGCACACCGGTGATGGTCCGGGCCGTGGATACAAAATCTTGCTGAGAGAAAACGGTGAAATCGTCCGTGCCCAGGGCGATGCGGTGGCGTGTGCGCAGGATCTGGGTAACCTGGTCAGTGGCCGCTCCGACCTCCTCCGGGCTGGCGGCCTGCACCATGATCATGTCCACCTGGTCCCGCGGCCGGTGAGTGATGCGCGCCTGCGAGGTGGAGAGAGGGATCATCACAAACTTGTCCGAGCTGCCGAAAGCGCCTCCCCCCTTCGAGTTGAGCACACCCAGGACGCGGAAAGGCTGGCCGTTGATCCGCACCGTTTCGCCGACCAGGCCAGTTCGCCGCCCGAAAAGCGTATCGGCGGTGGTAGCGCCTAATAACGCCACCGATGCCTGCCCCAACAGGTTTTCGCCTGTGATAAAAGAGCCCTCCAACAGGGTGTAATTACGCACCACCAGGTAATCGGGCGTGATCCCGTCCACCGTCAAGCGGGTGGTCTTCCGCCCGTACGACACCTCAGCGTTCCCCTGCAAGATGGGCGCCACGTTCGCCACGGCCGGGGCCAGGAAGGCGTCTTTGAGCGCTTCGGCGTCGCCCATGGTAAGCGGGCGCGGGTTGCGCACCTCCTCCTCCAGGTTGCCGCTAAAGACAAACAACAAATTGGTGCCAATCCCACTGATGGTGCCGGTAATGGTATCCTGCGCCCCCTGGCCCACCCCCAGCATGGCAATGACGGCAGCCACGCCGATCACAATCCCCAGCACGGTTAAGCCGGTGCGCAGTTTGTTCGAGGCCACGCTATTTAAGGCTTCAAGGATACTCTGGCCGATATTCATGGACATTTAACCTTTATAGGCGTTACGAAGCGCAAGGGTCAGAAGGTGATCGGTTCTATCACCCATGATGAAATCAACCGGTGAGCAACCGGCCGGCGTGCTGGCCGGTTGCCTCTTAACCGCTCAGGCCGCCAGCGGCATGACCGGTTCAGCCTGTTGGTCCTGGTCGCCCTGGTACCCCTGATCGACAATCAGGCCGTCTTGCAAGCGGATGATGCGTTGGGCCTGGACCGCGATCTTGGGATCATGGGTGATAATGATGAGCGTGGTTTTCTTATCGCGGTTCAATCCCAACAGCAGATCAATGATCTCTTTGCCGGAATGCGAGTCCAGGTTTCCCGTGGGCTCATCCGCCATGATGATAGCCGGGTTATTGACCAGGGCGCGGGCAATGGCGACGCGCTGCTGCTGGCCGCCAGATAGCTCTGACGGGCGGTGGTGCAGGCGATCGGTCAGGCCAACCGCTTCAAGGGCTTCACGGGCATGGAGCTTTATGTCTCGGGTTGACCCGCTGTAACGGATCGGCAGCTCGACATTCGCCAGCGCGTCGGAACGCGGCAAAAGGTTGAAGCTTTGAAAGATGAACCCTACTTTTTGGTTGCGGATGCGTGCAAGCTGGTTATCATTTAACCGGGCCACCTGCTCGCCATCCAGGGTATAACTGCCGCTGGTCGGCTGGTCCAGGCATCCCAGGATGTGCATCAAGGTCGATTTACCCGATCCTGAAGGGCCCATAATCGCGACGACTTCATTCCGCGCGATCTTCAACGAGACCCCGGCCAGCGCCCGAACAACCACCTGGCCCATTTGATACTCTTTAACAACATTATCGGTGATAATCACCCAATCTTCCATAGGCTACCTTCCCATCTGGAAACTACCACTACTGCCTATGCTCACTGGCGGATTGAGGATCACCAGGTCATTCTCTTTTATGTCGCCGGTGAGCACTTCGCTGTTCGTATCAGACGATGCGCCCAGCTCGATGACCACGCTCTCCACCTGCCTGTCGCGCAGCACATACACGATGCGCTGCCCGTTGCTGGTGTGGACCGCGCGGTTGGGTACCAGAAGGACCGCTTGGCGCTGCTCTACCAGGATATTGACCGCGGCAGTCATCCCTGGCGAGACATTTTCATCCGCGTTTAACAACTCGACGGTGACAGTGAAGGCGACGTTTCCCTGGGTGGTGGCGCCGATATGGCCCACCTGGCTTACTCTCCCATTATAATTTTGTCCGGGGATAGCGTCAAATGAAAGATTAACCGGCTGTCCCACTTTGACCCGGTTAATGTCCACCTCAGACACCGGCACATCCACCAGCAAAGGCGTCAGGTCATCGATGCGAAAAGCGACCACGCCCGGTGAAACCTGGTCTCCCGGCATCGCGCTGACATCGGTGATGGTGCCGTCAAACGGGGCGAGCAGAGCGCTCTGATCCAGCGTGGCCTGGATGGCTACCACGCGAGCCTCAGCCGCGGCGACGTCTTGCGGGTCTGGGCCATCTTTCAGCCGATCCCACTCGCGCTGGGCGTCGTCGTAAGCGGCCTGGGCCAGGTATAACGCCGCGTCCGCCTCATTGATATCCTGCTGCGAGGGGGTCCCCTGGAACCAGTTGAGGTTTTCCAGCGCCTTGTCGCGTTGGGTCTTGGCCGCCTGCAAATTGGTCAGGGCCACCGCTTTTTTGGCATCTTTTTCGGGATCGCCGGGAGTGTGGTCGTAGATCGACTGGTAAAAGTCAACCTTGTTCTGGGCCAGCAGGTACTGAGCGCGCGCTGAGGCGACCTGGTCTTCTGTCCCCCGGTCGTAATTGTAGAGATTACGGTGGCGCTGCGCGTCGTCCAGCGCCTTCCTGTCATTCACCAGGTTAGAAAAAGCCTGGGCCCGGGCCAGGCTCGACTGGCGTAAAGTCTCCAGGTTGCGCTGGGCCGTCACCAGGTCTGCTTCTGCCAGGATCATGGCCTGGGGCAAGCTGGCTCGGGCCAGGCTGGCCAGAGGCTTACCAGAGGTGACCGCGTCCCCCACCCTGGCATAAACCGCCTGCACCGACCCGGTCGTTCGCCAGGCCAGGATGGCCGTCTGGCTTGAGCGTACGGTGCCGGTGGCCCCCACCACCGCGTTGAGGTTTCCCCGGCTAAGTTTTATCACCTGGTAAACCGGCGGTGGGTTGATCCGCGGGTTGATATAGTTAAAGTAGGCAAAATAGCCGCCTACGCCCAGGCCAACAATCAATAACCCGATGAGAACCGTCCGTAACCGTTTCATAGTCCCATCCATTTTGATTGAGTCAAGGAGTCATATACCTCTCACTCAAGATTGTAGCGTATTTCTCTATATTCTGAGTATGCGTCATGGGGGTATAATTTTCCCCACTATGTGGAAATGGGTCTGGCGGGCATTGCAAACGCTATGCTTAGCCGCTATTCTGGGCATGCTCATCAGCCGCAGCAATTCGCTCCCGGCGGATAAAATCGACCAGGTGCGCACTTACACGCGCATGCAAGAGTTCGATTTCGTTTCCTGGACGGTAGATGCGCTGCTCACCAAGGGCGCCTGGATATCCCTGGGCGGCTCCGAATACCTTGACCTGGCCCAGCAGCGCCAGGTGGTGTTGGACTACCTGAAGCAGGTCGACCTGGTCAACCAGATCGCCGGGCAAATCAACGCGCTATACAGCGATCCTTCAATTAAAGACCCTCAAACGCAGAGCCAGGCGTTAACCCAACGCCTGGACGCCGCCAAGGCCCGGCTGAATCAGCTCTCTCCCCTGGCCGAAGCCGTGCTGCAGAGCCAGGTGACCGTGGTGGCCGCTGAAGACGGGCTGACCCTGGGCGGCCAGCCGGTGCCCCCCATCCTTTACCGCACCACCGATCCGCCCGACGCCTTGATCATTTCGCCGCGCAACGTGATCCGCGAGGACGCTGACATCTCGCTCAACCCCGGCCTGACCAGCGCCCAAAAGGACACGCTGGAAACGAAAATTCAATCTAACCTCAACCTCTCGGCGCTGGTGGTGGGAATCGGCGGGATCGGCCTGTACCCCACCATGGTGATGGAAACCTCTGATCTGAACTGGCTGGCAGAGACCGTTTCGCATGAATGGATTCACAATTTCCTCACCCTGCGCCCGTTGGGTCTCAGCTATGATGCTTCACCTGACATGCGGACGATTAACGAGACCACCGCATCGCTGGCCGGGCGGGAGATCGGGGCCGCTTTGGTGCGCCAGTATTACCCTGATCAGGTACCGCCGCCCACCCAGGCCACGCCGCCGGCGGCGTCGAACGGCGGATCGGGGACAGCGGGCGCCGTCAAGCCGGCTTTCAATTTCAACGCCGAGATGCACCTGACCCGCGTGACCGTCGACCAGATGCTGGCGGCCGGCCAGATCACCCAGGCCGAAAGCTACATGGAACAACGCCGCCTGTTCTTCTGGGCGCATGGCTACCAGATTCGGAAAATCAACCAGGCTTATTTTGCTTTTTACGGGGCGTATAACGACGTTTCGGCCGGGGGCAACGCCAATGGCACCGCCGGCAATGACCCGATTGGCCCGGCAGTGGTGGCCCTGCGCGCCAGGTATCCAACCCTGGGCGGTTTCCTTAACCGCATCTCGTGGATCACCTCGCCGGCCCAGCTCTTAGCCGCCGCCAAGAGCCCTTAAAAATCATCGCCTCCCATATCCCCCATCCCACCGCCCAAATCACCCATTCCACCGCCGGCCTCGCCCAGGTCGGGCAGTTCCTTCTCAATATCTTCCGGGCTCTGCCCCTTCTCCAGGCGGTCGATAACCTCGTTAAATTCAGGCCCCATCTCCTCCCCCGTCTCGGAGCCCATTTGTCGCATCATGCGCCCCAGGGCGCGCGGATCGTCTTCCAACCCGGCCAGGCTGCTTGGGTCGGCCAGGTTTTCCATGCGGCTCTCCTCCGATCGGGCAAAGCGTACTCGCCCTATCCTGCGTTGGACATTGGCGCTCTGGCAATGCGGGCAGATCACCTCTTTCGTGCCATAGTCCTTGAAGGACATGAACACTTCAAACCGCCGGCGGCAGCTCAGGCAACGGTACTCATAATTGGGCATCTCAAACTCTCCAGGTTTGGTTCAGGTAATTCAGCCATTATCTATTATAATGGCTCTTCAGGAACTACCAGGTAATATTCTGAATGACCATTATAATCAATTCCAATTCACACAATCGGAGCCAAAGAGAAACAGCCCATGACCGGTGAGCACTCCTTGTTCAATGTGTACCAACCACGGCCGTTGATATTGATCATCTCAGGGCCTTCTGCAGTCGGGAAAGACGCCGTATTAAACGGCCTCAAGCAGCGCCGCGACCTGCCCCTTTACTTTGTGGTCACCGCCACCACGCGGGAACGCCGGGAAGGCGAGCGGGAGGGGGTGGACTACTTTTTCGTTTCGAATGAGACCTTTAAAAAAATGATCGAGCACGATGAGCTGATCGAGCACGCCCTGGTGTACGGCGAAAACAAAGGGGTGCCCAAAGCGCAGATCAACCAGGCGCTGCATAGCGGCAAGGACGTGGTTTTACGGGTCGACGTCCAGGGGACGATGGCGATCAAATCCCTCTTCCCCAACACCGTGACGGTCTTCCTCTTGCCCGAGAACGAGCCAACCTGGCTGCGCCATTTCACCCGGCGCAACTCGGAAACCGAGGACGCCCTGCAGGTCCGCATCCAGACCGCGCGCGACGAGTTGAAGCGCGTCCACGAATTCGATTACATGGTGGTCAACGCCGAAGGCAAGCTGGATGAGACGATTGCCACCATTGAAGCCATCCTCCGAGCCGAACACCACCGGGTACACCCCAAATAAGGCCCCTCCATGAACTCACCTGAACCCTTCCAAAACTCTTACCCGCCGTCCTCGTCCTACCCCCCTCCTCCTCGGACACAGATGGTGCGCGTTCACCTGCCCTCCGTCAAACCATATGCCGTATACACCCTGCTGGGCATCACCGTGGGCGTGTTCCTGCTCCAAAATTTATCCAATTACCTGCTGGGCGGCGATATCCTGGAAGCTTACGGGATGAAGGTTAATGCCTACATCCTCCAGGGCGAGGTATGGCGGCTGATCACGCCCCTTTTCCTGCACGCCTCAATCCTGCATATCCTCTTCAATATGTACGGGTTGTACCTTTTTGGCCCCACCCTGGAGCGCGCCTATGGGCACTGGCGCTTCATCGCGCTCTATTTCCTTTCCGGTTTCGCCGGCGATGTGCTATCCTTCCTGTTCACCCCGGCGGCATCCCTGGGCGCATCCACCGCGATTTTTGGCCTGGTGGGGGCGTATGGCATCTTCGTGTATCAAAACCGGCGCTTTTTGGGCAACAGCCAGGCCGCGCTGATCAACATCGTCATCGTGGTGGCGCTTAACCTGGTCTACGACGTGGTGCCGGGGAGTGGGATCGACATTTTTGGTCACCTGGGCGGCCTGGCCGGCGGGCTGATTTTCGCCTGGTTTGGCGGCCCGCTATGGAAGGTGGAAGGCCTGGCGCCTGACCTGAAGGTGGTCGATTCGCGCGAGTCCCTGCATAGCCAATTAGCCGGCTACGCGGTTCTGGCGCTCTTCACCGTCCTGGCCTTGGGCAGGTTCCTGGTGAAATAAAGCCAGGGATGAGCGCCGTTCGCCCCTGCAGTTAATGAGGGATGGGGGTGGCCAGCCACGGCAGGTGGATCAGGGCCCTGACCCCATCCAGTCCCAGCGCCGCCACCAGCGCGGCCCCTCCTGCCAGGAGCAGGCAAAAACCGAGAAGCGCGCAGCCCAACGCAGCGGCCGAGGCGACCACGAAACCCTTCCGCCCCAGGCGACCGTACCACCAGGCGCCCAGGCTGGCCAGGGCCACATTGAGGGTGATATCAAACAGGCTGTTGGCGATGGAGAAGGGAAGGGCCGCCAGCGCCCCACCGAATGTGACCGGCACCAGGATGCCGTAAGTAAGCAGGGTGAACACCGCCGCCAGCACCACTCCCGTCGCCAGGCCGGAAATCGCCGCCTGGGACACCCGTTGCGCCGGCCTGAACCGTCCATCTTGCCGCGTGTAGCGCGCCGCCAACACCCCCTGGAGGTAATCGACGACGATGACCAGCGGCTCGGTGAGGATGAAGCCAACCACTGGCAGCAGGTTGCTGACCACCTCCAGCAGAGCCAGGCCGGCTCCTGCGATCAGCCCGGCTTTCAGCCAGGGCGGCATCCCAGGGCGATTGTCCGGCGTATTCATGGGATCGGGATCGACATTCGCCAGGTGGGAGTCATTGCGCCGGTTTATACAGGCCGTCCAGGTCGCCCTCGAGCAGGCCGGCCTGGTAAGACAGCGGGTCGACCCGCGAAAGAGTGGAGGCCATGCCGGGCGCCAGCAACGGATAACGGTGCAACGAGGCCAGGCGATGCTCGATGGCATCTGCGCCAGCGTCGGAAACAAGCCAATCCAGGGCGTCGAAATGGCTCAAGTCGTAGGGCGCGGTATAGGTGCGCAGGGTTTTAACCCCCTTCACGTTAAAATAAGCCTCAAAATAAGACATCACCAGCTCGCGCAGGCTTCGATAAACCGCCTCGCGGAAACGCAGGCCGACAAAATTGGATTGCGCCACCGCGCCATACGCGCCGCCCACCTGGTAGATGGCCAGCACGTGGTCATCGTCCATTCCCGCATCGGCGTTCAAATCGACCAGGAGCGGGCGAAAGCCGATCTGGCGCAGCGCCGCGGCCGCGAAGATCGCCCCGTCCAGGCAATGCGCCTTGCGTTCCTGGATCACCCGCAAGGGGCAGCGGTTGGCGTGCTCGGCCGAGTACGGGATGGCGTCGAGGGTTGCCTGAATCATGGCGGGGGTGGTCAAAGCCAGGAATTCGTCGCGTTGTTCCTTCGTCAGAGCGTTTAGCAAGGTCTCATTCATGCGGATGATACCCTTTGGAGCTTAATATTCCCCAAGACCCTTGGAGTTTTTCGATTTTACCATGGTCTGGGCCATTCCACGCGCCCCTCATCTCCAGGATCCATTCGGGGGCAACGCCCCAAAATAGAGCGATTTTATCGGGGCAAGATCAACCTTCGTGTGAGCCGACAGAAGGTCGAAGAAATCCTGGCCGGTGGCGATGCGATCCTGCTCGCGAGCAACGTAATCCTTTAAGAAGCCGAAGAAGGCGGCGTCTCCCGTTTGCCGGCGCACCGCATCCAGGAATTCTGCCCCCCGCAGGTAAATCGCGTTGCGGTAAGGCTCAAACCCGGTAAAGGCATAAATGGGCTGGTTGATCATCCCCGAAGGGCGATAAAAATTCACCCGGAAGCTCCACCACCACGAAGCCAGGCCGGGATAGGTGCGCTCATAAAAAATCGCTTCACAGTAGGTGGCCAGCGCTTCATCCAGCCACGGTTCCATGGCCTGGTCGCTGCCTACCTGGCCGAAGAACCACTGGTGGGCCGTCTCATGCACCGCAATCGTGGTGAGGTACCCGCGAGGGGTGCCATCATACAGGTTGTAGAATGTTTTGCTCAGGAAGAACAGGCCGTCATACTCCATGCCATCCGCGAAATCTCCCTCCACCACAGACAGGCTGGTATGCTGGTACGGGCCGAACAGGCTGGCGTAAAGGGTCATGGCTGCCGCGGTATCTTCCAGGGCGGCCTGCCCCGCACGCTGGTCGAGCGGGAAAACATAGCTGGTTACCTGGACGTCCCCAACCTGTTGGGTCAACGTTTTATACAAAGGCGAAGCCGACCAGGCAAAGGTGCGCGCATGGGCCAGCGTGTAATGCCAGGCGCCCCCCTCGCCCTGGGCCGCGGCTGGCGCAGCAATAACCAGCCCGGCCGGGGGGTTGACCAGCGCCAGGGTCACGTCAAAATCAGCGCTGGGGTAAACCTGGTGCTCGCCGTTGAACCAGGGATCATGGATGATCCAGCCTTTGCCCGGCTGGTAGAGCGCCAGGTAGGGGAACCAGTCCACCAGGTTGGCCTGGTTGGCGGTGTAGCCAAAAACCGCCGAGCGGATCGAATGGCTGGGAGGCGGAAGGGCGGGCAGGGCCAGGTCATAGACCAGGCTGACCGAGCTGCCCTGGCCCGGGCTGAGCGGCGATGCCAGGGGAAAGCTCATCCGGTTTACCGACAGGCTCACTTTCCCCGGTGTCGCCCCGCCCGGCAGCGTGATGCTTTTAAAGGTGATATCCCCCGGGTAAACATCAGGCTCAACATCGAACACCAGGCTCGAAATGGTATCACCGGACGCATTGGTGAAGTGCACCGTCTCGTTCACGGCCAGGTGGTGCGCCAGGTAATCGAAGCTCACCGCCAGGGTGTACTGGCTTTTGATCGCCGTGTCCCCTGCCGGCTCGGCTGTACGAGCTGGCAGCAGAGAACGCGTCACTTGTAAGGTTGGCGTGGGGAGCGTTGGGTCAACGGTCGGGATGGCGGTGAACGCCGGATCGGGACTGGGCGTTGGCGTACTGGCGGGTATCCCGCGGGTCGCCTGGGTTGCCGCAGGTGGGATACCGGTCTGAGCCAGCGGAACAGGCAATCGAGCACAGGCGCCGGCCATTGCCAGCCAGGTGAGGGAGAGCAAGGTGAGGAGAATAGGCCTGTTCACGCCTGGCTGCCCTCTCCATGCCCTGTCATAGGTTACTCAGGGTCCTTTGAGATGAAAGGCTAACCGGCTTTACCGCGCAGGCGCGGGTCGAGCGCATCGCGCAGCCCATCCCCGATCAGGTTGAAAGAGAGCACCGTGACCATAATGGCCAGGCCGGGGAAGAAGACCAGGTGGGGCGCGTTGAACACGCTGTTGCTTTCCGATCCCAGCATCAGGCCCCATTCAGGGGTGGGGGGTTCTGCGCCCAGGCCGAGGAAGCTCAAGGCAGCCGCGTTCAAGATGGCCGAGGCAATGCCCAGCGTGCCCTGGACGATCAAGGGGGTGAGGGCATTGGGTAAAATGCGGGTGAATACCAGGCGCAGGTTCGAGGCGCCCAATGCGCGGGAGGCATCCACGTAATCCAGGTTCTTGACCGAAAGGACGCTCGAACGCACAATCCGGGCATACACCGGCGTTGACACGAAAGCAATGGCCAGCAGCGCGTTGATCAGCCCTGGGCCGAGCACCGAAACGATGGCAATCGCCAGCAGCAAGCCGGGGAAAGCCATCAGGATATCCATGGAGCGCATGATGAGGTTATCCAACCAGCCGCCAAAGAAACCGGCGAAGGCTCCCAGCAGGCCGCCCACGAGGATCGCAAAGGAAATGGTGGCGATGCCAATCTGCAGCGAGAGGCGCGAGCCGAATACGATGCGCGAAAACAGGTCGCGGCTGTTGCTATCAATTCCCATCAGGTGCTGGGGCTGATCCGCCGGGCAGCCTAACAGGTGGATGCAGGGCGCCGAGCGGCGGGTCACGTTGTCCAGGACGGCCGTCGGGTTGTAAGGCGCGATCCAGGGGGCAAAAACCGCCATGATCACCAGGATCGAAAGAATAGCCAGCCCAGCCTGGGCTGAGCGGTGGCGTAAGAAACGGCGCAGTGATTCCAGCGCCGGAGATTGGCGTTTTAAAGTCGATTCTGCCGAAAGAACAGGAATGTCAAGGGCCATAACAGGTTATTCCAATCGGATGCGGGGATCCAGGTAGGCGTAAGACAGGTCGACAATCAGGTTCGCCATCACGAAAATAAAGGCAATGATAATGGTGAAGCCCTGCACCACGGGATAATCGCGCGCCAGGATCGCACTGACCAGGGCCGTGCCCATCCCTGGCAAGGTGAAGACTGTCTCGGTCAGCACCGCGCCCGAGAGCAAGGCGCTGGTTTCCAGGCCGATCACGGTCACGATTGGGATGAGCGCATTGCGCAAGGCGTGCCTGGTGATCACCAGGGAAGCAACCAACCCTTTGGCCCGCGCCGTGCGGATGTAATCCTGCCCAAGCACATCCAGCAGGCTCGAACGGGTCATCCGGGCAATGGTCGCCAGCGGGATGGTGCCGACCGCCAGGGAAGGCAGGATCAGGTGGCGGATGGCATCCCACAGGATATTAATTTTACCCGTGAGGATGCTGTTAAGGATAGCGGAGTTCGAGATAAAATTCAAAGCCAGCTGGGGTAAGCCAGTCCAGGATTGGAGATGCCAGACCGTGGCCAGCGGGACCAACGAAACGCCCGGCGTCAGCCGGCCGGAAGGTGGGATATAAAGCGGCGTCCCTTTTAACAATAAGGCAAACACGTAAGCCAGCATCAGTCCCAACCAGAAGACCGGCATGGAGATACCGATGTTGGCCCCGATCATGGTCAGCGTATCAATAATGGTGTTGCGCTTAAGCGCCGAGATGATGCCCAATAAAATGCCAAAAGTGGTCGAAAATAACATCGCCCCCAGGGTGAGCTCAAAGGTCATCGGCAGGCGCTCCGTAATGTATTCCAGCACCGGGCGATGGTACTGGATCGAGTCGCCAAAATTACCCTGGGCTAACTGGACGACATAGCGCCCAAATTGAACAATCACATTATCATTCAGGCCGAATCGCACTCGGAAGGCAGCGCATTGCGCCTGGGTGGCCTTCTCACCCATCATGGCGACGCAGGGATCGCCGGGGATGGCGCGCGAAATGACCAGCGTGACGAAAAGAATACCAAATAAAACAGGGATGAGTAATAACAGTCGGCGGAGAGTAAACTGGATCATGAGCTTTAAGCCAGCCAGGTTAGCTTAACAGGATGGGGCACAACAATCTCTGCTATGCCCCATCCCAATTAAGTTATGATTTTACCACAAAGCCTACGGAGCCTTGGTCGCCGTCGCCGCAGGGGCGGGGGTAGCCGTGGCAGCCGGAGGTGTATTCAGGATAGCGCCGAAGAGGGTACCGAAGTACTCGAAGGTGCCGGTATTGCCCTTGTGGTTGGGGTTCTTGTAGTCCCACTGGGCAGTGTAGGTGGCAAACACATCCGCGGCAGTGAAGGCTGAGCCGTCCGACCACTTGACGCCCTGGCGCAGGTGGAAGGTGTATTGGGTCAAGTCCGAGTTCGCGTCGAAGCTGGTCGCCAGCGCCGATTCGGTCTGAGTGGTGCCGTACTTGTAGCGCAGCAAGGGTTCGAAGATCTGCTCGCAGGCGTTGAACGTCTCGCCGTCGGTTTCATCACCGCACCACAGGCTGATCGGCTCGCCCGTTTGCAGCCACACCAGCGTGCCCGAATCGGTGGTCATGTAGGGGAAATTGATGTTGTAGGGGCCAACCACCACGTTCTTAACCGAGGCTTTGAAGGCATCGCCGGACGCACCGTGCGCCACCGGGATCATGGGAACATGCTGTTTGATCAGCGCGTTCACCTGGTCATAAGCCTTCTGGCGAGCAGCCGGGTCGGCGGTCTGGCCGCCGGCTTTGATCGCAGCCACCAGGTCAGGATAGGAATTGCCGAAGAGCTTGCTGGATGCGCCGAAGTGATAGTCAAACCAGTCCGTGGCATCCGGGTAATCTTCACCCCAGCCGAGCAAGAAGAAGGTCAGCTTGCCCAGGCCGGAATTGCCGATCAGCGTGCCGGATTCCTGCACGTCTAACTTGATCTTGACGCCGATCTTGGCCAGTTGCGCCTGGACATCCTGGGCGATCTGGTCGGGATTGGGGGCGTAACCGCGCGAGTTGGTGCGGTAAGAGAAGGGGATGGTCTGGTTGAAATCGAATCCAGCGGCGGTCAGCATCTGCTTGGCCTTAGCAGGATCGTAATCGTACCACTTGAGTCCCGGGGTGTAGCCCGGCTCCAGCCCAGGATAGAGGAACTGGTCGGCCACGGTAGAGCCCTTGGGGAAGAAG
>JAJYIW010000267.1 GCA_021789855.1 Chloroflexota bacterium | reverse complement strand
GTACGGCGAGGACGACTTTGGGCGCAGCCTGTGCATCGCCGCCGGCTGCGGAGAAGATACCGACTGCACCGCCGCCACCCTGGGCGCCACGCTGGGCATTATCCATGGCTTCCAGGCTATCCCGGAAAAATGGAAGGAGCCGATCGGCGACAAGATCGTCACCATCTCGATCAACCGCGGCGACCAGGGTCATTTGATCGCCAACACCGTGCAGGAGCTGACCGAGCGGGTGCTCCGCCAGACGCCGCGGTTCCTGGATGAGCGCTATGTGGACACGGTTAACGCAAAAGAGGGTTACGCGGTTCAGCTTAATGAAGGACAGGCGCTGGCCTGCCAGCCGCGCGAACTGTTCTCCGGCTACCAGCGCACCTTTGCGGAGGACGTGCTGCAGCGCCAGCCTTTTTCGGTGCGCTACGAGACACCGCTCTACATCGCCTGGCTGGAATACGGCCGCGAGCCGCTGATCAAAAGCGGCGAGCCTTTCCCCCTGACCCTCCATTTTGAAAACACCCTGCGCCAGCCCCTGTGGATCAACCTGGCCTGGCACCTGCCAGAAGGCTGGCAGATTTCGCCAGCGCGGGAATCGGCTTTCTCGCTCACCTTCAACGCCGGCGGCTGGGCCGGAATCGGCAAGGCGACCTTCACCCTCACCCCAGGCCCGTTGAGCCAGGTGCGCTACGATCTGTTTGTGGATGTGCGCTCCGATGGCCGCCATACCCGCCTGGTGATCCCAATCACCCTGCTTGCCGCCGCGGACGGCTCGTCCTTTTAAGCGTCATCATGATCCTCCCCAAAGATCGCGACCCTCGCTTCATCACCATCCGCCGCGGTGGGACGCTCACGGATTTGGACCATCACCTTCTTGCTCTGTGGGCAGCCACCTGTGCGGAGCACGTCCTGCCCCTCTTCGAGTCGGCACAGCCTTCAGACTCGCGACCGCGTCACGCCATTGAGCAAGCTCGGGCATGGGCTCGCGGCGAGATCACCATGTCCCAGGCTCGCGAGGCAGCTGGCCATGCCCAGGCTGCGGCAAGAGTGCTGAGCGGTTCAGCTCGGCAGGCTGCATTTGCTGCCGGCCAGGCCGCAGCCGTGGCGCACGTCGCCGCGCACGAGCTTGGCGCTGCGGCCTACGCGATCAAGGCTGCGCGCGCGGCTGCGCCTGAAGGCGAGGACGAGAGCGCCGGCCGGCTCGAGTGCCGCTGGCAGCGCAACCAGTTGCCGGATGCCATCCGCGATCTTGTCCTGGACGATCAGCGGTTGCGAAACGACATCTGCTGGTCAGTCTTCGACTGCTAAAGGTCTGATGCCTATTGTGAAGATAACGTGATTTCGGGATAAACAGGAAAGTCTTGATTTGAATAATCAGAGGAAATCCAATGAATCATCCTACTTACCGGACCGTGGAACAGGTGATCGATCCCAAATTTGTCATCGAAGGCGCCGATGTCTTGCTGCGGCGCTCCTTTGGTCCGAACCGCGCTAATCCATACGACCCGTTCCTCCTGTTCGACCACTTTGCCTTCAACGACCCCAAGGATGACCCCATTCGCGGCTTCCCCACCCACCCGCACCGCGGCATCGAAACGGTCACCTACGTCCTGGAAGGCAGCGTGCGCCACCGCGATAGCCTGGGCAACACCGGCGTGATCGGCCCTGGCGACGTCCAATGGATGACCAGTGGGCGCGGCATCTTGCACGAGGAAATGCCGCAGCGCGGGCCGGAGGGGCGCAACACCGGTTTTCAGCTGTGGGTCAACCTGCCGGCGGCTAAAAAGATGGGCCAGCCGCGTTACCAGGAAGTGCTGGCCGCCAATATCCCCGAAGTGGCGCTCAACGGCGCGCGGGTGCGCCTGGTGGCGGGCAGCCTCAACGGGCAGCGCGGCCCGGTCACCGAGATTGCCGCCGAACCCTTGTACATGGAAGTCAGCCTGGAGGCCGGGGCCGATTTTGAGCTGCCCATTCCCGCCGATCACACGGTGATCGCTTACCTGTTTGAAGGCGAAGGGCTGTTTGGCCTGGACGAGGCAGGCGGTGGCAAGTTCGTCAAAGCTGTGAGCATGATCATCTTCGGCGATGGTGAGCGGTTTACGGCTCAAACTGGCCCGGCTGCGCCCGCCCGCTTTATGCTGATGGCCGGTGCACCGTTTAAAGAGCCCATTTACCCTTACGGGCCCTTCGTGATGAACACGGCTGAAGAGATCCAGCAGACTCTCAAAGAATTGCGCAACGGCACCTTTGTCCAGGCGCCTTGATCCTTTGGCGCGAAAAACCTGGCAGCGCCATTAAGGAGACCCTATGACGACCCACCACTTTCAACCGGTTGTTTACTACAACACCTTTGGCTCTCATCCCCCTGCCCTGCGGATTTCACCGGGCGACCGGGTAGTCACTTCGACCCTCGATGCCTGGGGAGGCGACGCGGCAGGCGCAACCGTCGCCGGCAAGCCCAATCCTCAAACCGGCCCATTCTTGATTGAAGGAGCAGAACCTGGCGATACCCTGGTGGTGACGCTCGAGCGGCTCGGCCCTAACCGCGCCAGCGGCTTTTCCAGGTCTATCCTGGCGGAGCATGTGGTTGACCCCAATTTTGTGCGCCAGCTACCGGAAAATCAGCTTCTGGATTGGAACATGGATGCCAGCCAGGGCACCGCCTCCTTAATCTCGGACGTGGCAAGGCTAAGCCCGATCCATTTTCCTCTCCGGCCCATGTTGGGCTGCCTGGGGGTTGCTCCCGGCGGCGGGCAGGCCATTTCCACGGCCACTTCCGGGGACTTCGGCGGCAACATGGATTACCGCGGGTTCACCGCCGGGGTTAGCGTGTATTTTCCTGTGTTCGTCCCGGGGGCGCTCTTTTTCCTGGGCGACGGCCATGCCCTGCAAGGCGATGGAGAGCTGGTGGGAACAGGCATCGAAACCAGCTTTGACGTGACCTTCAGCGTGAATTTACAGAAAGGCAAAACGATTCGTTGGCCGCGGGGAGAGAACGCGGATGAAATTTTCACCTTGGGCAACGGCCGGCCCCTGGATCAGGCGTTATCTTTCGCGGTCACGGAAATGCTGGAGTGGTTGGTCGCCGATTACCGCCTGGATTTAGCCGGCGCAAGCACCCTGTTGGGCATGATGGGGGAGTGCGTCCTGGGCAATGTCTTTGATCCCGCTTACACCATGGTGTGCAAGCTGCCCAAGGGCGTGCTGGCTGGCCTGGGGCAGTAGAGCGAGATCGGACCGGTCTACCCTCGCCTGTGGGGGGCTCCACGATGCCCCAGCCCCGTAAAGCCATCCCACTGACAGCGCTCCTATTTTTGGAGCGTTGTCAGCTTAAGATGCGCTTTCCCTCGACCACAAAGACCGCATTTCCTCGCTGGTGGCAAGCAGCTCGTCCAGCTTGCCCCGCGCGATCACCTGGCCATCCTTCATGACCAGGATCTGGTCGGCGCGGCGCAGCACCGGGCGCCGGTGAGAGACCACCAGGCAGGTGGAGGCCACCCCGGTGAACAGTCGCTCCCATAACTGGCGCTCGGTTTCCACATCCAGCGCGCTGGACAGGTCGTCAAACACCAACAGCTCAGGCTGGCGCACCAGCATACGCGCCGCGGCGGTCCGCTGGGCCTGCCCGCCCGACAGCCTGACCCCGCGCGGGCCCACCGCGGTGTCCAGGCCATGTTCCAGGTCTTCCAGGTCGTGCTCCAGCACAGCCAGGTGCACCGCTTCCAAGACGGCGCCATCGCTTTTCTCCAGGCCCAGCAGGATGTTGTTGCGCAGCGTGTTGCTGAACAGGCGCGGCGCCTGGGGGGTGTAAGCGCAGCGCGGTGGGACGAAAAAATCTCCAGCGCGCTCCACGCTCATCCCATTCCAATACACCTCACCGCTGTCTTTTGGCAGCAAGCCTAACAGCACCCGCAGGAGCGTGGTTTTGCCCGAGCCCACCCGCCCGGTGATGACGGTCAGTTTGCCCCGCTCAATGGAAAGGTCCACGCCTGCAATGCCGTGGTCGCTGGTGGGGTAACGGTAAGCCAGGCGGCTGACCTCCAGCTTCTCCAAGCGGTCGGACGGCGCCGGGGTGGGATAATCGACCGGGGGGAGCGGGCCATCCAGGTTGGCCGGCGCCCGTTCGATCAGGGCGTTCAAAGGAGCCCCCGCCATCAGGCGGTACATGCGCTCGACCGAAACGTCAAGCTGGCGATAGC
>JAJYIW010000266.1 GCA_021789855.1 Chloroflexota bacterium | reverse complement strand
GTAGCCAGCAGGGTCGACCAGCGGGTTGGGCGATTTAGGCTGCGCTCCAAAGGCGTGGACTTCGATAAAATCGATGGCCTTGAGCGAGTCGCAGATGCCGGCATCCTGCAGCCACTTCTCCCAACACTTGAAGACCAGGGGGATCTCACGCAGGGGATCCATGCTGACCAGCTCGCTCAAGCCGAGGACGCTTTTGGCAGAATAACCGCCGGTGAGGCCGGCGAAATGGATTTTTAAGTCGCCGCCGGGAAGCTCCTCGGTCACCAGGGAAGAAAGGACCGGGTGTTCGCCTTCATAATAGTAAGTCAGTTTGCCGCGTTTTCGGATGTTGAATGCCATGACAAAATCTCCTTCCAGGATGAAACGGTAGAAAAAGTGGGATCGTGGGTCGAGGCGTCCCGGTTGGCTGCGCCGTTCGGGTCAGGGGGAATGGCCCGGAAGGGATCCAGGTCTTCACCCAGGATGCCAGAGATCACGCGGAAGGGCGGGTCGGCGCGCAGTGCTTCCGGGTCCGCGCAAGGCGCCAACTCACCATTTCGTTCGGTGTAGAGAGTAAGCCGGGACAGGTCACTTTCGCCCAGGCCGGCCGCGGAGGCTATTTTCAGGTAAATCAACTTTAACGGGTCAAAGCCCATCAACCAGCTTGCCACGCTGTCCACGGCAATCAGGTTGACGCCGGCGATGACCAGCCCCAGGGGCCGGTTGCGCCCGCGCTCAAAGCCGCTGCCCTCCCGCCCGACCAGGCCTTCGACCAGGTTAAGCGCCGGGTGCAACACCTGGGCGGTATCGACCAGGCGCCGGGCCAGGTGGGCCTGCCAGGACTCGTGCATCTCGCGGGTGAACCATTCCTGGCGTGGGCGACGTTCGGCGCGGATATCGGAAGGTAGCTCGTTCCAGGCTTGGGCGCAGTAGTGCCGGTCAAAGACGTTGACCAATCCCATCAGGTTTTTCATCCCCAGGGTGGTGATGGCCAGGTTATGCGTTTTCAGCTTGGGCACGTTGATGAGCACGGTGCGCGGATCGACCGCCAACCGGCTGACGTTAAGCTGGTTGAACACCTGTGGGTTGGGAACTTTTTTCTTAACGCAGGTGTAGGTGGTGGGGGTCAGCAGGCGTATCCCCGTCCGCGCGGCGGCCAGCTCGTAGCCTGTCCCGTCCCAGCGACGCGGCCGGTTATCATTTGAGTCGCGCGGGTCTTCCACGACCGATATGCGATGGCGCCGCGCACCATGGTCTCGCAAATACTCCGCCAGGCCCTGCACAAAGCCGGGGTGAGTGGTGATGCCGCTATCCGGGTTGGCAAAGCGCTCGCCCGAGGTGGCGTTGGGCTTGATCACCACACTTTCATCTTCCAGATCGACCTGCATCAGGGACAGGACGGCATGCGCGGCGGTGCGAAAATCTTCCCATTCTACCGGGTTGTTCATGGGCCGCCGGAGGATCAACACCGCGTTGGGGACCATCAGCCATGGATGAAGTTTCATCTACATCCTTTTTTATCTACAAAAACATGAAGGTGATTAAATTGTACATCCAAACAGGCCAGGTTAAGTTTCTTTCGGCCCATGAACTGGCTGCCGGCCCGGCGATTTCCCATCACTTCCCGTATAATGTAAGCGACTGTCTAGTAGTATACAGGCACACAAAAAGACCAATAGGTGAGACGATGATACCCCTTTCAGATGCTGATCGCCGACCGGCGCACTTCCCGGCGATGACCTTGCTCATTATCGCGGCCAACGTTTTCGTCTTCTTTCTTGAGCTGGCAAAAGGCGATGCTTTTGTCTCACGCTGGTCGATGGTTCCGGCCAATATCATGGCCGGAAAAGATTGGATCACCCTGATAACTGCCATGTTCCTGCATGGGGGCTGGGAACATATTATCGGGAATATGATCTTTTTCTGGGTATTTGGCCCAGAAATTGAAGATAGCATGGGGGGATTGAAGTACCTGTTTTTCTACTTCCTGGGTGGTTTGGTGGCCAACCTGGCGCAAGTAGCCATCATTCCCACTTCAACGGAGCTCAACCTGGGCGCCAGCGGGGCCATCGCGGCGGTGATGGGAGCCTTCATTGTAACTTATCCGCGTGACCGGATTAAAACCGTGCTATTCCTGGGATTTTTCATCCAGATCACCTTGATTCCATCCCTGCTGTTGATCGGTTTCTGGTTTTTACTCCAGGTATTCAGCCAGCTTGGCTCGATTGCCTCGGTGCAAAGCGGCGGGGTGGCTTATATGGCGCACATTGGCGGGTTCATTTTTGGGGCTATCGTTGGACGCTGGTTTGAGACGCCAGCCAGGCGAAGCCAGGGAAGGTGGGAGTGAAGCGGGTGGCCTGATCCGGGGATACCCTGCCTTTCCATTCGAATCAGTGGGCTGTGGAATGTTCCTTGTTCGCCTGCACCCTGGCGGAGGCGTAATCAAGCCCGCGGATGATCTGTTTGACCTGGGGGATGCTGGGGGCGTTCATGCTTAGCTCGTCCACGCCTAGCCCGACCAGCAGGGAGGTGGCGCGAGGGTCGCCGGCCATTTCTCCACACACACTGGCCCATTTACCCTGCGCATGCGCGGCCTGCACCACGCGCTGGATCAATTCCAACACGGCCGGGTGAAATGGATCATAGAGGGACGCCAGGCGGGGATTGCCCCGCTCAGCCGCCAGCGTATATTGCGTCAGGTCATTGGTGCCGATAGAAAAGAAATCCACTTCGGGCGCAAACTGCTCTGCGGTGAGCGCTGCAGAGGGAATTTCTACCATGATGCCGGTCTCCACCGCTGCGGGTACCGCCTGGCCGCGCTCTCGAAGTTCCAGCGACGCCTCTTGCAATAAGCGTCTGGCGGCCTGCCATTCCGAGAACAGCGCAACCATGGGGAACATGACCTTGACTGGAAATTCCACAGCGACGCGCAGGATGGCGCGGAGCTGGCTCTTGAACATCTCCGGCTGTGCCAGGCACAGGCGTATGGCGCGCCAGCCCAGGTAAGGATTGGCTTCCTTTTCAAGGTTCAAGTAAGGCAGCGGCTTATCGCCCCCGGCATCCAGGGTGCGAATGATCACAGGCCGCCCGCCCAGCGCTTCAGCCACGGCCCGGTAGGCCTGGTATTGCTCCTCTTCGGATGGCGGGGCCTGGCGCTGGAGGAATAAAAATTCAGTGCGGAATACCCCGACGCCTTCGGCGCCGGAACTCAGGGCGAGAGCGACGTCCTTGACCGAGCCAATGTTGGCCATAACCCTCACCTGGCGCTGATCCCGGGTGATGGCCGGTAAGTGACTTTGCGCTTGAGCCGCGGCCCGGGCGTCTTTTTCCCGCACACTTTGCTCGGTAACCTCAACCAGCAGTGCTTGCGAAGGCTCGATCCAAAATTCGCCGCTCGCGCCGTCCATGAGAACAGTCATCCCGTCCTGAACCTGGCGGAGGCCTGGCCCTAAACCGGTAATGGCCGGGATACCCATGCTCCTGGCCAGGATCACGGCATGGGAGCTGCTCCCGCCCGATTCAGTGGCAATTCCCAGAACCAGGGATGGATCCAGTCGGGCGATCTCGGCCGGGGATAAATCCGGCGCAATGAGGATGGCGGGCCGGCTCAAGGGCGGGGCTGTGTCTGGCTCACCCAGCCACCGGGCCAGAACCTGCTGGCCGACATCTTCCACATCTTTGGCGCGGGTGCGCTGGTAGGCATCGGGAAGCGCCAGATAGCTTTGCGCCAGCCTTTCGACGGCCTGTTGCCAGGCAGCGGCGGCATTCATTTTTTGGTTAAAAATGGCGTCGCGGACGGGATCTAAAAGCGCAGCATCCTCCAGGTAAAGGCGGTGCGCCTCCAGGATATCCCCGGCCTTCGCCGCGTTATGACTCTGCAACAGGGTTAAATCGGCCATGATTTGGGCGCGAGTCTTTTCAAGGCATTCCTGGAAAGAGGCCCACTCCGCCGCGGGATCGGCGATGACATGGGCGGGGATCGCGGGCAAGGTTACCTGGTAAAGCGCCGCGGGGCCGGTGGCGATGCCAGGGGAAGCTGGCGCTCCCTGTAAGCTGGCTGGATGGGCCAGGATGTCAGGGGACAAGGCGGTTGGCGCCGCGGGAGCAGAAACGGCTTCAGGCGGTTCGGCATCGCCAAAGGCCTGATCGGCCAGCGCCTGGATGGCGGCCAGGGCTGCCTGGGACTCCGGGCCAGTTGCGCTGACCTGGATTTCATGACCCCGGAGCACACCCAGGGTGGC
>JAJYIW010000265.1 GCA_021789855.1 Chloroflexota bacterium | reverse complement strand
CCCCCGTGTAGGGGCGACCCACCCAGGCCCTAAACGCTCGTTCGCCTGCCCAGGGCATGGATCATCCAGGGATTCCATCTGCCCCGATCGGGTCGCCCGAATCCATGTATGGGCAACCCGCATAAGGGCGACCCGCGTAGGGGCGACCCACCCAGGCCCTAAACGCTCGTTCGCCTGCCCAGAGCATGGATCATCCAGGGATTCCATCTGCCCCGATCGGGTCGCCCGGATCAATGAACCCTCGGGGTGGATCGCCTCCACCAGAACCGCCAATGCCGGTCGCCCGGATCCATGAACCCTCGGGATGGATCGCCTCCACCAGAACCGCCAATGCCGGTCGCCCGGATCATTTCCATCGAAATGGGCCGCCCCCACCAGAACGCCAAAACCGGTCGCCCGGATCCATGGGATAGCGGGCGATTATAACCTGACCGGGCGTTCCATCAAAATGTCGGTCTGGACATCTTTGCCCAGGGTAAAAGCGTGGCTGCCCACTTCGATGAACCCCCAACGACGATAAAAAGCCCGCGCCCGGGGGTTGTGCTCCCACACCCCCAGCCACAACGTCTCGAATTCCAGCCGGGCCGCTTCGTCCAGGCAGGCCTGCATCAAAAAAGCGCCCACGCCGCGCCCGATCCAGGCTTTCCGGGCATAGATGCGCACCAGCTCATACGGGCGCGGCCCGTGGATGGCAGCCTCGGGCTGGCTCTCCATCAACTTCGCGAATCCCACCGCTTCTCCCTCCACCTCCGCGAGCAGGTAAGACACCCGCGGGTCGGCCAGCTCTTCCGCCTGGATCGCCGGGCTGAACGAAGCAGCCAGGTAACTCGCCATGTCCACAGCGGTGTTCTGCGTGGCAAAGGTATCGCCGAAGGTTTCAGCCCCCAGCTCCGCCAATAATGCCGCGTCTTCCGGCGTACCCCGCCGGATGGTTATCTCTTTTTGTTTCATCTCATCTTCGCGATCTTTTCGCCTTCGCGTTTATATCTTCTTCATCGTCTTCGGCCTGAATGTCCGCGCCGGCGCCCTTTCGCGCTGGTAGCGTTCGCCGAATGCACCGGCGGCTTGCGCACGCCTGCATCAGGCGGCACCACCGGCGCGTGGAAGGTTTCCTGGTAAAAATCGTCCAGCAGCATGGCTAACAGGCGGCTATCTTCCGGGTCGGCGCCCAGGCTGGCAGCCAGGCCAGTAAAGCGCGCCATGCGCTCGGTTTGCAGCCGGTCTCGCTCGCGCAAGCGCGACTCCAGCAGCACGCTCACCCGCTCAGACACCACCCGCTGCACATCTTCATCGCCTGGCAGGGGCCGCTCTTCCAGAGGAATGCTGAACTGCTTGGCTATGCGCAAAAGACCAGCCTTCTCCACCGTGTTCACCAGCGTGATCGCCGTGCCCCCTGCTCCCGCGCGCCCCGTCCGCCCCGCCCGGTGGATATACAGCTCCGGGTCTTCCGGCGGTTCATATTGAATCACGTGTGACAGCTCCGGCAGGTCAATCCCGCGGGCCGCCACGTCCGTCGCCACCAGGAAGCGCAGCGTCCCCCGCCGCACCCGTTCCAGCACCGACTCCCGCGCCACCTGCGATAAATCCGAGGTAAGCTGGTCGGCATCGTAGCCAAAACGCTGCAATACCACGTTCACGTATTCCACCCGCGCTTTGGTGTTGCAGAAAATCAAGGCTGACGGCGGGTTCTCCACCTCGATCAAGCGCACCAGCCCGCGATCTTTGTCCATGCCCGGCACGGAATAGAACAGGTGCTCCGTCTCGGTCACGTGAATATGATCGCTGCTCAGGTTGATAAAGCCCGGCTCCGCCAGGAACTGGCGCGCCAGGCGAAACACCTGGGGCGGGAAGGTCGCCGAGAACATATAACTGGAAAAGCGGGTGTTTGGCAGGTAGGCCTGCACCCGCTTCATATCCGGGTAAAAGCCCATGGAAAGCATGCGGTCGGCTTCGTCAAAGACCAGGAATTTCAGCTTATCCAGGGACAGCGAGCGCCGCTGCAGGTGATCCAGCACCCGCCCAGGAGTGCCGACCACCAGCGGTACCCCGCTCCTGAAGGCATCCAATTGCTCCTGGTAGCCCACCCCGCCATAGACCGCCAGGCTGCGCACCCCGGTGGCCTGGCCCAATAGAGCGGCTTCGGTCGCCACCTGCCCCGCCAGCTCGCGCGTGGGCACCAGCACCAGCGCTTGCACGCCGTGCTCGTAGGGGTTCACCATCTCCAGGATGGGCAGCAAATAGGCCCCGGTCTTTCCACTGCCCGTGCGCGACTGGATCATCATGTCGCGCTGCGAGAACAGGTAAGGGATGGCCTTCGCCTGCACCGGCATCAGCTCATCCCAGCCGGCCAGTGCGGCCGCCTGGCGCAGCTTCTCCGGCAGGTCAGCCAGGCTGGCCTCGGGCAGTTCGGCCACCTCATCGGGCGGCCGATTTTCATCCTTGATCAAACCAAATGGACCGGGGTGAGACTCACTTTCAGGGTTAACGTCCATCTATCTCCTCGTATTCAAACTATCAATCCAGGTCTTCAGGTCGGGCAGGTGTTCGGCGTAATGGCCCGAAGTGTTGTTCAGCACCAGGTCCGCCAGCGGTCCACCCTCCAGCCAGTCATAGCGAGCCGGGCTGGTCAGCGTATCGTCTGGCAGGGTTGCCACCAGCGCCATCAGCTCCCGGTAAGCCTCGGCTTCTTCTCTCCGGATCGCCTCCACGGGCAGGCGGCGGCTGGCCTGGTAGGCGCTCGCGTTGAGCTCGTCCACGTCCTGGCTCGTCGCCGGGACCTGCCCCGCCACCAAAGCGTTCATCAGAAAAGCCCCCCGCCTCTCCCAGAAGGCCACGTGCCCCAGCAAATCCTTGGGCGACCAAACGCCGTACAGGGCCACTTCTTCCATCCGATCAGGGGGGATGCGCGCCATTTCAGCCAGAAAACTGGCCCGGCTTTCTTCAACCTCTGTCACCAAACTGGTTTTGTCCATCTTGCCTCCTCGTCTCAGCTCGATTACAGGTCTATTTTACCCCAGATAGAAGCCCTGGCAGGCTGGACATCCACAGCCGGAATAAGACCATGCCCTTTGTCTAAGGTTGATCGCCTTAAACCTTATTCAACGGCTTGTGACCGAGATTGGTATTATATACAATTTTCATAGTAATTCACATATTTAGGGGAAATACTGGCGCATACCAGGTGCAGCCTGGTTCGCCAGAGGATTCTGCTCGACGTCCCCATAGGTTTCTTATCCTCAAACTTCAGTGCAGGCAGGGAGGTGATTAATCGCTTTGAATTTATTCACTGATATTAAAAAATAACATCGATCGACCAGTTGACCGGGGTGAGAGATAACCCCTTTATGGATTATTGATTAATCAAGTTCGTTTATGGGTTTTGCGGAGGATAAGATGTCTTCTTACAGGTATTCATGCCCGATGGGATCCCATCCATCCGTTTCTTTAATTATTCCAACTTTGAACGAGGCAAAAAATTTGCCCCTGGTTCTGCCCTATATTCCGGTTGACCTGGTAGATGAAGTGATCCTGGTGGACGGCCGCTCCACCGACCACACCATGGAAATCGCTCAAAAAATTCTACCTTACGCGATGATCGTAAAAGAAACCTTGCCGGGAAAAGGCGCCGCCATCCGGCGCGGTTTCGCTGAATCCCACGGCGACATTCTCATGGTGATGGACGCCGATGGCTCTCATGACCCACGAGAGATACCCCGTTACATCCAGGCGCTGCTGGACGGCGCTGATTTTGTCAAGGGCAGCCGCTTCACCACCCTGGGCGGCACGACCGACATGCCCCGTTACCGCAAGCTGGGAAACTGGGCCTTTACCCAGATGGTGAATGCTCTGTTTTCCCTCTCTTTCACCGACCTCTGCTATGGCTACATGGCCTTCTGGCGGTATACGTTGGATTATGTCGACCTGTCCACCATCGATGGGTTCGAAATTGACGCCTCGATCTATCTGCAGGCAGTCAGGAACCGGTTGAAGGTGGTGGATGTGCCCAGTTTTGAGGGCAGCCGTTTTTATGGCACGGGTAAATTGCAGACTTTCCCGGATGGCTGGCGCGTTCTACGCACCATCTTGAAGGAGTGGAGCACCCACCTCATGGCGCCTATGCGGGATCACCGGATTGGGTTCCGCGGGTATAACCTGGCGCCGGCCTACGCCCTCGACGCCGGCCCAAAACCGGCGCTGGCCGCTCCAGCCCCCTTCCACCTGGCCGGCGCCCTGGCCCTGAATAATC
>JAJYIW010000264.1 GCA_021789855.1 Chloroflexota bacterium | reverse complement strand
GAGAGCGGCACCCTGACCAGCACCTCCCCGGTGGCCGGATTGGTCACGTCCAGAATCTCACCGGCGCTGGGAATATGCCAGGCGCCGTTGACATAGTTTGCTAATTTTTCGATTTCAGCCATGGGATTTCCTTTCAGGAGAGCGGGGGTTATTTGACGTCCGGGTTGGGCAGCATCAAATCGCGGATCAGGCTGACCAGGTCGTGGTAAGAACCGATAAAGTTGCGCAGGGTACGCACCGTTGGGCCGAAACTGTCAAATTCGTCTATTGTCAGGCCGTCCGGCTCGTAAGCCCGGCGGAAATCAGCGAAGGTCGCATAGAGGGTATCCACGATCAATTGGGGCACCGGGTCCTGGAAGCGTTCTTTAACCTCAATGGACGAGCCGTTGAACTGCTTCTGCCATTCATACGGGATGGTCTGGACGATGTCCCCGCCGATGAGCTCGGACCAGTGCAGGTGGTGGCGGTAGGCGGCTGACAGCAGGCGCGTGCGATAACCGCGCGCCTGGTAAATCGGGTAAGCGCGTTTCATGCACGCCAGGCCGGCCCAATCCGAATAACCGGGCGCCATGGCGATGTTGTCGCGTTTTTCCAGCACGTGCAGCCAGTCGTCCAGCCGGCCTATCATCAGGGTGCACACCGGCGACATATCGGCGACGCTTTTCCCTTCGGCTTCCCGCCGCTTTAAGCCGCGCTCGACGGCCGCGCCTACCGCCAGGGCTTGCGGTACGGTAAAGCTGACCGTGGCGTTGATGTTGACCCCCTGGTAGGTGGCTTCTTCGATAGCCTGGATGCCGGCGCGGGTAACGGGGATCTTGACCTGCATGTTCGGCGCCAGGGAAGCAAAATGCGCCGCCTGGCGAACGATCGCCTCCGCATTGCGGTAAAACTGCGGGTTGGTCTGGATCGAGATGCGGCCTTTCAACCTCTTTTCTCGCTCAAACACGGGGTAGAGCAGCTCTGCGCCGCGAATGGCCATCTCCTCGATCAGCTTCCAGGTAACCTGTTCCTCGTCCCAATCTGCGTTCTCACGGATGATCGTGTTGATCCGCTCGCGCCACAACGGCATCTCTTTTTTAAGCACACCCAGCACGATTGTCGGGTTGGTCGTGGCGCCCACCGCGCCATTCCCGATGGCATAAGTGAGCTCTTCCACGGAACACGAATCATTCCAGAAATCGGTAGGCGTGGTGGATACCATTTGATGCAAAGGACACTTGTATTTAAGCGTTTCCATGGCGAAACCTCCTCGTAATTTTCAGCCCGGCTCACTTCAAAAACAGGGGCTGGAGCAGGGGAAGGCGGCTAAAAGAAAAACCTCTCTTTAGCGCGCATCTCTTCCCATTCTTTACGCGCCGCTTGCACGGTGGGCATATCACTCACCTCGGCAACCTGCACGTCCCACCAGCTCTCGTAGCCGGGCAGGTTGATGTAGCGGTCATTGCGGATGGTGATGACCGTGGTGCGGTCGGTCTTGCGGGCGGCTTTGAGCGCTGCCACATACTCATCGTAGGTCTGGCATTCTAATACGACGGCGCCCAGGCTGCGCGCGTTCATGGCGAAATCGATGTCCAGCGGCTTAGCGTTTTCGCCTGCCGCGTCCCCGACCAGCTGGCCCTCCTGGGGGTAGACAAAGCGTGTGCCAAAACCGCCCTGGCCCAAGGAACGGCTGAGCGATCCGATGCTCTTAAAGCCCGAGTTGTCCCACAGCACCACAATCAGCTTGTAGCCTTGCTGGATAGAAGTCACCAGGTCGGAGGAGAGCATCAGGTAGCTGCCATCGCCTACCACCACGTACACATCTCGCTCAGGAGCGGCCATTTTCGCGCCCAGTCCGCCGGCGATCTCATAGCCCATGCAGCTATAACCGTATTCCATGTGGAAATTCTTGGGGTGAGTGGCTCGCCACAGCTTGTGCAGGTCGCCTGGCATCGATCCGGCGGCGTTGACCATGATAGCATCCGGGCCGGAAAGCTCATTCAACGCGCCGATCAGCTCGCCCTGGCTGGGCAAGGGGGTATGACGGATAGCGTAAATGCGGTCGACCTCCGTCTCCCATTCTTTATGAAGCTGGGCTGCCTGTTCAAGGTAAGCCTGATCCACCTGGTAGCCCTTGAGCAAGCCAGCCAGCTCGGTGAGCGCCTCGCGGGCATCGCCGACCAGGGGCAGGGCGTAGTGTTTGCTGGCGTCGAACTCGGCGATATTGATGTTGATAAACCGCACGTCCGGGTTTTGGAAGGCGGTCTTCGAGGCCGTGGTGAAGTCGGTGTAACGCGTGCCCACCCCGATTACCAGGTCGGCCTCGCGGGCCAGGCGGTTGGCGGCCAGCGTGCCCGTCGCGCCGATGGCGCCCAGGTTGAGGGGATGGTCGAAGCGCAGGCTGCCTTTGCCGGCCATGCTTTCACCGACCGGGATGCCCGTCTGTTCAACCAGGTCACGCAGCGCGGCGGTGGCGTCCGAATAAATGGTTCCGCCGCCGGCGACGATGATGGGCCGCTTACTGGCGCGAATCCAGGTGGCAGCCTGGGCCAGGGCAGTCTGATCCGGCCGTGGGCGGTGGATATGCCAGATGCGTTTGCGGAAAAAGGCAGTGGGGTAGTCGTAGGCTTCCGCCTGGACGTCTTGCGGCAAGGCCAGGGTCACCGCGCCCGTGTCGGCGGGGCTGGTCAAGACGCGCATCGCTTCGGGCAGGGCAGTGAGCAATTGATCGGGGCGGTTGATGCGATCCCAATAACGACTGACCGGCTTAAAGCAATCGTTTACAGACACATCCTGGCTCTGGCTCGATTCAAGCTGCTGCAGGACGGGGGCTACATTGCGCCGGGCGAAGATGTCGCCTGGCAAGAGCAGAACGGGCAGGTGGTTGATCGTGGCGCCGGCTGCGCCGGTGATCATATTGGTGGCGCCCGGCCCGATGGACGAAGTGCAGGCGAAGGTCTGCAACCGGTTTTTTACCCTGGCGAAGGCGGCAGCCATGTGGACACTGGCCTGTTCATTGCGCGTCTGGTAGTAGCGGAAGTCGGGGTTCTGCTGCAACGCCTGCCCCAGGCCGCCAACGATGCCGTGACCAAAGATGCCCAGGCAACCGGCAAAGAAAGGCTGGACGGCGCCGTCACGTTCCACATATTGCTGTTTCAAAAAAGCGACCAGGGCCTGCGCCATGGTCAATCGTCGAGTCGTTTTTTCATCCATAGGGCCTCTCCATTCAATAATTGACACACCAGTTGGCAAAGGACACAAAGCAATGGCAGGAAGGTCGATCTTCCCGGTTCACCGGATTCCGGCAGCGCCTGAAATGTCATAAATGGGCACGCGTGGGTCGCGGCCCTGGTAAGCGCCTTTGACCCAGGCATACGCCGGATCATCCGTGGCGGCCAGGCTCTGGGCGCTCCCGGCCAGCACGTTGAGATAATATGTATTATAGCCCGGCGGGGCGGAGACCGGATGATAGCCTTCAGGCACCAGGACGATGTCTCCATCCCGCGCCATGAGTGCGGCGTCAATCGGGTACCCCGCTGCTGCCAGGGGCGATTCGGGAGCGGTGTAGATCCGCTGGAAAGCGTAGCCTTCTGGCCGTTCCAGGCGATAGTAGTATATTTCATCCAGGTCAGCCTCGACCAGGCGGCCGTCCGGGGACTGGATGTGCCGGTCGTGCTTGTGGGGTGGGTAGCTGGACCAGTTGCCACCCGGTGTATACACTTCGACTACCACCAGGCGGGCGCAGGGAAAGCCGGGCGGCAGCAGGCTATTGATCTGGCGGGTGGCGTGATCGCCGCCGCGAATTTCGACCCACACCTCACGCGGGGTGACCAGTCGCGGTGGGAAGTCTTGATCGACGGCCACCCAGGTTGCGGCAAACTCTGCCTGGGTGAGGGCTTTGACGGTAAAAGCCGTCCGGCGGGGGAGGTAGAGGGCGTAAGGCAGGCCGCTAAAGATGCTCTGGCGTTCGCCCAGCGAGTCCCATTGCCCGCGGTTTGATTCAACCGATAGTCGCCCGCTCAACACGACCAAAGCCAGCTCGTGCTCGCCGGTTTGATGGACCCAGGACTGGCCGGGGGACAAACGGCGGGCTTGAAAATGCAGCGTGTCCCACCTGGCCTGCTCAGGGTGCACTTCGCTCATCAGGCCCGGGTCAGAGGAGGAAACGGGGTGAACAATCAGGTTACCTGGATGGTATTGGAGGGGCATTTTTTCTCCTATGGCGAAGTCATGGAATGCGAAAGATCAAAATCAGCGGTAAAAAGCCGTGCT
>JAJYIW010000263.1 GCA_021789855.1 Chloroflexota bacterium | reverse complement strand
GCCCGGGCTTACTGGTGTACGAGGTGCAGCAGACTTCGGATATCACCTACCGTGTGTATGATTGGGGCCGGCCGGCTACCTCTCAACGACCGCTACATATCGAAAAATCCATTGCCGTGGCGAATCCTGCCAGCGTGGTTAGCAGCCAGCCGCAACCCGTCCTGGGGGATGGCAGCCAGGTAACCCTGGTGACCAGCGATTATTTCACCCTGGATATCCTAGCGGCGGCGAGCCAGCCCATTCACCTGGATACCCGTGGAGAATCCTTCCACACTCTGACGACGCTGGAAGGCCGGGCGCTCGTTCGTGGAGAAGGCTGGCAGCAGGCTCTAAGCCGCTTTGAAACGTTACTTGTGCCCGCGGCTTGCGGGGGATATACGATCCAACCCCAAGGGGAAATGAAATTACTTAAAGCATCTGCCTGAAATAAAAAACTGGCCCGCGTAGCAATAGTTAGGAGCGCCCATCGGTTGATTGCGGGGCTATCTTGTGCTATAGTTTAGATGTCGTCACCGATCATGCTACGTAAAAAATTGAATAGAGATCACTTTTATTAAGTGGGATGAACCGATTCAAAAGGGATAGGCCAACACTTGGAGTTTTGGCAGGCTGGCAGGTGTATCCAGGCTATATCGATAGCTTTCTGGAGAATGTATTCTATGGCATTTTATCAGCGGCGCAGGATCAGGAATGTAACTTGATGCTGGGCTGCGGGATTGGGCTCAATTACCCTTTCAGCTTGCAAAGGCCGGCCTGGCCGGTGATCTTACCCAGCTCAGAATTTATCCCGGTCGGGCCCTGGAATTGTGATGGATTGATTGTGGCGACCCCCACCGAACAGCCGGGGGGAATCCGGTACTTCCAGGAGTTGATAGCCAGCGGGTATCCATTGATCTATGCCGGGGAGCGAGAATCGGGGCCAGCCGTTGTGGTAGACAACGCTTATGGCATCCGCCAGGCAATGCAACACCTGGTCGCTCATGGTCACCGGCGGATTGTCTTTGTGTCGGGCTCGGCTAATTCATATTTTAGTGATGTGCAATACCGCCGGAACGCTTATAAAGCCTGCGTGAAAGAGTTTGGGCTCGATGATGATCCTGAGTTGATCATTTATGGGGAACACTCAACTGAGGGCGGGCGACTGGCTATGGAACAGCTCTTAAAACGGGGGATTCCATTCAGCGCGGTTTTGGCCAGTAATGATGAATCGGCGATTGGGTCGATTAACGCCTTACACGCAGCGGGGAAACTCATCCCGGAAGATGTGGCAGTTATTGGGTTCGATGATCGTTTTGAGGCTAAGGCCCAGGTGCCACTTCTGACCACTGTTCACCATCCTATGTTTGAGCTGGGTTACCGGGCAGTCGAAATGCTCTTGAGGACCATCCTTACGGGTGAAAAGCAGGAAGTTGTCCGAATCCAGCCTCAATTGATCGTGCGAGAATCCTGTGGTTGTTTACCAGGAAACAACCTTGAAATACGCCAGGCCCCCCAATCTCTAATTCCCCAAGCTGAAATGGGCTATTCCATTTCCCCTGACTCATCTTCTTTTACCCAGTCAAAGCGAGCGCTTGTCCAACCGGTTATACGCGACATCGCTTCCCATATCTTTCAAACGATCTCGATGGAAATGCAGCGCTTGCGCGCCGAAGAAGTCAGTTACCTGAGCTGGCGGTTGGTGGATTCCCTGGACAGGAGCCTGAAGAGTGGCGATGGCTCCAAATTCCAGCAAGCGGCTCAACAGATCATTGAGTATGTGGATTCGCGCGGGGATGATGTGTATGCCTGGCAAAACGCCGTTTCAATCATCCATGATGCCCTGCCGCAGCTTATGGCGGATCCTCTGACGAGAATCGATCGCCAGGAGGTTGAGGAACTGCTCCACCTGGTTCGTGTGGTGATTAGCGAAATATCCCGCGGGCAATTTTCTCGTCTCAAGGTCAACCAGGATCGCAACGAGATCACGCTGGGGCAAATGACCGCTCTCTATTTCAGCGCGCAGGACGAAAAAGAGCTGTTTGAGATAACCGGGCAGATGCTTCCGTCGATCGGCATCGCGCACATGGCAGTGGCGTATTATGAGGGTGGGGGAGATGACGATGTGGCGTGGAGCCAGTTGCAGTTTCCCCTGTCAGGGGCGTGCCAGGCCAGGCGCTTTGAGACCCGAAAGTTTCCACCGGAAGGCCTTTACCCGCTTGACCAGCCTTTCCGGCTGGTCGTGCTGCCCCTGGTCACCCCTGGCGAACGTATCGGGTATGTAGCGTTCGACACGGGGAATATCGATTACTGTGGCTTGATCGTGCGCCAGTTGTTGGCTTCGATTAAGGGCGTACGCCTGCGCCAGGAGGCCCTGGAAGCGCGGCGTATTGCCGAAGAACAGAGAAAACTGGCTGAAGAAGCCAACCAGCTCAAGAGCCGGTTCCTCTCAATGGTCAGCCATGAATTGCGCACACCTCTCAACCTGATATCCGGCCTCAGCGATATGCTTATCCATGAGAGCCAGGTGGCTGGACCCGATACCCGTATCGTAGATCGGGATGATTTAGAAAGGCTGTATATAGGGTCGCGCCATCTGGATGATCTGATCCGGGATGTCCTTGACCTGGCTCGGATTGATGTGGGAAAGTTGAACCTGACCTACGAGCTTTTGGATTTTCACGAGGTGCTAGAAGCAGCCGCAGCAATTGGTGAGAAGCTGGCCCGGGATAAAAGCTTAGCCTGGATAGAAAAAATTGAGAACCGATTACCGACCATCTTGGGAGATCGCACCCGGCTACGCCAGGTGGTGCTTAATCTAATTAACAACGCAGTTAAATTTACCTCGTACGGAAGCATCACCCTATCGGCGGGGGTGAATAATGGCAAGCTCGTCGTTTCCGTCAGCGATACCGGCCTGGGAATTCCAGCAGGCGAACAGACATCGATCTTCGACGAATTTCGCCAATCCAGCCGCACTTCAGCGCGCGGGTATGGGGGGTTGGGGCTGGGCCTGGCCATCTGTCGCCATTTGGTCGAAAGCCATGGTGGTCAAATTTCGGTCAACTCGGAAGGGGAAGAAGGAAAAGGCTCAACTTTTTATTTTACCCTACCCGCTTTCGACGAAAATGCCCCTGTTCCTGCCCGGAAAAACCTGTTAGAAAACTGTCAGTTTATTATGATCTTGACGGAGACCATTCAGCAAGGCGCCGGTCTAAAATGCCAGCTTGAAGGGCAGGGATGCCAGGTCGATCTCCATGCTGTAGACAAAAACAGCCAATGGCTGACTCAACTAAAGATAGATCCTCCAGACGTCATTATCCTGGATCGAGAGCTAACTTCTACCCGTGGATGGGAAATTCTTAAAATCCTGAAAGATAACCCGGAAACCCAGGCTATCCCCGTCCTCTTTTATGCCCAAAATGATCATAACCGGGCATTCCTGGAGCTCAATTACCTTACCAAACCAGTTAAGGCTGAACGACTGGCTGAAGTGCTGGAAACACAGGGTTTGTTTAACCCTGATGATGCCATGGGTCAACCCGATCCGAGCGACTCCAAAAAAATTATCCTGGTGGTAGACGATGACCCCGAGATTCTCAACTTGCATACCAGGATTCTAGAATCGATGTCGAAGAAATATCAGCCGGTGCAGGCACGCGATGGCCGTGAGGCACTGGCCAAACTACGGGAATTACGGCCTTCATTGATGCTGCTTGACCTGATGATGCCCGGCATGGATGGTTTCTCTGTCCTGGAAACGATGCTAGCAGAAGAACTGACGCGTACTATACCGGTCATCGTCATTACCGGGCAAACATTGACCGAGGAAGACATGGCCAGGCTGAACAAGGGTGTAATCAGTGTTTTAAGCAAGGGAATCTTTACCCCTGAAGAGACCTCGGGTCGGTTAAAAAATATCCTGGCGCGCCAGCATAAGGGTAGTTCTGAACAACAAAAGATCGTGTTAAAAGCGATGGCTTTCATCCAATCTCATTATACCGAACCCATATCCAGGTCGGAGGTGGCAGCGCATATCGGGATGAGTGAGCGCCATCTGACCCGCTGTTTTCACCACGAGGTTGGCCTGACTCCTATCTCTTACCTCAATCGGTTCCGGGTCCGCCAGGCCAAATATTTACTGGACGCTGGTTGTAATAGCATTACCGAAGTGGCCATGGAAGTGGGATTTTCAAGCAGTGGTTATTTCACTCGTGTATTCAAAGAGGAAGTGGGCATTGCCCCCCGTGAATATTTACGGAGATAAATAAGACGGCTGGTTTTTAAATAAG
>JAJYIW010000262.1 GCA_021789855.1 Chloroflexota bacterium | reverse complement strand
GGCCATCGCTAACGCCATCTACCGCGCGTCCGGCGCTCGCCTGGATTGCCTGCCCATGACCCCCGAGCGCGTCCTGGCCGCCCTCGAGTAGGGAACGGCCTCCGGGCGCCGCCCGGTATTTATTTTGCCTAAGCGCGGCTGGCTTTTTCGCCCACGGTGAAGGTGTAAAACAGCACCGGGCTGTTCTGTACGCGGATGGTCAGCCCGGCCGCCTGGAACAGCTCGCGGATGGCCCTGCGCGACAGCGGCTGCCCGTGCGCCGGCACACTCATGTCGGCCAGGGCGAAAAGCCCGCCCGGGCGCAGCACTCGCACTGCTTCGCGAATCCCCTGGGCCTGGTCGTTCCAGTGGTGAAACGACGTTGTGCTGGTGACCAGGTCGACCGAGCCGTCTGCTAATGGCAGCGCTTCGGCGGGCGCCTGGGTGATGGTGGCGCCGGGTGTATGGGTGCGCGCCTGGGCCACCATCCCTTCGGCCAGGTCGACCCCGGCCAGGTGGGCCTCCGGCCAGCGCACCGCTATTTTACGCAGCAGCCGCCCGGTCCCGCAGCCGATATCGAGCACTTCCGCGGGGGTGAAATCTGCCGGGATGCGCGCCAGCAGCCCGCGGTGCACGCGGTCAAAGAAAAACCACTGTGACATGCTCTGTTCGTACGTTTTCGACCAGCGGTTAAAATGCTCCCGCTCACTGTGATCGTTTCCGTGATTCATACCGGTCTCCATTTCAGCGCGCAAATTATCATTAAGCTCCAGGGATTCTACCCGCATCTTTCGCATTTAGGGCGGCTTTCCCCACCGGCTGTACAGGGTGCAAGAGTTTTCCGCTGCCCCCGCATGCGATGCAGAATTATCCAATCATCTTGCACAATCTTCCAATCTGATTTGAAAAATGCCAGGTAAAATAAGAGTGGAAATTCAAGCCGTATACCCATCCATATTTCCAGTGAACAGGAAGACAAGTAAAATGCAGACCGTTATACTGAATAATCAGATCAAAATGCCCATTCTCGGTTTTGGCGTTTTTCAGATCGCCGATGCCGGAGAATGCGAGCGAAGCGTTGTCGATGCCATCCAGGTTGGCTACCGCTCGATTGACACCGCGGCTTCGTATGGCAATGAAGAAGCAGTCGGACGGGCCATCAAACGAAGTGGCGTGGCAAGAGACGATCTGTTCATCACCACCAAACTGTGGATTGCGGACGCCGGCTTTGAGAGCGCCAGGAATGCGTTTGAACGTTCGATGCAGCGCCTGCAGCTTGACTATCTGGATCTCTACCTGATCCACCAACCTTTTGGAGATGTGCATGGCGCCTGGCGCGCGATGGAAGAACTCTATCGAGAAGGCCGCGTGCGCGCGATCGGCCTCAGCAATTTCCACCCTGACCGGGTGATGGACATGATCGTTCACCATACCGTTGTGCCAGCCGTGAATCAGATCGAAACCCACCCATTCAACCAGCAGATTGAAACTCAGAAGTTCTTGCAGGAGAATGGGGTACAGATTGAATCCTGGGGCCCGTTTGCCGAAGGCAAGAACAACATTTTCCAAAATGAGCTGCTGGTTTCGCTGGCCGGCAAATACCAGAAAACGGTGGCCCAGGTCATTCTGCGCTGGCTGACCCAGCGCGGCGTCGTGGCGATTCCCAAGTCCGTCCGCAAGGAACGCATCGTTGAGAATTTCAACATTTTCGATTTTGAGCTCAGGCTCGAAGACATGGAAGCGATAGCCAGGCTGGACACGAAAACGAGCAGTTTCTTCGATCATCGCGATCCAAACGTGGTGAAAATCTTAAGCCAGGCCAAACGCAACACCTGAAGATAGCCTGAAGGAGGAGATCTGGCGCACCATGCAGGGCGCATTCAGGCAGGCGGGTTGGGGAAAAATGTCAGCTTCGTGAAAATGAACGATTTTGAAACCGCAAGCGCGCGCTGCGACGATCAAACTGGTTCCGCGCAATTAATCAACCGGCCATTTAATGAATTGAAAGAGAGGAATGACACATGGAATACACTCGCTTAGGAAACACCGGGATGAAGGTCTCGCGCATCTGCCTGGGCTGCATGGGGTTTGGAGATGCGGAGCATTGGACACACAAGTGGGTGCTCAACGAGGAAAACAGCCGCCCGATCATCCAGAAGGCGCTGGAGATAGGGATCAATTTCTTCGATACCGCCAATGTCTATTCGCTGGGGGTGAGTGAGGAAATCCTGGGCCGGGCGTTGAAAGACTTCGCCAGGCGAGACGAGGTGGTGGTCGCCACCAAGGTGCATGGCAAAATGCGCGAAGGCCCGAACGGCGGCGGGCTGTCACGCAAGGCGATCCTGAGTGAGATCGACCACAGCCTGAAGCGGTTGAGGACGGATTACGTGGATCTCTACCAGATCCACCGCTGGGATTATGAAACGCCGATTGAGGAGACGATGGAAGCGCTGAACGACGTGGTTCGGGCCGGCAAAGCCCGCTACATCGGCGCCTCCGCCATGTGGGCCTGGCAGTTCCAAAAGGCGTTGCATGTCGCCGATCAGCACGGCTGGAGTCGCTTCGTCTCGATGCAGGATCATTACAACCTGCTCTACCGCGAAGAAGAGCGCGAGATGCTGCCGCTCTGCCGTGATGAGAAGATAGGTTCCATTCCATACAGCCCGCTGGCCTCGGGCCGCCTGACGCGGGATTGGACCCCCGAAAGCTCCATCCGGGCGCAGACTGACCGCATCGCGGTGAGCAAGTACGGCTCGACCGCCGACACCGATCAATTTGTGGTGGAACGCGTGGCGGCGTTAGCTCAGCGGCGAGGCGTGGCGCGCACGCACATCGCTCTGGCCTGGCTGCTGCATAAAGCGCCGGTCACGGCCCCCATCATCGGCGCGACGAAGGTCTCGCATCTGGATGAGGCTGTCGGTGCGCTGGACGTCAAGCTGAGCGCGGAAGAAATGGCCTTTCTTGAGGAACCGTACGTTCCACATCCGGTCGTTGGGCACCAATAAAAGACGTCCGGTGATTGGCCTGGTATAACCCGAAGGGCTGCATAGGCGCCCCAGGGAGGATGGATGGGCAGGATCAGACGGCCGAAGCCGTCTACCTGCCTTTTATTTTCTCTAACGCCCCGGCCAGCAATGTGTCAAACGGCACGACGTTGCGCAGCTCGGCGGGCATAAACAACCCCAGGCTGTTCAACGGCATATCGCGGATAATGGCCAGCAGGTCCATCCCCATCAGCTCTGAGCCGCCGGTATCCACGTTATTAAACACGGCCATCATCTGGTCGAACAACGGCTGGAGCGCTTCCGCCCCGCGCGGATCGTCCATCCATTCCCGCAACGTCGAGTCAGGCTTGAGGATGCAGGGCAGCTCCACCGTCGATTCCAGCGTCACCTTCAGCGTGTGGCGGATGTCGGCGCTGGATGCGCCGATGAGAATCTCGAACTCACCGGGGTCAGCCACCCAGGCGGGATACCCCACGTGGTAATAAGCGAAGGAGCGGAAGTCCAGGGAGAAGCTCACCGTGCGGGTCTCGCCTGGCTTTAACGCCACCTTGGCAAAGCCTTTCAGCTCCTTTTGCGGGCGGGGCAGGCGGCTTTCCACGTCATGCACGTACACCTGCACCACTTCCTCGCCGGCCACCGCGCCGGTGTTGGTCACGTCCACCGAGACTATCACCCCATCCACATCTTTGAAGGTGGTCGCGGATACCCTGGGGTTGCTGTAAGTGAATTGGGTGTAGCTCAGTCCAAAGCCGAAGGGAAACGCTACCGGCAAGCGCCGCGCGTCATAATAGCGGTAACCGATGTACAGACCCTCGCCGTAGCGCACCGCGCCCGTTTCGCCGGGGAAGTTGAGGTAAGACGGGTTGTCCTCCAGGCGCAGCGGGAAGGTCTCCGCCAGCTTGCCGGAAGGATTGACCTTGCCAAACAGGATATCGGCGATGGCTCCGCCGCCAGCCTGGCCCATCGTCCAGGCTGCCAGCAGCGCTGCCACCCCATCCAGCCAGGGCGCCATTTGCACCACCGATCCACAGTTAAGCACCACCACGCAGGCTGGTTGGGCCGCGCTCACCGCCTGGATCAGCGCTACCTGCTGCGCGGTCAGGTTGATGTCGGTGCGGTCGTAGCCCTCCGATTCACCCGGCGCGGCGATGTACAGCACGGCTACCTCGGCGGTCTGGGCGGCTTTCACGGCCGCCTGGATCAGCTCGGGATGATCCATACCATCTGGGGTGTATCCCTCGGTGTAAGTGACCTCCGCCTGCCCGGCCAGGTTAACCAGCTCTTTAAAGGGCA
>JAJYIW010000261.1 GCA_021789855.1 Chloroflexota bacterium | reverse complement strand
CCTGGCGAGCATGCGCCGTGGCTGCGAGGTGAGCTTCACTGCCATTCTTACCATAGCGACGGCCGATTAAGTCCAGATGAAGTGGTTGCCCTGGCGCGTAGCAAAGGGCTGGATTTCCTGGCTCTGACCGACCACAATACCATCGCCAGCCAGCGGGCGCTTGCGGCGTGCAGCGATCCAGAATTGATCCTCCTACGCGGGTTTGAAGTCACCACGTTTAAAGGCCATTTCAACACCTGGGGTGTGCCGGATTGGATCGATTTCAGGATAGGATCACCGGACGAGATGGAGCAAGCCATCCAACATGCCTCGGCCTTAGGTGGATTAACGTCGTGCAACCATCCCAAGCCGTACGGCCCTCCCTGGGATTATCCCCAGGTCAACAACTATGACTGCATGGAAGTGTGGAATGGACCCTGGGAGACGCTCAACGACCTGTCGCTTGAAGCCTGGACTGACCAGTTAGCGCTGGGCCGGCGCCTGCCCGCATTAGGCGGCAGCGATTTTCATCGCCCTGGCGAGCGGTGGGGGGATGAGGAGCGCCAGCTTGGCTCTCCGGTCAACTGGGTGTACGTTCCCGGAGTGGCCAACTCGTCAACTATCCTCTCCGCTATCCGCGCCGGGCACGTCACCCTGTCGGATCGTCCTGAAGGTCCCTTCCTTCTCATCACGGCGGGTGAAAAGGACACCATCTTGCCCGGCGATGTCGCCCGCCTGGAAGCGGGTGGGCGGCTGCGCTTGCGGTGGTTCTGCCAGCGAGGAGCAGGAGAAACTTTACGCCTTCTCGACCAAAAAGGAGTGGTATACGAACAGGAAGTGCCATCCCAGGATATCCACGAGCAGGTTGATTGTTCCCTCCTGGATAGCCTGTACGTTCGGGCTGAGCTGCGCATGGCCGATGGCCACCTGAGCGCCCTGACCAACCCGATTTACCTGGTACGATAGATAGCAAGGTTAATCTGTCGCTCCGGGACCCTATATTTTATTGAGGAGTCATGAGATGAAAGCAACCGAAATATTAAGCTCAGAACATCGGATTATTGAACGCGTGATCGCCGCGATGGACGAGGCCATCATGCGCCTGGAACACGACCAGCCTGTCCCCCCTGAATTTTTCCTAGATGCATCCGATTTCATTAAGGGCTTTGCCGATGGGTGCCATCACCGCAAAGAGGAAGGGGTATTATTTGACGCGATGAGCCGGAATGGTATGTCGATGTCCACCGGGCCCATTGCGGTCATGCTCAGCGAACATGAGCAAGGCCGGCGGTACGCCGCTGGCATGCGCCAGGCAGCCACTCGTCTGCAGGCAGGAGACTTAACCGCTAAAGAAGAGGTTATAAAAAACGCGCGCGGTTACGCGGATCTCTTACGCCAGCACATTCTAAAAGAAGATCATATCCTCTACCCAATGGCGGATCGGGTGATCCCGGCCGATCAACAAAACCAGGTGGTCGAGGATTTTGAGCGTGTGGAGCATGAAGAAACCGGAGAAGGCATCCACGAGAAGTACCTGGCGTTGGCAGAAAAGCTGGAAAGAGAGATGGCTGGCGAATAGCCTCCCAGGCCTGGTCGAAGTTTTGGGCGCTTCTACCCACCGGGGTTGACCATCATCAAATTTCCGGGTTTCATGAAATTGCAATCGATTTCTGGTATAAAGATAGTGTACTGGTTAGAACAGTAGATAGAAAGAAAAAGATAGGCAAGAAAAATGAAAACAATTTGGAAAATAGTCATAGGTGTTGTCGTGGTGATCCTGGTCATCGGACTGGTTGGTGGAGTGGTGCTTGCAAGCCGCTTCATGCGGTTCTCCACCAATGTTTCCGGCTACGGCTACCGGATCAACCCGCGCACTGCTGGGCCAGGTGTGTATGGGGTTATTCCTTTTTACATGGGACCAGGTTACGCGGGCCGGGGCTTTCTGAGCACTGGGCCAGTCGGGTGGCTGGGGATGGGTTTGTTCATGTTCGGCAGGCTCCTGTTCCCCTTGTTGCTCGTGGCGCTGATCGTCGGCTTAGTCATCGCTCTGTTCCGGCGGCCTGTGGGGCAGGCAGCGCCAGTCCAGGCAACCCCTGGTCCTTTACCGCCTCAGCCCCCCGTAACCCCGGCGATGGCGGGCACTTGCTCAAATTGCGGTAAACCGCTCCAGGCGGATTGGGCAGTGTGCCCTTATTGTGGGCAGAAGACCACTCCAGCGGGAGCGGCCTGATCATCTCTTCGCCCGAGGTCCATGTGATCCCCTGGCTTGCGTGACAGGTTATGCGGCAGAGGATCCAGACCTCGGGCTTTTTTTCCTCCCTGAGCCCGTGGAACCTTAATGGGAGCAAGGGACTTCGCCGTCGCTTTTATCCTTCTTCTCAACAGGCGATACAGGCGATTTTTTAGGGGATTTTTTTGATAAAAAAACTTTTTTGAGTTGGTGAGATACAAGCCGGACGAGGCCAATGGGCGGTTTTAGCGACCAATCCACCAGTTCATTGACATTGGCAAAGCCTTCGGCCATCCACACCAGTGCAGGGCGAAGTTTGTGTAATGGGCTGAAGTGGGCATACGCCAGCGCCAACAACAGGGTCAGGATGGAAATGCCAAATTGCAGCCACTCATTAATTTTCAAGCCGGTTATTTCAGCATAGACCAGTTCGATCGCGATGTTAAGAATCAGAATATAGGCCGCTGATTTGAGCACAGGTTCTTTTTCAACCAGGTAACTGAATAGCCCGGCGGCAAACCGCATCAACAGGATGCCAATGGAGACACCGGTGATCACGACCCAAAGCTGGTTGGACAGGGAGACTGCCGCCACAACATTGTCGATGCTGAATACCAGGTCGGCGATTTCCACGTTCAGCACGATCACCCAGAAGGTGCTTAATTTCAAGGGATGAATATGGGCGTCTTCCTCGCCGGGCTCTGCCAGGCCGAGGTTATCAAAAGCCAGGTGAATCAGGTAAGCCGCGCCTATCAGCTTTAGCCAGGGGTTCTGGACAATCAAGGTGGCCAGGAAGAGCATGGTTCCACGCCCGACGTAGGCGCCCAGGATGCCCACCCTTAAGGCGGCCGTGCGTTGGTTTCCCACTAATGGGTGAAGCGCATGGCCAAGCCGGGTCAAAGCGTGGGGCCAATGAACCGGGATATCGTCTGGCAGGTCGACGACCATCGCCCCGAGGACGGCGGCGTTGTCAATCGATAAAATCCCTTCCAGGAAGATCAGTTGAAAAATAATGACCAGGATGGACCAGCTCATGCAGAGTAACCCTCTGGCAGTGATGTTTACTGGATTGTAACAGGGTTCCGGGTTTCGTAGTAAAAAAGAGTCAGGGCAGCCGGTAAACCGGATGGGGTGGCCTTGGGTGGAAAACTTCGCCTTCCAGCCAGAGCACCTCCACGCCTGCCTGGACTACCGCGCTGGCCAGGCATTCACGCAGGTTACTGGAATCGATCTCAGCCCTCATATTGATGATGAGTGGTATGTCCCCCTCTGCCAAGAAGGGAACGGTTTCTTCCCAACCTGTTTCTTCCAGCGTAGGAATGCTTATTTTGACGGGAGCTCCTTTACATTCCAGAAAGACTTTAATATGGCCAATCCCAAACTTCCGTTCTGACAATTCCCCCTGAAGATGCTTCAAGACCTGGATGAGGACATTTCTTCCAGCGCCTGGCGCTACGTGTAGCACCAGGCGCTGGTCGAGCCAGGCTAATCGGGTTTCACCGCGGGTATAACGCTCATAATCGATGTCCAACGATTTCTGAGGCAGGCCGACCTTACCAGCCTGGATATGATCGACCCAGGGAGCTACCGCTTCAACGGAGGTAGACGACTGGAGCAAGAACGGCTTGCCGGGGTAAGCTGCCATTACCAGCTTGGTGAGGTGATCTATTGTTGGGGTGTCCAACAGATCGATTTTATTCACCACGAGCAGGCCGCCTTCTTCTATTTGCTGGTCGAACAGGTACACGACCTCCTCGCTGAAAGGCAGGTCGTCACCGCTCAACCGCCTATATAGTAGCCGGCTATCGGTGAAAAGGCTAAAACTCGCTGGCGCAAAAGAGCCGCCTTTTAAGCGTGACAACGGTTTAACCACCGTTGCGACCAGGTCGGCGCACGTTCCAACCGATTCCGCAAAGACCACGTCCGGGTGGGCCACATCTAGCAGCTCATCCAGGCGGTGCTCCAGATCGTCATATTGGCAACAGAAGCACCCCCCACTGACTTCGACAGCAGGCAACTCGGACAGGCGGAAAAAAGCGGTGTCTACCAGGTATCTTCCCTGGTCGTTGGTGA
>JAJYIW010000260.1 GCA_021789855.1 Chloroflexota bacterium | reverse complement strand
GGGTGTGCCCGAGGCTGCGGCGGCCTTCCCCTGGCCGCCCATGGCGGCGTCGGTCGGGGGCGTGTTGGCGCAAAGCGCGTTGAAGGACTACCTGGACGGCTTTTACAGCCTGGCTCCGTATTGGCCTTACAAGGTCGGCGGCGCCTTCCCTGGTTTTTACGATATCTACCAGCAGGCCGGCGTGGGAAACAGCTACGGATTCCTGGACGCCCAGGGCGACCGCACCTTCCGCTTCACCTTGCAGGAGGCTCTGAACAGCAAGCTGGATGCCATCCAGTTAATCACCTGGAATGATTACGGCGAGGGCACCAACATCGAGCCGACGGTGGAATACGGTTACCGCTACCTGGAGGTGCTGCAGGAAGCCAACCGGCTCACCCAGGGGGCGAAATTCACCTACACCGCGGATAACCTGCGCCTGCCGCTGGCGTGGTACCAGGCCAGGGTAAAACACGCGAACGACTCGGCTGCTTTGGCGAAACTGGATCAGGCCTTCCAGGCGGTCAGCGCGGGAAACGTGAAAAGCGCCCAGGCGATCATCCAGGGGTTGTCCCAGTAAGTCGCAGGCCGTTTTCCAGCAGGGCCACGTCTTCAGCCAGCATGCCAGGCTGGTCCTTGGGGTAGATCCCCACGCACACCGCATCGTTCTCCCGCATCTGGCGGGCGGCAAAGGCAAAGGCCGCGGCTGGCTCGTTGCGTCCTGCGGCCAATATTTTGTAATGGATCACCGGGTGGGAAAGCTGCTGAATCAGGGCCGTCATTTCCTGGCGGTCGGCTTCCAGGTAGGTTTCCCCGGCGTTGGGGTCATGCGCGGCGTGCTCGTCGCGCCGCTCCGGGTTATAGTAGCAGCACATGAAATAATCCACATCCAGGTGTTCCTCGGCCCAGGCGATCACTTTAGCGTTATGGGCTGCGATCCCGGCCAGCATGCCTTTCTGGTGGATCAGGTCAATCGCCGCCGGCACATCCTCCAGCTTACCCTGGGCATAGGCGTTATCCATCACCCCCCCGTGGAGGTGCACCGCTTTGGCGCCGTAGGCGCTGGCGCGCAGGATGCAAGCTTCGTGGCTGCCCACTTCCGGGCAGGTTTGGGCGAACCACTGCAGGGCGCCGCCTTCATCGCGGTATTCCATCAGCATCCGCATCACGTGAAAATCGGTGCGCGCGATAAAGGTGTTCACCCCCAGCGATTCCGCCTGGCGCAGGGTGCCTTTGATTTGGGCATTGGTGAAGTAATGGCGCATCTCCCCATCGCGGGCCGGCGATTGGTGCGAAAATCCGCTGAAGGGGTTGCTGCCCAGGATGAAGCGGCTGACGCTCAGGGCGCCAAATTGCGCGTACTGCATGGGATCACCTCCAGGAAAACGGATTAGCGATAGCCGCCGGGGCGGTTAACACATATTGGCGACGATGATTTGGAGCCCTTGTTTGGTAAGCTCAAGCCGGGTGCTGGCCGGTAAGCCATCGTCCGTGATCAGCTTGTGCGCCGAGGTCAGGGGCGCCACCTGGATGGTCGACTCCCGCCCGAAGCAGGTGTGATCGGCCAGGAGGAACACTTCACGCGCCGAGGCGATCAAATTTTGCTTGATGGTCACCTCGGGGATGTTGTTATGCGATAACCCGAAGCTCTGGCTGATCCCGGTAACCATCAAGAATAATTTATCGGCTCGCAGCTCGCGGATCATCGCCTCGGCATGGAGGCCAACGAAGAGATGGTCGCTGTGGCGCATGACACCCCCGATGGCGATCACCGTGATGGCGTCGCAGCCCTTAAGTTCTTCCAACACATCCAGAGAATTGGAGATAACGGTGATGTTGGATTGGTTGGCCAGCTCATCAGCCAGGTAAGGCGCGATCGGCCCGCCGTCAATCAGGATGACATCCCCAGGCTCCACCTGGCTGGCAGCGCAGTGGGCAATCTCACGCCGGTGCTGTTCCAGCTCTTCCATCATGGTCTGTTCAATATCGACCAGGGCCAGATCGATCCCATAACGCTGGCAATAAGCCAGCATGGCGTTGTACAGGTTCTGGTACCACTCGTGCTCTCCAAAGCGGATAAGCACGCCGATGCGCCGCGGAAGGACAACCGAGGGATGGGGCTGGAAAAATTGGAAGGGTAACGGGTGATTTTGAAGGACCTGGTCCCAGGAAAGCGACCAGGTGTCGCCGTCCTGGGTGTAATATTGGCTCAGGTTATCGCGGGTGATCACCGCAAAGGGGGTCTCGATACAAGCCGGGAGCCCCTGGTCGTTGATCACCGCAATGGCCGCTTCGATGCAGGCCGGGCCGACCAGTTCCGGGAACATGGCCAGGCAGACCAGGGTGTAGTCCCCATTCAACAGCGTTTGCCGGGTCGTCTCGCCTTCCAGCCCGAACGAGGCAATGATGATGTGCGTCTGATCGATGCCCAGGTCTTTGCAGGCGTTCATCGCTGCCAGGGCGTTGGTGTCGTTAATCGCAAAAATGACGTTGATCTCGCGGTCCACGCTGAGCGCATCCCGGGTAAGCTGGTAGGCGATATCATAACGGGAATAAGCGTTAAGACTATATTTGATCTGGGAGTGAGGTAGGATTGCCTTTAAGCCATCGACGAATCCATTGCTTCGCTGTTGGGTGTTGGGCAGGTGATAGGTCAGGTTGAGCACATTCGCCCTGTCGTTCCAGCGCTCATGGACGTACTGGCCCACCCAGCGACCCAGGGTCACGCCCCCGTGGTAGTTATCAATGGACACGCAGGTGGCCATATTCGCTACCGGCAGGGATTCGGCGATAATCGGCTTTCTCTTTCCATTGCCCGGCAGCACCTGAGTATCTTGAAAGGGATATTGGGTGGTGGTGATCATCGCGTCCACCTGATCCAGCGGAGAGCCGGCATATAACGCTGGTGCTTCCTCGAGATGCGCCTGCGTGGGGAGAGGAGTCTTCCGTTTTTGAAACTGGAGCGAGGTTGCTCCGCCGTGGGTGCGTTGAATTCTTTTAAGCTGGTTGAGCTTGTCCAGGTCACGCCGGATGGTGATCTCCGAGGCATGGCACAGCTCACTGAGCTGGCTGACCGAGAGATACCCATTCTCATCGACGAGGGTCACAATTTGTTCCCAGCGGTCGTTGGTTTTGCTGATTAAGTTGATATCAGAGCCTCGTTTGTCCAATTGCCATCCACGTCCCGGATTCTATTTTAATATTTGCCTTTGAACTCCCATTATAATCGCCAATGCTGATCGGAAACAATCATTTTGTGCGAATTTGAGCATTTCATGGTATATGTCAGAGTGGTTATGAAAAATAATTGAAAATGGAGAGGCCCCTTATGACCACATCCCGCGAGCGAGTCTTGCAGGCATTAGCCTTTCAAACCCCCGACCGGCTGCCCAAAGATTTAGGCGGCATGCGCTCCACCAGCATCAGCGCGTTTGCCTATCCCAGGCTGGTTGAGCTGTTGGGGCTGCCCCCCCGCCTGACCCGGGTGGAAGACACCGGGCAAATGCTGGCGCTGCCCGACCTGGACGTGCTGGACGCGCTGGGGATCGACGTGGTGGCCATCCTGGATGGGGTGACCAACGCTTTCGACCAGCCCGAGCTGTGGCGCCGGTATAACTTCAACGGGCGGCTGGCGGCCCAGGTGCTCCACCCGCGGAAATTTCGCGCCCAACCCGACGGCACCATCGTCCAGGGCGGTCACACGCGCATGGTGCCTGGCTCCTACGTCTTTGACGAGGAACATGCCGGGCAGCCCCTCGACCTTTCCGACGATCTGCCCAAACTGAACCTGAAACGCCTGCGACGGCAGGTGCAGAAGCGCCTGGCGACCGATGAAAAGGTGACCTCGCTGCGTACCCTGTGCCGCCAGGTGCGTTCCGCCTCCGACCGGGCGATCTTTTTCAACGATGGCTCGGTGGGCACGCCGATTGGCATCGGCGCGTACAGCGGCCTGGCCATCTTTCCCATGCTGTGCATCACCGAGCCGGATTACGTGACCGAGCTGCACGAGATCGTCACTGAGGTGGCGCTGGAGAACGTGCGCCGTATCCTCCCCGAAATTAGAGACAATGTCGATGTGATCATGATGGCGGCGGACGATTGGGGCACCCAGCAGAACCTGATCGCTTCCCCCAGGGTGTACCGCGACCTGTTTCTGCCCTATTACCGGCGGGTCAACGACGAATGCCATCGCATCGCGCCGGAGGTCAAGCTGTTCTTCCACTGCTGTGGAGCGGTATACGACCTGATCGACCTGGTGGTGGAGAGCCATTTCGATATTTTAAACCCGGTGCAATGGTCCGCCGGTA
>JAJYIW010000259.1 GCA_021789855.1 Chloroflexota bacterium | reverse complement strand
GGAAGCGCAGCGTCACCTCCACCGGCTCGTCCTGGGTGTACCAGATGCCCCAGGCGTTCGCCAGCTGCTCGCGCGGGTCAAAGTCCGGCGGGATGGTGTAGGCCTCCTGGGTCAACTCGACCCGCTGGATGCGCTCGATCTTGTAGGTGCGCAGCTCCCCCGGCGGCTCGCACAGGCCGATCAGCATGGTGGTCATGCCAATAGCGTAGGGCTCGATGAAGTAGGGGGAGAACAGGGTTTCGCTCACCCGGCCGGTGCGCTCGCTGTGATGCCACACGCGCGCCTTGTGCTGGGCGGCCCAGGCCTGCGTCAGCCGCTCGAGAGACTGGATGAAGGTTGGGTCGTGGCGCTGGGCCGGCTCGTCCAGCACGTCGGCGGACTGCTGGATGTGGCGGCTGATCAGCGGCGCCCATTTCTCCATGGCCGTGCCGAGCTTGCGCAGGGCCGAGGCGGCGTGCGGGTTGTGGCGATCCATGCGCGTGGCCAGCAGGCGCGCCGCCAGGTGCACCGCCAGCGCCTCGTGCAGCGTCAGGTGAACGGTCACCAGGTCGGAGCCGGGGTCGATGCGCCACCTGTGGTTCTCATCAATGTAAATCGCATGGCTGGGCAGGTCGGGCAGGTAGCGGTTGACCGTCGAGCGGTTCACCTGCAGCCGGCGGGCGATATCCGCCTCAGTTAGCCCCTCCGGGTGGGCCATCAGCATCTCTTGAATTTGAATTAAACGGGTGGATTTGTTATCCGCTCGCGACATAGGCCCCTCCTGGTTTGCGATTGGGAACGGGTGATGAGGATAAGCATAGCACGGTTCCTGAAAACCGCGTACCATTTTTTGGACAGGCGCCGGGCAATTTTCCTGCGCCCGGAATACTTTGATCCAGTATACCGCATGGGTGTTGCAAGTAAGGCAACAACCCGGGCGGCCGGGTCCAGGCGCCGGGGCGCTGCCACCTGTTATAATAAAAAAAACGGGTGCTCGATGCCATTTCCAACCCATCCTCTCAGGCGTGTTTCCTGGTCAGCCATTTTATGCATCTTATTGGGCGTTATGGGCGGTTTAACCGCCTGCCAGCCTCACCAGCCGCCGGCGGCGGCTCATCCGGTGGGGACAGACGTGCCCATCCTGATGTATCACAAGGTCGGCGGCAAAGCCTATTCCAAATACTGGGTGAGCGACGCGGTGTTTGCCCGGCAAATGGCGGCGCTCAAGGCGTACGGCTACCAGGCGGTCAGCCTGGCCGATTACCTGGCCTACCGCGCGGGGAGCGAGACCCCGCCTCAACACCCCATCATTATCACCTTCGATGACGGTTACCAGGATTTTTATACCGACGCCGTGCCCATCCTCAAGGCCAATGGGATGACCGCCATCGCTTTTATCATTACCAGCCGGATCGGGTCGAGCGAGGCTGACCGGCAGACGAATTCGTGGGACGCGCCTGAGAAGAATTTCCCCGCCAACCATCTCATCTGGAGTGAGATCCGTTCGTTCAGCGCCGAGGGCTTTGGGGTGGGGTCGCACACCGTCCACCACCTGAGCCTCCTGACGCTGACGAACGACCAGATTCAGCAGGAGCTGTCTGTGTCCCGGGCGGCGCTCCAGGCCAACGTGGGCTTGCCGGTGTTCTTTTTCAGCTACCCGGGAGGGCGGGGCTACAACCAGCCGGCCATCCACGCCGACCTGCAGGAGGCGGGATACCAGGCGGCGGTTTGTTCGACGAATGGCATTGCCAATACGCTCACCTCGGATGTCTGGGCGCTCCCGCGATTAATGGTGCTCGATGCGAACAGCGTGGTCTACGACCCGGCTCATCCCAACGCTTTCTTGATGCGCCAGGTCGACCCGGCCTTTCCGATCCCCCAGATATCTCATATCCACTTGACCTTTTATCACCTGGATGGAAGCACATCCCGCACCTTCTCCCCCGGAGATAAAGTCGCCCTGCGGATCGTCTTCCGCAACACAGGGGCCCCTTCGGATCTTCGTATCCGGTTAATTCTGAAATACCCGTCTTCCCCCGATACCGCCGGTATTTATACCAGCGAGGCGGAGAGCCATATTTTGGATGGCAAGGCGGAAATGGTGATCCCGTTTTCCTTGCCCCAGGCGCTCCAACCAGGCTGGCTGGATGACGAGATTGTTATTAATGATCGCTTTGATATCTTGAATTTTACTTCCAGCGGCTGGAGCCCCGCGATTGAGATCGGGAATCCGGCGACGCCCGCCCGCGCCAATGGCTGAGCGGCCGTTTCGCGGGCTGAGTCGATCGGATTGGCGGTTTTCTGGGAGGGTGTATTTGATTTGGATCATTTTATTGATTCTGGTTATACTTGTTGGATCAACAGGCTAAAAGGAGATAAACATGAGCGATTTCTTTGGAAAACTGAAAAGCGGGGCGGGTAAGGTGGCATTCGAGGCCGATAAGCTGAACCGGCTGAACAAGGCGAAAGGCGAGCTGGAAAAGATCAAGAGCCAGGTACAGGCGGATTATACGAAGCTGGGCGAGATGTATTACAGCCAGCACGCCACGCTGGGGGTGAGCGGGGCGGCGTACGATGAAATCTGCCAGGCTATCGCCGACCTGGAGCGCCAGGCGGTAACCAAGAACGATGAAATCCAGCATATCAACGCCGAAGTGTTCGGCGGGCAGGGCCAGCCGGCCCCGGTGGCTGCACCTGCCCCGGCGCCCGCTTACACGCCGCCTGCTCCGGCCCCGGTTGCCGCTGCACCCGAACCCACGCCTGAGCCTTCGCTTGCGGCGGATACGCATCAATATTGCCCCAATTGCCATGCCGAGCTCCCCGCCGGGGTCAAGTTCTGCCCTGAATGCGGCGCGAAACTGTAGGGCTTTTGCCTCTCGCCCGGCTTCCGGATTCGGTGTGTTCCGTGTGTTCCGTGGTTGACGCTTCTCAGGTGCGGTCAAACAATCGACCGTCACCCTACCATAGAAAGGATGACCATGAACAAACGCGATAGCTTGTTAGCCTTAAAAGAAGGGGTGCGCCAGCCGGGGTATACCCCAGCGGCGTTCTTCCTGCATTTCGACCCGGTTTACCACCGCGGGCAGGCCGGGGTGGACAAACACCTGGAATATTTCCGTTATACGGACATGGATTTCGTTAAGATCCAGTTCGAGCAGCGTTTTCCCGCCCTGCCGTCCATCCAAAAGCCGGCGGATTGGGCGGCCATGCCGTTCTACGGGCTGGATTTTTACGCGGATCAGTTGGGGGTGGTGGAGGGGCTGGTGAAGGCGGCCAGGGCCGAGGCGCTGGTGGTGCTGACGCTGTATTCGCCCTTCATGTGCGCCGGGCAAGCCACCAGCCAGGAGCGGGTCGTGGCTCACATCCAGGAGAACCCGGAGGCGGTGAAGCGGGGCATGGAGGTGATCACGGCCAGCCTGCTGGGCTTTATGAAGGAATGTGTGCGCCTGGGGGTGGACGGCTTTTACACCTCCACCCAGGGCGGCGAGGCGGGGCGGATCGAGTCGCCGGCCCTGTTTGACGCCTGCATCCGGCCCTACGACCTGGCGCTGATGGAGGAGGCCCAGCGCACGTGCGCTTTCAACATTCTCCACGTGTGCGATTATCACGACCCCTACCGCGACCTGGCGCCGTTCAAAGACTATCCGGGCCACGTGGTCAACGCCAGCCTGGATCTGACGGGCGGGAAGGTCACCCCCGCGCAGGTGAGCGGGCTGTTCGGGCGGCCGTTCATGGGCGGGCTGGAGCGCAAGGGGCTGCTGGCCAGCGGACAGCCGGCCGCGATCGAGCGCGCGGTGCGCGATCTGCTGGCCGCCTCGCCGGAGATAGCCATCCTGGCCGCGGATTGCACCGTGCCCTCCGCCACGCCCTGGGACAACCTGCGCGCCGCCATCCACGCCTCGCACACCACCGGCTTAGAGTAGGGTGCTGGTGAAGGCCGCCTTCACCGCACCATCCAGGCTGGTGAAGGCCGCCATCATGGGCATCGGCCAGGAAAAAGAGCGCCGGCCGGGTGAGCCTGGCCTTCACCGCACCATTCAGGGGGAGGTAGGGTGCTGGTGAAGGCTGCCATCATGGGCATGGGCCGGGTGAGGCCAGGCCTTCACCACACCATCCAGGCTGGTGAAGGCCGCCATTATGAGCATGGGCCAGGAAAAAAAGCGCCGGCCGGGCGAGCCTGGCCTTCACCGCACCATCCAGGGGGAGGTAGGGTGCTGGTGAAGGCTGCCATCATGAGCATCGGCCAGGTCAAAGAGCGCCGGCCGGGCGAGGCCTGGCCTTCACCGCACCATCCAGGGGAGGTAGGGTGC
>JAJYIW010000034.1 GCA_021789855.1 Chloroflexota bacterium | reverse complement strand
ATTAAAACAAGAGGCCGAATTTGCCCCCATCCTGGCAGCCGGCGAGACCCGGATTGACGCCGGCCTGCAAATATACGCCGGTCGCCGGATGATCGATGCAGGACAACCCAGGGTGGCTTTGAGCCATTTCATTAAAGCCATTCGCATAGCACCCCGCCAGGTCCTGCCGGTCTGGTTCAAGGTAGCCCAGGCCGCCGGCCTGTCCATGGGATTGCAGCGACTGTTTATGGCATACCGCATCTACCGGCGTAAAATTCAACACCGCCAAAAACGGGTGATCGTCGATGACCAGGGAGCACACCTGGTGGCGGGGTAATTTAAGAAGGGATATGTGAACGCTCCTGACAGGGCCACGCCCAAGCCATCTTTCTTTGACCGTGAGCCAAGCGGCGGTTCACCCTGGGTTTTACGCGGTGTGGTCATTTTCCTCATCATCCTGGGCGCCGGGCTAAGGATGATCAACCTGACCAACCCGCCTCTCGATTTTAACCCACTGCGCCAGTATTACAGCGCCATTATCGCCCGGGGAATGTATTACCAGATGGCGCCCCATGCGGACCCAACCCTCCGGCAGAAAGCCATCGAGCTTTGGAAAATTGAGGACGTGTATGAGCCCCACATCATTGAAGGCATTACCGCTCTCACCTATCTGGCGGTTGGCGGGGAACATCTCTGGATTCCCCGACTTTATTCAATCCTCTACTGGCTGATCGGCGGCCTGGCCTTATTTGACCTGGCCCGCCGCCTGTTTTCAGCCGACGGGGCAGTGGTCAGCCTGGCCATTTACCTGATCCTGCCATTTGGTGTGACCGCGAGTCGCTCCTTTCAGCCAGACATCTTCATGATCATGTGGATTATCCTCTCAATCCTGTTCCTGGTGCGCTGGGAGGAAAGCCGGGCATGGAAATGGGGCTTGTTGGCCGGAATAGCCGGGGGAATGGCGGCCCTGCTCAAGCCCTGGGCCGGCCTGTTCCCCGCGTTTACCGCCATCGGGCTGGTGATCACCGGCTGGGGGTGGAAAGCCATTTTTAAAGAGTTTAAGATATGGGTCACCGCAGCGATCATGATCATCATCCCGGGTATTTATTATTTCGTCATTATCAGCGGGCGGTCTTCAGGGTACTTCACTTTCTGGACGATCGGTTTCAGCTTTTTGCTCCGCCAGGGCGCGTTCTACGTTCATTGGATTGACAACCTGCGCACTTTAATGGACTTCAGCTTCCTGGTGGCAGGACTGGCTGGCTCTCTGTTACTTGACCGCCGAGGCCGGACGGTTGCCTTGAGCTTGTGGGCCGCCTATTTTGTGTTTGGCCTGCTCATGCCTTTCCAGATTTCTACCCATGATTATTACAATTTGCCCCTGGTGCCCGTGGTGGCTCTGACCATTGGGCCAGTCGGCGGCCTGGTGCTTTCCAGCCTGGCGCAGCAACGCCGCCTGGTGCATGTGCTGGGGATTGGCGTCATGATCTTTGCAATGACCTACCCGGCCTGGATCGACCGCAGTGGTCTGCTGGGAGTCAATTACCGCGGCGAACCCGGCGGCTGGCGTAAAATTGGCGAGGCTCTTCCAGCCAATAAAACCGTCATCGCCCTGACCCGCGCAGATGGGATGCTGGTGAAATATTACGGCTGGCACGCGGTCAACATCTGGCCCAGCTTAACCGATTTTAACCTGACCAAACTGCGCGGTGGAAATTACGACCCCAATTTCGAAAAGTTTTTTGATTCGGAAATTGCCGGTCAGGACCTTTTCCTGGTCACCGAATTTTCCGATTTTGATGCGCAACCCAATCTGAAAAATTACCTTAACCAGCATTACCCCATTTATTCACAAGGGGACGGATACATCGTCTACAATCTTCAAGCTCGAAAAAACTGAAGCATTTAGGATATAATACCTTTATGTCCCAAAATCCACAGCCGGTGCCGCAACCTCATCAACAGACCGGATTGTTTCGTTGGGTTTGGAATCGGGTCCAGCTCGTTTTACGCCTGCTATTTGACGAGCGGGTCAAGCCCTACAATAAACTTTTGCCGGTGCTGGGGACGGTTTTCCTGTTTGTCCCCTTATTAGGCGGTTTCCTGGCCCGCGCCGGGGCTTTCCTGGTGATGATGTTTCTATTCGTCGAATCCAGCCCACATCCCGTGGTGCGCGAGCATTTGGAAGACATTTACCGCCCCTTGGGGGAAGAGAGGCTGGAAAAGAAACCCAAAGAAGATGTGGTCATTGACGCGGTAGCCTATGAGGTGGATGAGGAAAATAGGGCTGATAAAAAGGGTCATGAAGAAGAACATCACTCGAAGGGGTGACGCCTGGCACTGGCAAAAATAGGCGGACCTGGCTATTATCACTAATAAGATAAGAATCGTTGATTTATTTTGGAGGCAAATCGTGGCGTATAAAACCTGGGAAACGGAAAAAACTCAATTTTGCGACCATGTCAAAGCGATGGTCGGTTTAGAAGCCGAGGCAGTTTACCCCCCTGAATGGCTGCCCGATCAGGCACCACGCCTCATCGCCCACCGCTGCTCGATGGGCGCTGTATGTAGCTTATCCGACAAGGGCAGTTGCGTTTGGGCCGGAACGAACCCAGCTTTCGATCCCTTTATCGAACCCGATGTAGAGAAATCATAAGCCAGCCGGGTGGTCTCACCGGCTGCTGATCAGGCTTCCATCCCGCCATTTGAGCGGGATGGCTCGTTTAACCGGCCATCCCGCTCACCTTCCATACGGGCACTGGCTGGTCGATGCCTTTCAAAACCTTGGGTGGGAGGGCTTCGGTCACCAACCGCTCTCCTACTAACTGGTAGGTTCGTTCGTCAATGAGCACTTCCCCTCCATCCGCAACGGCGCACAGGCGGGCTGCCAGGTTGACCACCATCCCGATGGATGAGTACTCGGCATGTTCCGGGCTGCCAAAATTACCGCTGATCGCCACACCCGTGGCGATGCCAATCCCAATCGGGAGAACGGGTCTTTCCGCCGCCGTCCAGGCCTGCATGATCCCCTGGTGTGCAGCCTGCATTCTCAAGCCGGTTTGGACCGCCCGCATGGCATAATCTTCCTGGCGCACCGGCACATTAAAAAGCGCAAGCAATCCATCTCCCAGGAACTTATCCAGGGTGCCATCTTCCTCAAGCGCCACGCGGGTCATTGCTCCTAGGTGCTGGTTGATCATCTCCTCAATGATCCCGGCGTCCATTTGTTGGGAAGCCGTGGTAAAACCGCGGATATCCGAGAACAAAGCGCTAATCTCAACCCGCTCACCTTTGAGTAAATCCCGGTCATCAATTTGTAGCAAGCGCTCCATCACCTGCGCTCCAACGCTGCGCTCAAAGGTCTGGCGCAGGCGTTGGGTCTGCAGGCGTTCAAAGATCGCGGTGTCCATCTGCGAGCCGATCGCGTGAAGGAGCTGGCGGTCCTGCCTGGAAAAATGTCCATGCCCGCCACGGTTGTTCATCACCCCCAGGACGCCAATGATGCGGTCGTTTAAAATCAGGGGTAATCCCAACACCGTAGAGAGGCCCCCAGACGGATAAGACCGGTGCACCAGGTGGCCGTTGTGAATGGCTTCATCAGCGATCTGGTTCAATTGCTCCAGAATCTCGGCATTATCCAACACCGAGTGGTCGGTGATAGCGCGCAGCTCCAATCGCTGCCCCTGGCGGTTATAGAGCATGATATAACCGCAATCCGAGGGGATCGCCCGGCACACTTCAGCCAGGCCACGATCGAGCAGCTCATCCATGCTGGTGCTGGAATCGCGGATGCGATCCATTTTTAGCAGCGTGCGCAGCGCCAGGGTTTCGCTCTCCAACCGGCGGGATGCCTGGGCATACTCCATGACCAGGGCCAATTGAGCTTCGGCCGTTTCAAGCAGGCGCCGATCCTCTTGAGAAAAGCCAGCGCCCATGCGGGCCAGGAGCACGCTGCCCGTTGTCTCTTCACCCCGGTTGAGCGGAATAGCCAGAACAGACAGGGGTTTCCCGGCGATGGTCTTTTCCATCGCCAACACCCCTCCTGCCTGCTGCCTGGCCTCGAGCATCCACTCCCGAACCTCTTTTTCAATTTCCGGCAGCAGGGATAGGTGGTCAACCACTGCTCGCACGGCCAGGGGATACGGCGGCACGTCTCCAGGCAGAGCCAACACAGCCAGGTCAGCCGCCAGGCTGTTCGCTAGCAGGGTCGCAATATCCAACCCAAGAACGGTCTCATCCTCCGACCGGCTCGCCAGGCGGCCGAGGTTGAGAATCAGGTTTACTTGCTCAGGGTAGCCCATGGGATCAGATCACGCCTAAGGATTTGCCCACCCTGGCAAACGCCTCCAGTCCTTTATCCAGCTCTTCCTTCCCGTGGGAAGCAGAGATCATGACCCGGATCCTGGCCTTGCCCCGCGGCACCGTGGGGAAGCCAATCGCCATGGCAAATACTCCGGCCTCAAAAAGATCGCGGCTGAACTGTTGCGCCAGGGGCGCCTCCCCCAGCATCACCGGGGTGATCGGGGTGACCGATTTCCCGGTATCAAAGCCCAATCGCTGCATTTCGGACTTGAAATATCGCGTGTTTTCCCACAGCCGGTCTACCAGAGCCGTCGAGGTTTCAAGCAGGTCCAGGCTGGCCAGGCAGGCTGCCACATCGGGAACGGTCATCGCCGATGAGAAGAGGAAAGGCCGCCCGCGCTGCCGCAGCCACTCGACAATTTTGCGGTTGCCGGCGACCACCCCTCCAACCACGCCAAACGCCTTGGAGAGCGTGCCAACTTCCACGTCCACCTTGCCATGCAGGTGGAAGTGATCCACAATGCCGCGACCGCCTTCACCCAAAACGCCTTCTCCATGGGCGTCATCGACCATCAAGAGGATATCGTGGGCTGCCGCGACTTCGGCGATCTTATCCAGGGGAGCGACATCCCCATCCATACTAAAGACGCCATCGGTGACGATCAAGGCGCGCCGGTAAGTCCCCTGGGCCTCCAAAATAATGCGCTCCAGGTCAGCCGGTTCGGCGTGGGCATAACGGAGAATGTGAGCGCCAGACAGCCTCGCTCCATCAATGATGCTGGCATGGTTGAGCTCATCCGAAAAGATGACATCTTCTTTACCCACCAGGGCTGGGATGGTAGCCAGGTTGGCGCTGAAACCCGACTGGAAGCTGATGGCCCCCTCTACCCGTTTAAAGGCCGCCAGGCGTTTTTCCAGCTCCAGGTGAAGATCCATGGTTCCCGCGATCGTGCGCACTGCCGCTGGCCCAACCCCGTATTTCAAGACGGCCTCTCGCGCTGCATTGACCACCGCCGGGTGGTTGGCCAGCCCCAGGTAATTGTTTGAGCAAAAATTGAGCACGCGCTTCCCATCGACAACCAACCACGCTCCCTGGGGTGAGCTCAGGGTGCGAATGGTATTATACAGGCCGGCGTCATGCAGGCCTTTTAATTCCTCATCGATCCAAGCTAATTTCGTTGACATTTGACCTCCGGTATAATGTGGAACAAAACAAATGACGGATCAGCTCCGTGATTCCGGCTGTGACTCCAGCCTGGCTTCCGACAGGTAACCTAAACCCGACAGGGCTTTCATCACTTTATCGACAGCGCCTTCATGAATCATGATCGTCGTCGGGTTGAGCGGGTCGCCCAGGAAACGGGCTGCGGGCGTCCGGCGCAAGGCAGCCAAGATCTCCGGCGTTTTGACCCGCAGCAGGATGGCCGGCTCCAGGGTCACCTGGATGCCGTTTTCCTCCCAACGCTCGATGGACTGGGTTAACGCCGGCGTGGGCGGTGCGCTGGCATAGCGCCGCATCAGGTTAATCAGCTGGCCGGCGCGTAATCCCTGGCTGCGGGCGCGCTCCAATGACGCTGGGGTAATGCGGAATTGATAGCTTTCGGCGTCCTCTCCATCCCACTGGCAGAAACGCGCGACCTGGTAACGGACTGCCCGCGCGGTGGACACGGGCAAAGTCAGACGACCATCCGTTGTCGCCTGGAATAACGAGTCCTCCCGGGCCAGCCCGACCGGCGCCTCGCCTTTGAGCAGCGCCGGCGCCCAGGCGGTTAAGCGGAAGGCGCCAGGAACTGCCTCCAGCCGGCTGCTGGCCAGATCGACGATTCCCAGCCAATGGAGAGGGCCGGTAATGATGAAACGCACCAAGGCCCCATCCACATCATCCCAATGGCGATTGCCTATTAACGATTCACCGTCCTCCTTCCGCCGGATTAACCACGAATCGTAATCCCCCGCCGGACGCTGGAAGTCTGGCATACGCTCGCGAACCGCCGCGACAAACGCCGGCAGGTTCCACCAGGTCTGCGGGGGCACTTTCGCAACCATCGACAGCAATTTTTGCCGAGTATCCAGGGGGTGATTGCGCCACTCGCCTTCGCACACGATGCCAGGCACCAGGCGCAGCTCGTTAAAGGTATCACTCTGCAGCCAGCCATTGGCCAGCAGAGCCAGGGAATCAGCCCGCCTGGCTTCTAAAAAAGCACGGGTCGGCTCTGGCAGAGGGATACGGTTTTCATCTACCAGGCCAGCGCTGGATAATAAAGCCGCCAGGATATCGACCGGGATACCCCAGCCTGCCCGCTCCAGAGATTCCCCATCCAGGCCTATTCTTCGGGCTGCCAGCAGGGTGCAGGCATGATCCAGGATGCGGTCATTGGCGGGAATGGGAGCGGCGCATTCGATAGGCGATGCCTGCCGGCCAGGCGGTTCTTCCTCCCCGGTTTGCAGAGCAGGCAGCCAGGGTAAGAATTCTTCGGGAATATAGGCATATTCCTGCGGTTCGGCCTGGTCATCATCCTTTAGAAAAGCCCGGCCGATCAATCCACGGTACCAAAGTATCTCAGCCGGGGAGATAGGAGACAAATAAGGGCGCTCGCGATCGCGCCGGCCAGGGCCCATTTCGCGAATGCCCCCAAACCGGCGGACAAACAGCGCCCAGGTCAGCCGCCCCTCATGAGCCAGGATAGTCTTCAAGCAGGTTTGAGCTTCGGCGGGTAACGACTCAACGATTTCCAGCATCAAACGCCGGTCTAGCATCGCCTTTACGAGCAGGGGCAGCGCGGTGTGACCATCGGGCGCGTTTAATTCGATCCCCCACAGGCTGGCGACGACCCGCAGGTGTCCCAGATCGCGACCTTGTAAGCTATGAATTAGATCGGGCATTTCGTTCTTCCAAACTACCGGCTCGAACCAGGTTTTTCTCTTTGGCTGGCATCCTCAAATTATAATCTCAAACCCAGACCTTACAAGTTCGCAAGCTTTGGCCCCAACGCCAGAAAATTAATTGACTTGCCATACCTAACCACGTATAATTTTCATTAGTAACTCAAGCCCATTGGAACAGGCCAGAACCTGGGTGTTTACAAGGTTGTCCCCCTGCTAACCCTGGATCGACATTGACGCACATGGCCTGACAATTGCAACAGTTTTTTTGATGGTTGCCGGATTGGCTAGCCCATTTCCCTGAAAGGAGCTCCCTTGGGGGGCTAAAACTATGGCATTAAAGGGCAATTTGCGGGATTTTTCGATCACCCAATTATTGAATTTAATTAATTTGGCGCGAAAAACCGGTGCGTTAGTTATTGAGGGCAACGTGGCGGCGACCCAAATTTTTTTCCGGGAAGGGAAGCTGTCCTTTGCTCGCTTGGGTCAGGATGATGGCAGCCTGGCAACCATCCTATACCGCAATAACAAGATCAACGCCGGCCAGTATCGCACCATCAAGGAACGCGGGGGACAAATGTCCGATAAAGAGCTGGGGTTAATGCTCATCAATGCAGGTTACCTGACCCAGGATGACGTGTTAACCAGCCTCCAGGTGTATTTTACCGGCATCGTCCGCCAGTTATATACCTGGGCCGATGGATTGTTCCGGTTCGAAGTCGGGACCTTGCCTCCGGTAGATAAAATTGCCGTTCGCATCGATCTGGAGAACATGATCATCGAGGGCGCTCGCCAGATGAAAGAATGGGAACAGCTCCAGGAAGAGATTCCCAGCCTGGAAATGGCGCTTAAGTTTGCCGATAGGCCAGGGACAAATTTGCGGAATGTCAATCTCAGCGTTGAGGAATGGCGGGTGGTATCTTACATCAACCCCAAAAATACCATTCGCCAGATTAGCCGGGCGACTAAAATGAGCGATTTGGAAATCCGGCGGGTGGTTTATAGCCTTTTGCAGGCAGGCCTGGTTGAAATCATCCGCCCTGAAGGGCTTACGCCTCCTCTTACCAGCCGGCTTAATATCCCAGCCCAAAATCGGGAACAACAAAAATCTTTAATCAACCGGCTGATCAGCCGCATTCGTTCGTTATAATTTTTTACCGAGGACGTTGCACTATGCAAACGGTCAAAATGGTGGTGACAGGTCCATTCAATGCAGGCAAAACCGAATTTATTCGCTCGGTCAGCGAGATAGACGTGGTCTCAACCGAGCGAAAAATCTCGACCGAGGTTGAAAAAGTTAAAGAAACAACCACCGTTGCAATGGACTTCGGGCGTATCACCGTGGATAACGACCTGGTGCTGTACCTGTTCGGTACGCCCGGGCAAAAACGGTTCGATTTTATGTGGGAAATCCTTTCCGAGGGCATGTTGGGGTTCGTGGTCATGGTGGACAGCGCTCGACCGGAAACCTTTCGCGAGGCGCGTTCTATCCTCGAAACCTTCCGGGCGTATGCCCCCACCCCCTACATCGTCGCAGCCAACAAACAGGATCGCTCGGATGCCTGGGAGCTCGAGGATATTCGCAACGCCCTGCGGTTAGATCCCAAGGTCAAGCTAAAACCGTGCGTTGCGTTCCAAAAAGATTCGGTTAAAAGCGTCCTGTTAGAGCTGCTTTATTCCATCCTGGCCGAAATGGAGGCGAGTGAGGCCTGAATCCCTCACCGGGCATATCGCGCGTGTCTACCATCACGACTGACCAGGGCATTGTACATTACGAGGTTTTTGGACGCGGGCGACCGGTGATATTATTGCATGGCTGGTTGGGCTCCTGGGGGCTTTGGAAAGACACGATGACCAGCCTGGGCCAGGCCTACCGCACCTACGCTCTGGATTTCTGGGGATTTGGCGAATCCGGCAAAAAGCGCAATAGCTACACCGTGCAGGATTTTGTCAGCATGGTCAACCAGTTCATGGAGCGCATGGGAATCGACAACGCTCCGCTGGTTGGGCACAGCATGGGGGGGACGGTCAGCCTGTCCCTGGCCATTCAGCATCCCACCAAAACCAGCAAGGTGGTGGTGGTCGGATCTCCCATCGTCGGCTCGTCGCTTGCCCTGCCATTAAAATTTGCCGGCTACAAGCCGATCGCGTACCTGCTCTTCAATCTCATGGGCGCCTTTCGCCTGGGCATGCGAATCGCTTCTCCCTCGATTTGCCGGGATCCCGGCTTTCCTGAGATGATGGACAGCGACTTAACTAAAACCACCCTGGAATCCTTTTTAATCAGCATCGCCACCCTGCGCCGCACCGACCTGCGACCCTATTTAGATCAAATTAAAATCCCCACGCTGGGGATGTTTGGGGACCGGGACAACATCGTGGATCCCCGCCAATACCAGGTGATGCAGTCAGGAATTCCTACCGCGCGGATCGAGCGATTTAAAAATGCGGGGCATTTCATCATGCTGGATGAGCCTGAGCCCTTCAAACAGACACTCCGGAATTTCTTAAGTGCTGAGGCAAGCATGCCTTCATGAAGGGTGGTCCAGGCCATGTTGAAAATTATATTACAGGCACCTCGTCCCATCGCCCCCTTTAACGAGCCTGCGCGAGATTTACGCATTCAGAATAAACCTCTTTGGCTGCTCCAACGCGATATCCTGGCCCCCTATACCACGCGGGAGTTAGAGTTGCCGGCCAAAGAGCGTATGCCGCAAACCAACGAAGCCTGCCTGGTTTATCGTGACAATCTATATTTTGACAGCGCCTACATCCAGTCCTTCATTCACGAGGCGCAAAAACGCGGCCGGGCCTGCCGGGCGGCTTTTTCGGCTAACGATCCGGCGTTCCGCCAGCACATCTTTCCTTTATCTTGTTCTTACACGGCTGCGGGGGAGTATTACCTGGCTGACCTGTGGTACTTTCCCGAGGGGCCAGAACCTGACGCCGAGCCGCTGGCCACCGACTTGCTGACCAGGGAGATTGGTTATTACCACGTCCCAACGTATATGGCCAGCGAAAGCGGGGATTTAACTTACCAGGTGCCATTGCGTAGCCTGATGGCCATTGACACCTGGCTGCATATCTTCATCGCCGACAGCGTTTTTGGCCTGTTTGGGCGGGGGGCGCGTTTTGAAGATCGGTTGAACCAGGACCTGGGGTTCAAATTGAGCGTCCTGGCCGCAGCGCTTTACGAAGGCAAACAGGTGCTGGAATGTTCCAAAACGGTGCAGATTGGCCGGAATTGTGTCATCGACCCCAGCGCAGTGATCCACGGCCCAACCACCATCGGGGACAATGTCACCGTCGGCGCAGGGGCGGTCATCGAGAATTGTGTGATTGGGGATAACGTAAATATTTCACAGGGCTGCCAGTTGATGTTGTCGGTCATCGGCGACGGTACGTTTTTACCTTTTCGGGCAGCTTTGTTCATGACAACCATCATGGATAATAGCATGGTGGCTCAGAATACCTGCCTGCAAATGTGCGTCGTAGGGCGCAATACATTTATTGGCGCCGGCTCAACCTTTACCGACTTCAACCTTTTTTCTTCTCCGCTGAAAGCGCGCGATGCCTTCGGCCAGCTCCGCCCCTCGAACCGCCCTGTTCTGGGCGGATGCGTCGGCCACAATTGCCGCATCGGCTCAGGCATGTTAATTTTCCCTGCCAGGATGATCGAATCCGATGTGGTGCTGGTGTCATCCAAAGAGCGCCGGCTGATTGACAAAGATGTCCGCTATGAAGACGGCGATCAATACCGCTATGTTAACGCTCATCACCCCCGCCTTTACCCGCGCGTAAGCGAAGAAAAAAAGGAAGCATGGTAATCCGCCGCCGCCGGTTTTATTTTCTGCGGCCAGCCAATAAGCTGCCGTTCTTACCATTGTTCAGGGAGGGCTCATGGGAAAAGCACATCTCTTAATTGTTGAGGATGATTCAGACATCTCGAACATGCTTAGTATTTATTTCAACAGCCAGGGATATGACGTAGACATCGCCTCACGCGGATCCGAGGCGCTTGAAAAGACCCACCGCGCCATGCCTCACCTCATCATTCTGGATATCATGCTGCCCGATACCAATGGCTATGAAGTCTGCCGGACCTTGCGGACGAATATCCGCACCAGCCACGTGCCGGTGATCTTCCTCACCCAAAAAGACGAGCGCAGTGACCGCTTGCAGGGGCTTGAACTGGGCGCCGATGATTACATTACCAAGCCTTTCGACATCGAAGAGCTGAAGTGGCGCGTGCAAAATGCGATCAACCGCTCCGAAAGGGAAAGCCTGACCGATCCCCAAACTGGCTTACCTGCGGGTCGGCTGATCGAGGATCAGCTTCGCCGCATTATCCGGGCAAAAGGGTGGGCCCTGATGGACATCCGCTTAAGCTTCTTCGATGCCTTTAAAGACGTTTACGGGTTTATTGCCGCTAATGATGTGCTGAGGGCAACCGCCCTGCTGATCGGAGAAGTCATCGATGAGTTTGGCTCCCCCAACGACTTTATCGGCCACGCCGGCGGAGATAATTTTATCGTCATCACCACAGAGAGCGCTGAACCGGCCATCCGCCAGCAGCTTAAAGATCGTTTCAGCGCCGAGGCCCTGACCCATTACAACTTCATGGACCGGCAGAACGGCTATATTACGGCCCCGAACGCCGATGGGCAGCTCGAGCAATCGCCCCTGATGTCTCTTGGCATCGGAACGGTCTCACCATCAACCCACCAGTTCGCTGACATCCGTGAAATTACGGAGCTGGCGGCTGAAGCCAGGCGGCAAGACCTTACCGGCCAGGATGGTTAGTTGATCGCCTGGATAAGGCTAAGGACAGCATGATCCAGCCAGATGCAATCGTTATTTCAGGTATTTTATTGGTCGTAACCGGCGGAGTCATTTATCTGATCATCCGGCGCCTGGTACAGCCCGGCTTAAAAAACCAGCCGGTGGATGACTTGCCCGCCGCGGTTGAACCCTCATTTTCTCCCACCGGCTCAGGCGAGGTCGCCGGAGATACCACTGACGCCCTGTTGCTGATCCAGGCAGGGGGGAAAATCCTTTCGCTGAATGCGCAGGCAAAGCAGCTTTTCCAGCTTCACGATCACGATGTTCCCAACCTGGAACGGTTGGCGTTGCAGGCCCGCCCATCTGAATCGTTCTTAACCTTATGCGCCCAGCCCGGCCAGGCAACCTTCGTCCTGCAAGGACAGCTCATCCAGGGTGAGTCCCACCATCTAGAATCGCCGGAGCAGCGGCATACGCTGGTCACGCTGCGCCTCCCAGATATCAGCCGGGATGAAAAAGACGGCCAGCTTTATTCATCCGGCGGCTACCTGCAAACGATCACGGATATCTTCCAATCCATTACCTCCGATCTGGATTTGAGAGCCACGGTCCTGGCTATCCTGACTAACCTCCACAAAATGATCCCCTTTGATTTCAATGAGATCAACCTGGTCGGGCCGGCCGAAAGCGCCCTGGTGACCTACCAGCTGGTTGAAGAACAGGGAAGCAAGCCCCGGCTGGCGCAGACCACGCTGGCAACGGGGAATTTATCCCAGCTTACCACTACCCTGATTAAAGAAGGCAAAGCCCTGTTCATCCCTGAATTGTCCAGGGAAAGCGGGCGCCCGGCGGCCGGCGACCAGCGGATCGAAAGCCTGGGATCATACATCGGCATCCCACTGCAAACCGACCTTGGGCTGATCGGCACCCTGGAGCTTGGCTCGCATACGCCAGGCGCTTATCGCCGCTCCGACTTTGAATTAATCGAGTTGATCTCAAAACAAGCGGCAAACGCCATTCGCAATGCGGTGCGCTTTTCTTCCGAACAGCGCCGCTCAGCCGAGATGTCCAGCCTGGCGCAGTTTACCCAGGCCTATAGCGCATTGCCCGATGCCGGGGAGCTGTATGAACACCTGGTGAACAGCATTGCGCCCCTGGTGCCGGTAAAAATACTGGGCTTTCTGTTATACAATGAGGCCCACCACACCCTTGAAGGCCAACCCCCCTTTCAGGGCTTACCGTCCCAATTTATGTCTTTGTACACCATTCCCCTGGCCTCAGGGAGTAGCTTACAAAAATTTTTATTAAGCCAGGAAGTCATTATTAGCGAAGATGCGAGCCAGGATCCTCGCCTGACCGATTTGAACCTGAAAACCCTGATCACCGCCGCCGGCTTGCATGATACGATCCTGGCCCCCCTCACCACAAACGGCCGCTTGATGGGTTACTTACAGGCCTCTAATCATACCGGTGGCCGTTCCACCTTCAGCCCGGAAGAAATACACCTCCTGACCCTGTTGGCCAGCCAATGCGCCCCGATCATTGAAAACGCCACCCTGGTACATCAAAGCAGGCTACGCGCACAACGCGCCGATGGCCTGCGCCGGATTGCCAGCCTGGCCAGCTCGTCTGCCACCCTCGATGAAATCCTCAAGTATTCTTTACAAGAGCTGATCCACCTGACCCGGGCTGAGGTTGGTTTTATCTTCCTGGTCGACGAAAATAAACGGATATTAAGCCTGCACCAGCCCTCGGCGTATGGCCTGAGCGAAGAAGCGCTGAGCGCGATCCCATCGACCTCGATGGATAACCCCATGTTCTTCTACACGGTCACCAGCCGGATGCAGGTCGTCCTTTCAAGCGTCCTGTCGGAGGAAGACTCCTTGCTCCCCACGTACAGCGCTATCGCCGAAACCCTGCGCCTGGTATCCGCCATTGCTGTCCCCCTGGTGGTGCACAACCGGGGCATTGGCGAGCTTTGGATCGGCAACACGGCTCAAGATTTCTTCGATAACAATGACCTCCAGGTGGTGGTGACGGCCGGAGGCCAGCTGGCCAGCGTAGTGGAACAAGCCTTCCTGGTCAAACAAACCGACGAAGGCCTGCGCCGCCGGGTCGACCAGTTAACGGCCCTGACGCGCATCAGCCGCGAAGCCGCCGGTCCACTTAACCACGATTCCCTCGCCAGGCTCATCCATGAGGAGGCGTTGCGCACCAGCCAGGCCGATTGCGGAGTGGTAGTCCTCTTTGATATCACCGTTCCCCCGCCCTATCCCGTCATCGCGCGCGAAGGGGACCCCTCTGCCCAGGAGCCGAGCGACATGGAACTGGCCGCGATAGAACGGAAGGCGCTGGTAGAGGTGACCAGTTTTGAGAACAGCTCCTTTCAACGCCCTCACACCAGCACCCAATCCGCCGTGGTGCTCCCCATTATCTACCAGGACATAGTCGCCGGCTTGATCAGCCTCCACGCTTACGGGCGAGAGCGTTTTGACCAGGCCGCTATCGAAATAACGCAGGCATTGGCCGCCCAGGTAGCCCTGGTTATGGGCAATGCAGCGCAGTACCGCGAGCAAATCCGCCAGAGCGGCCAGCTACACCAGCAAGTGGAAGTGCTTTCTAAGTTACTGGAAACCTCCCGATCGCTCAACGCGGACCAGCCGCTGGAAGAGTCGCTACGGATCATAGCCGAGGGGATTCGCCAGGCAACCGCCTTCGACATGGTGTTGATCAGCACCTACGTGCCCGAGGTCAATGGCCTTAAACGGGCTGCCCAGGCCGGCCTGCCTGAAGCAGCCTGGGAAGAGTTTCAGACCCATATCCAGCCATGGCCGGGGATCACGCCACTGCTCCAACCCGAATTCAAGATTGGCCAGGCGTATTTTATCCCCGCAGAGCACGCGCCAGCCACATCCGAGGACGTGCACGCCATGACAATCCTGCCTCGGCCAGCCCAAAAAGACGGCAATGCGTGGGATCCAGATGATTCGCTCCTTTTACCTTTATATGCCCAGGATGGGCGCCCCCTGGGATTGGTGAGCCTCGACAATCCAAGAGATGGGCGAAGACCCACGCCCCCGGTGATTGAAGCGGTTGAAATATTCGCCGGGCAGGCGGGCCTGGCAATCGAAAATCACCAACGCCTGGCTAACCTGAACTTAGAAATAACACGGTCAAAGCATTTGATCGACCAATCCGCCCAGACGCTGCAAGCCACCCAGTCGACGTTGCCCACCTTGCTGCAAAAAGATCTCCAGCAGACCCTGTCCATTCAGCGCCTATCCCGCCAGATTCAGCGTATGCGGGATGGCATCGAAATCGCTGCCGTGGTGAACCGCCAAAACGACGCGGCTACCGTGTTCACAGCCATCGCCCGGGAATTACTGGCCAGGCTAAACCTTGACGTAGCCATGCAAGCTGAGAATACGCCAGGCGATCCGCAATTAACCAGCGCGGCCGGCAGCATTCCCCCGGCAGTCAACCCGCATGCACTGTTCGGCCAGCGTAATCCGCTGCTCCAAACCCTGGCCGATGGTCAGATCCGCATGGTAGATAACCTGGAGGAAGACATAGAATGGGGGAAAAATTCCTTCCTGGCAGCTTTTGGCGCAAAAAGTTTTATCTGCCTGCCCATCGAAACGAATCGCAGGGTAATAGCTGGGATTTTAGTCCTGGGCAAAGAAAACCTGCCGCCCTTTACCCCGGATGACAGGCAAATCTTTCAACAGCTTGCCCGGCAGGTCTCCATCGTCCTCCAGAACCTGAGCCTGCTCACTGAAACCCGGCGGCGCCTCCAGGAGATGAACCTGATCGTTGAGTTCAGCCGCCAGTTGGGAAGCCTGGATATCGGCCATATTTTGACCGCCCTGATCAGGAGCACGCTCCGCGCCATACCTTCTGCCAGCGCGGGGATGGTAGCGCTTGAAGACCTTAAAAAGGGCTGCCTGGCTCCCCAGGTAGCCGAGGGCTATCCTGATAATGAAAGCCTGCTCAAGATTCACTACGCACTCCACGCATCAGAGAAAACGCTGGCATTACCCGCCCTGGTCTACCGCCAGGGTAGCGCCAGGCGCATCGATGAAGTGGACTTCGTTCACGACTACAACCTGCCGGTCGATGACCTGGTGCATTATCGCCAGGCAACCGCCGGAAAACTGCCCGTTTCGAGCCTGGTAGTGCCCATCCAGGCTGGCGCAGCTACTCTGGGCCTGTTAGTGCTGGATAATTTCAACGCTCCGGCTGCTTTTACAGCCGACAACGAATCCCTGGCCACGGCTTTTACCCAGCAAGCGGCACTGGCGCTTGAAAATGCGCGGTTATTCCGCGCCTCTGAAGAACGAACCATCCAGCTACAATCCCTGACCACCGTGACCGGCACGCTGACATCCAGCCTGGAACGAAAAGAGCTGATCGCGTCCCTGTTGGATGAGCTTCGCCTGGTCATCCCCTACGAGACCGCCACGTTATGGTTGCGGCAAGGAAACAAGCTGGAAGTGGCTTCCGCCAAAGGGTTTACCGACGATGACCAGCGCCAGGGGTTAACCGTCCAGATCGAAGACAGCCTATTATTTACTGAAATGATCAAAACGGGCCAATCCATCCCGGTCAAGGATATGGGCGAGGACTCCCGATTTCCAGCCATCGAGGCCATGGGCAACCATTCCTGGCTGGGCATTCCCCTTATCGCTAAAGGTAAGGTCATCGGCACCATTGCCCTGGAAAAAGCGGAGGTTGATTTTTACAGCCCGGAGCATATCCAGGCGGCAACCACCTTCGCCGGCCAGGCTGCAGCGGCATTGGAGAACGCCCGCTTGTTTGATGAGGCCCAACGCCGCGCGACGGATCTGGACCAGCGCTCCCAGCGCCTGGCTTTGCTCAACCGTTTCTCCAGTGAGCTGAGCAGCACGCTGGAGGCCGATAGAATCCTCAGCTTGAGTGCGAAAGAGATCAAAGATGCGCTGAACTGCAACCTGGTTTCAGTGGTTTTGTTTACCTCGCAAGGAGCCCCTTATTTGCACCTGGAGACTCCGGCAGACCAATCCGCGCTTCCCGCTGCCCTGCCCGCTGCCCCCTTATTCAGCCACCTGAAAGAGACGTTAGGTATTTTCAGCACCATGGATGTAGCCTCGGAGCCCGAGCTGGACGGATTGCAGGCATTTTTCGACCCACGCAAGACCTGCTCCCTCCTGGCGATTCCGCTGATCACAGGAAAAGATTTACGCGGTGTGCTGTTGCTCCAGACTGAACAACCGTACCATTTTACGCTGCCTGAAATTGAGCTGGGATTGACCATCAGCAACCAGGCCGCGATTGCGTTCCAGAACGCTTACCTGTATGCGGAGACGCGCCAGTTAACCGAGGCGCTCGAACAGCGAGTGCGCGACCGGACGGAGGAGCTATCGAAAGCCCAGCATCACACCGAATCGATCCTCCAAATCATCACCGAGCTGACCGCCAGCCTGGATATCGACCAGGTGCTCAACCGCACGCTGTCTGTGCTCAACCAGGCCGTGCATGCCAGTGAAAGTGTGATTTACACGGCCAGGCAGGGTAGAATGGAACCCCTCTGCCGCACGCGCTCACCGTCTTCAGAGACGCCTCGCGCCCGCACCCATTTTAACCTCGTAAACGAAACCGATTTAATCCATGCAGCCGCCTCGAGCCTGCTCCAATCTCTGCCGCCTGCCATTGAGCTGAACATCGCCCAAAGGGTCAGCCAGGAGCGCCGTTCCATCTCCATCGAAAACCTGGCCCACGATGAGCGTTGGCCCGAGTCGATGGACACGCCTGTACCGTTCAAAAGCGTCCTGGCTGTTTTACTCGGCCTGGGAGACGAGGCTTTGGGTGTGCTGATATTGTTCAAACCGGGGTCTGGCGGGTTCGACCCGACCGATATCAGCCTGACGGAAGCTGCTGCGCGCCAGATCAGCGTCAGCCTGAACAACGCCGGCCTGTTTAACCTGATCCGCGATCAGGCTGAGCACCTGGGGGGAATGCTGCGCGAGCAACAGGTGGAGGCTTCACGCTCGCGGGCGATCCTGGAAGCAGTTGCCGATGGCGTGCTGGTCACCGACGCCAGCAACTCCATCACCCTGTATAACTCCTCTGCCGAACGCATCCTGAGCCTGCCGTCAAGCCAGATACTCGGCCAATCCCTGGAGCAATTTTCCGGCCTGTTTGGTAAAACAGGGGGTGAATGGTTCCAAACCATCCGCACCTGGTCCAGCCATCCCCGCAGCTACCATCCTGATGACATGGTGACCAGCCAGATTCCACTTGAAAACGGTCAAATAGTGGCCATCCACCTGGCGCCCGTGTTCCTGGGCACAACCTTCCTTGGAACAGTTTCTATTTTCCGTGATATCACCCAGGAAGTCGTAGTGGACCGGTTGAAGTCTGAGTTTGTCGCCAATGTCAGTCACGAGCTCCGCACCCCGATGACCTCTATCCGGGGCTACGTCGAAGTCCTGTTGACCGGGGCCAGCGGCCCGCTTACGGAACAGCAGCAGCACTTCCTAAAAGTGGTTGAAAATAATGCCAAGCGGCTGAATGTTTTGGTCAACGATCTATTAGACATATCGCAAATCGAAGCCGGGCGAATCAATCTTTCATACCAGCCCATTCATATCCTTAATCTGATCCATGAAGTGCTCAATGATACCAACCGCCGTTCGCGCCAGGAGAAAAAGCCGATCGATTTCAGCCTGGATGCGCCCGAGGACCTGCCCGTCATGGAAGGTGACCCGGAAAGGATTCACCAGATTCTCACCAACCTGGTGCTTAATGCCTATAACTACACGCCACCCCACGGGAAAGTGACCGTTCACGCCTGCCAGGTGGATGAGGCTATCCAGGTCGATATCGAAGATAACGGGATTGGAATTCCCCCAGCGGATCAAGCCCACATTTTTGAACGCTTCTACCGCGGCGAAGATCCCCTGGTCCAGGCCACGGCGGGCACAGGCTTAGGCCTATCCATCGCAAAAAACCTGGTCGAAATGCACCACGGCGCCATCTGGCTTACCAGCTCGGGCGAACGAGGCAAAGGCAGTCTATTTTCCTTTAAATTACCGTTGCATTCTGTATCTGAATGAGGGTGTATGGCTAAAATATTAATCGCCGAAGATGAACTGGATATCCGCGAGCTGGTGGCATTCACCTTGAAATATGCCGGGCTTGAAGTGCTGACGGTTAAGGATGGCCAGGAGGCGCTGGATGCCGCTCACGAGGCGATGCCCGACCTGATCATCTTGGATGTACGCATGCCGCACCTGACCGGTTATGAGGTGTGCAAGGTTCTACGAGCCGACCCGGCTTATAACCAGGTGCCCATCGTTTTCCTTTCAGCCAAAGGCCAGGAGGCCGAAATCAAAGCCGGGTTGGATGCCGGCGCGAATGCCTATCTATTGAAACCATTCAGCCCGGCCGATCTAACCGAGCAAATAAAAAGCATCCTGGCCAGTTTTGGCAAGTGAGCGATGAGTGTCATCCTGTTGGAGCGGGATATTCTCCATTACGAAGTGCTTGGCCGTGGTCGCCCGATCCTATTTCTGCACGGCTGGGTCGGCTCCTGGCGTTACTGGATCCCGGCCATGCAGGCCATTTCAGCTTCGTACCGGGCTTATGCCGTGGACTTGTGGGGATTTGGCGATAGCGCCAGGGAAGCCCGGCGATACCCCCTTGAGCAACAGGTCGAGCTGGTCGGTAATTTCCTGGAACAGATGGGGGTTGGCCGGGTAGCCCTGATCGGCCATGGCCTGGGGGCTATCCTGGCCATGCAATTAGCCCTCCAACGGCCTGAATGGATCGATCGCCTCATGGCCGTCAGCCTGCCGCTCGAGCCAGACATGCTTAACCCGCGCATGCGCCTGGCTGCACCAGCCGAGCTGGCGGATTGGCTACTAGGCCAGTTACCCCCCGGTGAGCCGGCGCGGGTGGATGCTCCTCGCGCCGATCTTCAAGCCATCCAGGCGTCTCTCTCCGATTTTCAAGCCATCCACCTGCGAGAATCCTTGCGCGGCCTCCAGGCGCCCTGCTTGCTGGTATATGGGGAAAATGACCCGGCCGTGACCCTTCCCAGGTTTGACGAAGGGCTGGCGCTGAATTATAAAACCCATGCCATCGCCTTTGAGGCATCCGGCCATTTTCCAATGTTGGACGAAGGCAGTAAGTTCAACCGGTTGCTGATCGATTTTCTCGCCATTGACGCCGACCTGGGGCCGGTTGAATTACAGCTTAAAGAAGAGTGGAAAAGGCGCGTGCGTTAAGCTCAAACTGGCCCCAGCCAGCCCTGCGCGTCAAAGTCAACCCGCCCTTCCAGGTCGAAATGAATCCCTTCCTCTTCTAACAACTGGCGTTGGATTGCACTGCCAAAGCCATCCCCAAAGGGGCTGATTTTGCCCTGGGAATTGATCACCCGCTGCCAGGGCACCTCCTCCCCTTCCGAAGTATGTTTGAGGGCAGACAGGGCGTAACCAACCATGCGCGGCGTGCAACCGCCTACGATACGCGCAATCTGGCCGTACGAAGCCACCCTGCCTTTTGGTATCTGGCGCACCATGGCATAGATGCGCTGGTAAAGCGGCACCGGATCAGTGGGGTTTTTAGTCATATTTCCTCACTCACCGATGATTTTCACCAGAACGCGCTTGCGCCGCCCGCCATCAAATTCACCGTAAAAGATCTGTTCCCAGGGGCCAAAGTCCAACCGGCCTTCGGTTACGGCTACCACTACCTCGCGCCCCATGGCCTGGCGCTTGATGTGGGCATCTGCATTATCTTCTCCGGTACGGTTATGCCAGTATTGGCTGGTCGGTTCATGGGGGGCGAGCTTTTCTAACCAGGACTCATAATCATGCAAAAGGCCGCTTTCATCATCGTTAATGAAGACAGAGGCCGTGATATGCATTGGGTTAACCAAAATCAACCCCTCTTTGATCCCACTCTCATGTAGACAGTCCTCCACCTGCCGGGTGATATTGATGAACCCCCGGCGGGTAGGCAGGTAAAACCACAATTCTTTGCGATAACTCTTCATCAGGATCCCTGTTTATTTCTTTTGCGCCATATACAGGCAAGCCTCGTAGTTTTTATCAATGGCGCCGCCATGCCGGTCGATCACCTCCGCTACGCCCGCGTATAGTCGAGCGCGGATGCTTTCATCCAGCCCCAGGTGATCCGAATACGTGCCGAGCAGCCCTAGATATTGATCAATATTAAACGCAGCCTGCCATGGGAAGCGCAGCAGCGCCACCGGGTGAAATAAACCGCAAGCCTCAATTTCCTGTTTGGGCTTCTCCAAGGAGGTCTCGTAGGAATCCGACTCTTTATACAGGGCAGGCGCCTGG
>JAJYIW010000033.1 GCA_021789855.1 Chloroflexota bacterium | reverse complement strand
TCACCCTATTACTTGGTGGTTACTTTAATGACCTTGGGGCGGGCGGATTCGGCTTTCGGGGTGCGCAGGGTCAGCACACCATTCGCCATTGTCGCTTCCGTCTTGGCTGGGTCCAACGCGACCGGGAAGGTCAATACCCGGCTGAAATGGCCGCTGGGGCGTTCAGCCAAAAGATATTCGTCTTTTTCATCCCGTTCGACCTTGAATTCACCAGAAATGCTCACGGTGTCGTTAACCACCTGGATGTCCAGGTCTTCGGCTTTGACGCCGGGGAGCAGCGCGGTGGTCACATAATCATCATTTTCGGCTTTCACATCGACCGCGAAATTGACATCGCTTTCGAACCAATCCTGCCAAAAAGCAGGGGCGTGCCGGGTAATTGTAGAAACGGGTGCAAGATAAAGAGCCATAGTGTCATCCTCCAATAAGGTTTTATTTTTATTTTTCCATCTGCCTGTGTTTCAGGTTATGCTGATCTTATGGCTTGCCTGTAAGAACAGTACTAACAAAATGTTGGCGTTGTATAAGAATGGCTCTTCTCATTGGGCTGGTGGTGATGGCGCCCCAAAATAGATATAATAGAGTGAAAGAATACGTTGTGACACGGTGAAGGAATAAAAAGATGATGGGTGAGCAAAAACCTGAAGTGACTTTTCGGGATTTGATCCATGGGCTCCGCCAGCTCCAACTGGAGCGCAACCGGCCGGTGATTAGCCACGTTTCATTGTCGTCCTTTGGCCAGGTGAGGGGTGGGGCTGAGACGGTAGTGGGCGCGCTCCTGGGAGTGTTTGACACGCTGGTCATGCCCACTTTCACCTATAAAACCATGGTGATCCCGGAGAGCGGCCCCGAAGATAATGCCATAACCTATGGCTCCGGGAAGGACACCAACCGGATGGCGGAATTTTACCGTCCCAACCTGCCGGCCGACCGGATGATGGGGATGGTGGCTGAAGCCTTCCGCACCCGCTCCGGCACTTTGCGCGGAAAGCATCCCATTCTGTCATTCGCAGGTTACCGGGCGGATGGCGCAATCAATGCCCAGAGCCTGGACGATCCGCTGGGGCCGATCGGTGTGTTAGCCAGCCAGGGGGGATGGGTGCTGTTGCTGGGGGTTGATCATACCGTGAATACCAGCCTGCACTACGCAGAAAAGCTCGCCGGGCGTAAGCAGTTCGTCCGCTGGGCCCTGACGCCCGATGGGGTGGTCGAGTGTCCTGGTTTCCCCGGCTGTTCCGATGGGTTCAACGCTGCGGAGGAATGGCTGGAGGGTATCACCCGCCGGGTCACGATCGGCGCTGCGCAGGTTCGAGCCCTGCCTTTACAAGATATGATTAATCTAGTAAAGGATAAAATAAGCGTGGATACCCAGGCTTTGTTGTGTGATCGCCCGGATTGCGAGCGTTGCAACGCGGTGAGAGCCGTGCGAGTCTGAGGAACCTGACAGGGGTAAATGGAATGGCAACCGATCGAACGCAAGCCTCGCTTGAATTACTTTACCATATCAGCCGTGAGCTGGCGGGTTCGCTCGATTTACGCGCGGTGCTGCAACGTATCCTGGCGTTATCACTGGCGAACGTCGGCGCAGAGCGTGGCTCAATCATCGTTTTGGATGAACGTGGCCGTCCGGTGGATGCGGCCATCGTCATCGGGACCCGCATCACCGAGCATTCCACCCTGCAATTGAAAGAAACGGTGGAGCGAGGGTTGGCTGGCTGGGTGGTCAAAAATAACCAGCCCGCCCTGGTGCCGGACACCAGCCTGGATAACCGTTGGCTACGCCGGCCCGATGATGATCGCTCTCGCAGTGGCGCTAAATCGGCCATTTGCGTCCCTTTGCTGGCGCGCGAGCACCTGGCAGGGGTGTTAACGGTGGTGCATCCTGTCCCGGGTTTCTTTAAAGAGGAGCACCTGGTTTTAATACAGGCGATCGCCGACCTGGCCGGGATGGCCGTGTTAAACGCCAGGTTGTACGACGATAGCCAGCGACAGGCGCGGGTCATGACCGCATTGGCTGAATGTGCGATTTCAGTGAACGCATCGTTGCGGTTGGATGAGGTGCTGCAGCGCATTCTCGAACAGGCCGCTCGCGCTCTGCAAACCCCGGAAGTGCTCTTAGCCCTGGTGGACGAGGCGCGTCAAGAACTGGCATACAATGCCGCGACCGGGGATTATGCCCCGCGGGTCATCGGTTACCGGCAGCCCATCGGCCATAGCATTGGCGCGCGTGTGACCCATGAAGGGCGGGGATTGATTGTCAACCACGTCCATCCCACAGGGGCAGACCAGCTTCCCGGCTTGATGATCGAATCGATGGTCGTCGCGCCGGTCCAGGCCCATGGCAAGGTGACCGGCATCCTGGAAATTGTCAATCCACCCAAGGAGAGCCTGAACGAGGAAGCCTTGTTTGTCTTAACCGGCATTGGCAACCTGGCGGGCGTGGCCATTGATAATGCCCGGTTGTTTGAACGGCTGGAGGAAACAAACCGGCGTTACCGCGACTTGTTCGAAGACAGCACGGATCCCATTTTAATTTCGGATTTTACCGGTAAAGTCATCGAAGCGAATCGCCAGGCCGGCCAGATCAGCGGCTATGCTTCCAGGGAGCTAGAACGCCTGGTCATCACCCAATTGGTTGACCTGGATGCCAATAAAATTTCCCCCGATCTGAATTCGTTGCCTGAGCATGGCCCGGTGGCCTTTGAAAGCCTTTTGCACCGCCCAGGGGGGAGAGATGCTCTGCCGGTGGAAGTCCATGTTCACCGGGTGAGACTGGCCCAGGGCGAATGTTTGCAGTGGATTCTGCGTGATATGGCAGCCCGGAAAGAGCTGGCATTATTGCAGGATCAATTAATCGCCATGGTCTACCATGACTTGCGTTCACCGTTGGCCAATGTGATCTCCAGCCTGGACCTGGTGAACAATATGCTTCCCTCGGAACGCGACCCGGCAGTCAATGCGACCCTGTCCATTGCGGATCGTTCTACTAAGCGCATGCAACGCCTGGTGGACTCGTTATTGGACATTCACCGCCTGGAAGCTGGCCAGTCGCCATTGAAAACGGAGCAATGCTCCCCCTGGATCCTGGCGCGGGACGCTCAAGAGATGGTCCAGCCTGCCGCGGAAAGTAAAGAGCAACAGATTAGCCTGGCGCTCGATGATCGTTTGCCTGCGGTAAGAGTTGATGAAGATATGATCCGGCGGGTGCTGATTAATCTGCTTGAGAATGCCACGAAGTACGCTCCCATTGGGGGGCACATCCAGGTGGGGGGCGCCAGCGACGGCCGCTGGGTAAAGCTTTGGGTGGAAGATGATGGCCCTGGCATTCCAGAGAGTGAGCACGGCCACATTTTTGATAAATATACCCGCTTAACCGAGCACCTGAGCGTCAAAGGCCTGGGCTTGGGCCTGGCATTTTGCAAGCTGGCCGTCCAGGCCCACGGCGGGCGAATCTGGATTGAGAACCGGGCCCCTTCGGGCAGCCGTTTCGTTTTTACCTTACCGTTGGCTGGAATACGCCCTGGCCTAAAACTATGAGGACGAGGACCGATCACTCAATCAATGGGCCAATAACGCTTAAACCGAGAGGAAAGGTGATCCTGAAGGGGTTGCCCGAGGTAAAATTCATTTTATAATACCCCTGATGAAGGGATAGGAGCATTCATGCAGGAAATTGCCCACGGAATTTTTATTGAGACCAGTTATGCCGGGGTTGTCTTAGGCGCAATCAACCTTACCCACGGCCTTTTATTGATTGATGCGCCGCATAAGCCAGATGACGTGCGCTCCTGGCGTTCCAGCCTGCTCAATCTGGGCGGTGGAATCGATCGCTTGTTGGTCAATCTCGATGCCCATGTCGATCGTACCCTGGGCGCACGAGCTATGGAATGCACCGTGGTAGCGCATGAGAAAACAGCGCAGGTTTTTCGCAACCGGCCTACCGCGTTAAAATCACAGGCGGTCGAAACCGGCGCAGATTGGGAGCTGAGCAATGGCCTGGGAAGTATCCGCTGGGCCCCTCCGGAGATCAGCTTCAGCCAGCACCTGATGATTTATTGGGATGATGCCCCCGTCATCTTGGAGCACCATCCCGGCCCCCATCCTGGCGCCATCTGGGTGACCGTGCCAGATGCGCATGTGGTGTTTGTGGGCGATGCCGTGATACCCGGGCAACCGCCTTTCCTGGCTAACGCTGACCTGGATCCCTGGATCGAATCCTTGAGGTTGTTGTTATCGCCAGCATACCAGGATTATTTGGTGGTTGGTGGGCGAACCGGCCTGGTGGCCATGAGGGAGGTGCGTAGCCAGTTCGAATACCTGGAAATGTTGGCCGAGCACCTGCATGCGATGGCAGAGCAGAAAGTCAATCCCGATCAGCTTGAATTGCTGATCCCGGAATTAATTAGAAATTTTGATATCCTCCCCACCCGCCAGGAGCAATTTTTCCAGCGGTTGCGTTGGGGTCTTAACCATTATTATTCACGCCATTACAGCGCGCTGTCCACTGAAGATGATGAGGAGTTGCCAGGCCAATGACGCACCCTAATTATGTTCCTCTTATTGAAATCACCCGGGGTTCTATCGTTGAATCGATTCACTTTGGGGCGATCGCGGTCAGTGACAACACCGGTAATTTGCTGGCGACCTGCGGTGATCCCTATACCGTTACTTACCTGCGCAGCTCTGCCAAGCCTTTCCAGGCGCTCCCCATGGTCGAGGCGGGAGGCGATACAGCGTATGACCTCTCCCCATCTGAGCTGGCTTTAATATGCGCCTCGCATTCAGGCACGGATGAGCAGGTGGAGAAGGTTCGCTCCATTCAAAAGAAAGTTGGGGTTACCGAAAGCGACCTCCTCTGCGGCGTCCATGAGCCCTATGATGAGGAAACGGCCAGGGCGCTTCGGGCGCGCGGTGAAGCGCCTTCACCCAACCGGCATAATTGTTCTGGCAAGCATACGGGTATGCTGGCTTTTGCCAGGCTGGGCGGGTGGCCGGTGAAGAATTATGTTGAACTGCAGCACCCGGTCCAGCAAGCCATCCTGATGACTTTCGCTGAAATGGCGGGGCTGCCCCCGGAGCAAGTGGTAGTGGGTGTGGACGGCTGTTCTGCCCCCAATTTCGCGGTGCCTTTAGCAAACGCAGCCCGCGCTTACGCCAATGTGATCGATCCTCGCAACCTGAGCGCAAAACGGGCGGCTGCCTGCCAGCGGATCACCCGCGCCATGACCCGCCATCCGGAGATGGTAGCGGGGCCGGGCCGCTTTGATACGCGATTGATGGAAGCCACGGGTGGACGCATCTTGTGCAAGTCGGGCGCCGAGGGATACCTGGGAATGGCCTTAGAACCGGAAGCGCTTGGGCCAAGGACCCCCGCGGTGGGGATTGCCATCAAAATTGCGGACGGGGATTTAACCGGCCGGGCTCTCCGCTGTGTTGCATTGGAAGTCCTGCAGCAGCTTGGGGCTATCACTCCCCAAGAACTGGAAGACCTGGTTGATTTCTGTAACCAGCCGCTCTACAACCAGCGCCGTATTCTGGTAGGCCAGGTCCAACCTCACTTCGAGCTAACTAAGGACGAACGGTATTTTGGCGCGTGAATCCGTTACGCCGGAACGGCAGCGCCTGGCGCTGGCGGTTTACCAGCGCCTGCTCGATTTCTATGGTTATATCGAATGGCGCAACCCCCTCCCGGCCATCGATGAGCTGGTTTCCACCATCCTTTCGCAAAATACGAACGACCGCAACCGCGACGAGGCTTTCAGCCGTTTACGGGCCTGTTTTCCCACCTGGGAGGCTGTGCGCGACGCCGAACCTGGCAGGGTGATCGAGGCGATCCGTACAGCCGGCCTGTCAAACCAGAAAGGCCCGCGCATCCAGGAGGCGTTGCGCTCCATCTGGGCCGAATGTGGCAGCTTTGACCTGGACTTTTTAAAGTCCTGGCCGAGGGAAAAAGCCCTGGCCTGGTTACGGGGGTTCAAAGGGATCGGGCCCAAGACGGCGGCGATTGTGCTCCAGTTCTCCCTGGGCATCCCGGCCTTGCCGGTGGATACCCATGTTTACCGGGTGACCGGCCGGTTGGGATTGCATCCCGGCTCAATGAGCGTGGAAAACACGCATGGCTACCTTGAACAGCTTTTGCCGCCTGAAACCTATTACACGATTCATTTAAACCTGATCCGCCTGGGCCGAGAGATTTGCCACGCCCGCAAGCCCGATTGCCCGGCCTGCCCGCTGACCTCCCTTTGCCATTATTATCAGACGCAGGTCGCGCCAGGCCAGCTACCCGGCGCGCTGTGACAGGCGGATCCCAGGAGTGTGCCCCTTGAAATTGAACATGATCGGTTTACCCTTCCTCGACAAGGCGCTCCTCGGCGCGATTTTTCAGGTTGCGCCTGACCCAGAGGCCCTATTGCCAGGAATACCGGACCCTGCTTTGAGGGACTTTATCGAAATGCTGCTGGCGATGGCGCTTTACAACATCAAATACCGCCAACAACAATTGAATAAGCTGGTGCCGGTGTTAGCCGAAGTAGGGGAAGATTGGCTCAGTGAGCCTGAGACGGCCAGCCGGGTGCTAGGATTAAGCCTGGCGATTAAAGACCTGTATGGCATGCGACCGGATACGCTCAAGGCGGTGTTGCGCCAGTGGTCAGCCGGCGGCTAAAGCGTGCGCTGAGCGCCGGCGTATCGCCATGCCCATCCGCCTGGGTTAAGCCAGATCAGCCTGCATCGACCACGGGCCGGTGCGGGTGATGGTCACCTGGCGAATCTGGCCTCGTAAATTTTCATCGCTGGATACGAAAACCAGCTTGTTGGTGGGGGTGCGTCCTTTCCAGCGCCCTTTGACCTTTTCTTCGAACAAAACCTCGACCTGGCGATTGAGATGGCGGGCGTGAATCTCGGTGACGATGCCTTCTTGTAGGCTCTCCAGTTCGCGGAACCGGCGCATTTTCTCTGCGGCGGGGACGTCATCCACCATGCGCCGGGTTGCTACCGTATCTGGGCGCGAAGAATAACGCGCCAGGTGCGCCACATCGAGCTTCAGCTCAGCGAGCAGGTCATAAGTGGCCTGGAACTGATCGGCTGTTTCACCGGGAAAACCCACGATCACATCGGTGGCGATCGACACACCTGGGATGCGTTGGCGAATCTTCTCCACCAGGCGCCGGTAATCTTCTGCAGTGTAGCCCCGCTTCATATTGGCCAGCACCTCGTCATGGCCGGCTTGCACCGGGACTTCGATATGGGGGCAAACTTTTGGCTCGCTGGCCACCACATCCAGCAGCTCATCGGTCATCCAATTGGGATGCGAGGTGAGGAACCGGATGCGTTCCAGCCCATCTATGCCTGCTAGCTGGCGCAGGAGACCGGCCAGGTCAGGCCCCTCGGGAATATCTTTCCCATAACGGTCAACGATCTGTCCCAGCAGGGTGATTTCCTTGACTCCCTGGGCTACCAGCGCCCGGGCCTCGGACAGGACATCTTGCGCCGGGCGGCTGCGTTCCACCCCGCGGCGGAAGGGGATGATGCAAAAGGTGCAGGCGTGGGAACAGCCATACACCACCGGGATGAAGGCGCTCACCGCCTGGCCGCGCTCGGCGGCAGGCAGCACCAGGTCGCCATCCATCAAAGCAAAGCGCCTCTCGGTCCCTGCCTCTTCTAAGACGCGGGTTTCCGTTTGAGTCAGGTAATCGATTAACGGGCGGGGGTCAGAAGGAGGTGAGAAAATATCCACCAGGGGGAAGCGCGACTTAAGCCGGTCCGTGTTTTTGATCCCGACCAGGCAGCCCATCAGGTTAATCACCACACCCGGCCGCCTGTCTTTGATCGGTTGAAGGGATGATAAGCGCCCGTAAGCTTTATTTTCGGCGCTTTGCCGCACCACGCAGGTGTTGAGGACAATGACGTCAGCCGCTTCGGGGGCGGGGGTTGGCTCGTATCCCAGGCGCTCGAGGGCGGATGCCACTCGCTGTGAATCCGCCTCATTCATTTGACAACCTTCAGTCCAGATATGATACTTCATGCGGCCCATTATAACAGATGGCCATAGAATCATAGAGCCGTTATCGGATAATATTTGTCCGATAACGGCTGCTGCACCAACCCTCGCCGGGTGAATGAGCCCGGTTCGGGGTGGTTTAGTTCAATGAATTTTTACTGCGAGTCCGTTGGAGCTGGTTATCCGGTTGTTCGTGGCTGAGCAGATCCAATGAAAGCTCGATCACTTCTTTGGCTTCATCGGGCGTGGTGGTGCCGATGGTGACCATGTCTTGCTCGCGCAGGGTGCTCCACACGAAGGCCAGCCCGACTACCGGCAGCAGTCGACCGGCGGCCAGCGGTTTGATCGTCATGACCGGCTTTTTCGCCTCGTGGATGATCCGCATCACCCAATCCGCCTCCACCTGCATGAGAAAGCCGGCTGCGTTGTAAATTTGAATGTAAGTATCGATATCCGCCCCCATGCGATCGGCATAAACGACGGCTTCGGGCATGTGGGTGGAGAGGCCTGGGATCATCCCCCGCTCGCGAATCATGCTGGTATAGATTCCCAGGTCGCGGATGGTGCCGCTGCGGCGGTCGATCAGGGCATCCGTCACTGCCTGGTGTGGCAGGCAAAAGCTGGCGTCCAGCTCCTGGCATAGGTCGAACATTCTTTGGGGCTCCTGATCAGCCGGGCCGCCCGGTGTAATGTTGAAGATGGGAGTCAGGATGCGGATCATGCCCTTACCCGCGCGATCTTCCGCCTGGCGAATGGCGCTTTCCAGGAGCTGGGAGGGAGGCGCCATGACAGCATCGATCCCGGCTTCGAGAAAGACTTCCAGGATTTTGGCAATCCGGGCTTGATCCTGGTATTCTTTGATAAACTTATCCTTTGCCAGGCTGGTGTGGGAATAACCGAGGAACCAATTCGTGCCGGCGATCAGGCGGGGCAGGCTGACCCCTCCTACCAGCGTACGTGGAAATTCGGCCATGGAAAAAACTCCTTAGAGAATTATTAAGAATCTTTTGCCATTTGCAAGGTAAAATGGATTGGCTAACCATGATTTTAACCCAGATTTATCCTGGCGAGGGTTCTATTTTTAACCAAGAAACTTTTAATTCATAGGAAACCAGGAAAATTCATAAAGCCCGTCCATCGATGGGCATTAAACGATCATCATGAAATATTTATTGAGCTTATTTCTGGCGGCCAGCCTGTTGCTTCTGACCAGCGGGTGTGGTGTGCAGGGAACGCCAACGCCCGATCCGGTCACGGTATCTGAAACGGCGGTGAATAAAATGTCGACCGTCGTGGCGCTGGCGACCTCACAGGCCAGCGCCACCCCCGCACCGGCGTTGGCGATATCCACACCCACTCCATCGGCGACCCCTGATCAGCCGTCTCCTACATCCACCCGAGCGCCGGTTTACCGGCAGGTCTGCCTGCCGGTTCAGAATCCGCCCCCTGGCGGGCTGTCTCAACCGGGTGTGATCGTCCTGGGGGGAGCCCAGGCGCGCCTGTATGCCCTGAAAACCCTCGGGCAGCCGGCCACCCCGTTGGGCAGTCCAGGCTCAAAATATCAGTTTTTGGTTAACGTGGCAGCCACCTCTCCCGATGGAAAGGAATTCATGTACCTTGAAGGCTGGCCGGATCCCAAGGGCTACATCCCGATGCACCTGGCGTTGCGCATCATCCGTTCGGATGGCCGGCGCAGAGCCGTTTCGCAACCCTGGGATTTTCGCTGGAACGCCATTGCCAGCTGGTTCGGCCCCGAATCCGTGTTGATGGCGTGGGACGTGGCTTATAAGGGACGCATGACCGTGGTTGATCCTTTCACAGGCAGCGCGCACGACCTGGCGCCCATTCTTCCCAACATCTACCAATCGCATTTACCGGGAACTCAATGGGATAACGCAACCAGCGCAGTCTACAGCCCGGACCAAAACCAGGTGGTTTATCTCCGTGACGAACAGGTCGACCCCATGTACCAGATGGTGCTGTGGGATATCAAAACGAAGACGGTTTTATGGCAGCGGGTTGACCGGGGCGCCCTGGGACATACCCCTGAATGGTCGCCGGATGGGTCGGCTTTTGCCATGGCGATCGACACCGGCAAGGGAACCAACTCCCAGGACGAGCTCTTCCTGGTCGACCGGAGCGGCGCGGAGCGCCAACTGACTGATCTATCCAGCAGTGGCGACCTGGCGGTCATTCGCGGGCTGACCTGGGCCCCAGACGGCCAGTCGCTGGCATTCTGGCTGGATTACCGCCATGCAGGTTGGGCTTTTGAAACTGAACAATTGGGAATCCTGAATCTGGCCACAGGCCAGATCACGTTGTACTGCTTTGGATCGGGCAGCTCGCGCCCGGTGTGGTCTCCCGGCAGCACGGCGATTGCCTTTGAGATAGACCCGGTCAATGAGCCGTCCCAAACTATATTGCTGGACCTGGCAGGAGAAAGCGCTTACCTGCTGGCAGAAAATGCTTACCCGGCCGCGTGGCTTAAATCCCCTTAACGGGCTTTGGTCGCAGGAAAATCGTCCCGGCCAGCCCCAAAACCAGCGTGCCGGCGGCAGTGATAGCAAACATGGGTTGAATCCCACCCAGGTGTTCTGCCAGCAAACCGCCCAGCCAGGGGCCAGAAAACATGCCGATCCCATAAATTGATTGGTGCAGCCCCATGGCGGTGTTCCGCTCCGAATCGGGTACCTGTTCAATGCTCATCCCCATTAAGATGGGGTAGTTGACCCCAGAGGCTAAACCGATGATGAACGTGGCGGTAAAGATCAGCGGCATGGAAGGCGCCACGGCAGCCAGGCCGATGCCGGCTGCCAGGAGGATGAAGCTGACCAAAACCAGGCTGCGGGTGCCAGTGCGCCGGATGATCAATGTGGCCAACAGGTTGCCCACGGTGTAGATGGCAGCGTTCAGGGTGGCCAGCAGGCTTTGGCTGACGTCGCTGGCGCCGAAATTCTTAGCCTGGACAAAAATAAAACTGCTGACCGTGGCCCAGGTGGCATGTTGGGCGACGGTATTGAGCAGGGTGGGAACCAGGACGCTGCGATTGCGCAGAATACGCCAGAAGCTGGATGGCGTGGCTTTAACCGGCGGGCGGCGGTGGTCGGGGGTTGGCAAGGTGAGCAGGATAGCGATGGCTGCCATCAATGCAGCCAGGAAGAAGGCCATCGCATAGCCATGACTGGCCTGGTTGATAAAACCGGTCAGGCTGTTGGCCAGCATCCGGCTGGCTGAGCCCACCACCGTGAGGATGCCGGTGGCGCGCACGGCTTCTTCGCGCGGAAAGAGGCTGCTGAACAATACGACCAGGGGCACCCAGGTGGCGGCGGCCATGCCCGTGATGGCCCGCCCAACCACCATGGCGTGCACACTGCCGGCGGTTCCCAGGACGAAGGCGCCAATCCCTACCAGGGCCAGGCCTCCAATCAGGAAGGGTTTACGCCGCCCAACCCAATCTTCGGCAATCCCTACCGGTAAGCGGATGATCGCCTGCCATAAGCCGTACATCGAAAGCACAGTTCCCACCATCGCCAGGTCGCTCGTTTGCGTTTTGATGTAGTTGGGTAGAGTCGGGTAATATAAATACAGGCCCATCCAATACAGGAAAACCACACCAATAAAAACGCCGATGAGGACTCGGCGGTTGGATATCTCGAATGGCGAGGAGGCGGCTGTGGAAGTGGATGAAGGCTGCAAGGTAAAATTCCTGGGCCTTATTTTACCGCTGTTCGTGGTAAGATTTCAGGCAATGAGTGCATTGTTTTTGCCCGGAAGCCCGATCCTGGTGCGTAAGCTCACCCCCGACCGGGTCGAAACCTGGCGTTATGCGGGTGAAGTCCTGGCTTTCCGAGGCGATCGGGTGATCCTGGAAGCCTTGTTTAACCGGGCGGACCTGCCTTTTCTTGATTTAACCCTGGCTCGTGGAGACCGGTTCACCGAAGCCTATTTTTCCGACCGCTGGTACAACATCTATGAAATCCACGATGGCCGTACCAGCCAGCTCAAAGGCTGGTATTGCAACGTGTCATACCCGGCGGAATTCTCGCCGGGCCAGGTAGATTATGTCGACCTGGCGCTCGATCTGTGGGTTTACCCGAGCGGGCGCCAGGTCGTATTGGATGAAGACCAGTTTACCGCCCTGGTTTTAAGCGAGCCAGCCCGTATCCATGCCCGGCAAGCCCTGGGGGAATTACAACACCTGGCCCGCCTGGATGGCCTGCATAGCTTATTGCAGCTTGAGCCTGGCAGTGGCGTCCCCTATCAGTAGCCGCCGCCATTGACTCCGTTGTTAATCACATTGTTGAATATATTTTGAAAAGCGCCTGTGGTGGAAAAATAATAGCCCACGGCTACCAGACAACAACAGCATAATAACAAAATGACCACTACCGCCACGATAATCCAGACAGTCTTGTTGTTCTTTTTCGGTTGGGCAGGGGGAATCTCCTGGATAGGGGTGACCGAAACATAATTTTGGCCCATGGCGTACTCTCCTCAAAATCGGTTTTAAATGCGGTTAATGGATACCATTGATAAAAGGCGCGCAGATGGCCAGCCCGCCGATGCCGAATAGCGGCAGGACGACCAGCAGGCAGGTGACGATAATCGAAATAGCCAGGTTAACATACCCCAGCACCAGTCCCGCGGTAGCCATGCCGTCGCCGGTGACCATACCATTGCCCTTGCGGATCTCGTTCTTAGCGATGTAGCCGAAGATAATCGCCAGGATAGGGCCGATCCCCAGTAATCCCAGCCAGCCCAGGATGCCCGCGATCAGGCTTAAAATGGCCATGGTACTGGTATGACTTACCTGCACCTGAATGGGGGGTTGCGGGTAGACACTTTGTGACATCATAACCTCCTGAATGGCAAATAAATGAAAGGTTCCAATTAAGAACTGGATGAGGACCTTTTGGCTCGGCGCCACATCCGCAGGATAATCCAGGCCGCGACCAGGCATAAAAGAATGCCGATCACGACCGGAACAACCACCGAAATGATGGATACCAGCGTCGAGGTCAGGTCCTCGGCCACGCTGACCGGGATATTACCGGTTCCGCCGGTGGTGGCGGTCACCACCGGGCGAATGGCGACGGACTTGACCAGGTGCACCCCGCCAGCGACCAGCACGCCAGCGGCAATGGAAAGAACAGGGTTGATATCCGTGATGACCTTGGCGCTGGCAGCGAAGAGGATCGCGCCTGCCGCAGGGCGGATGAAGGTTTGGATGATGTCATTCACATGATTAATAGCGGGCACTTTGTCGGCAAAAAATTCGACCAGGGACAGGACGACCAGCAGGCCGATCACCCACCAGCTCGTCAGGTTATCCCAGGGGTGATCGAGCCGGATCAACGGGGTGAATTTGGCTATCAGGGCTACGACCAACAGGGGAATGTAGGCATTTAAACCGGCGCTGGCAGACAGGCCAAAGGCCGATAAAACCCCTAGAACATCCATTGCGTCTCCTTATCTGGTTATCGACCCTTTTCCCTGGAGAGTGAGCTCCATTCGCCCACTGCCGCGATCCAAGGATCTGTTTATTGGGTCACAACGTGAAGCCGGCCCAGGTGCCGGTGAGAAAAAACCGTACATAATCGAACGCGCCAATTTGAATCATCGCCATGGTCAGCCCGGCGAGCAGGGGGAGCCCAATCTGGATCAGGTGATTGAAATGGTTCTCCCTTTTAAAAAGCATAACTAGCACCATGGTGTAGACCATAGTCAAAATCATGACGACTCCAGCGGCGCTGATCAGGGCTAATGGATACAGGATCAGCACATTTCCGCTTATCCCCAAGGCGATCAGGCCTATGGCTAATAAGATTAACCCACCCATCTGCTTCCAGTTTCCCAAAGCCGGGTGATCATCCCAGGTGGTCCACACGGTCTGGTTGAAAAGGGGTAGCAAGATAGCGATGATCGTTATTCCCATACCCGTTCCAGTCACAAAACGAAGCCAGTTCTGTGGCTGGTAAAGTGAAGGGGCTTTCGGGAAGAAGGAGAGATAAGAGTTAACCCCATCGATCCCAAAGGCCAGGATAAATAATCCTAATAGAACCATCACGACTTTCGATGGAAGGGCTCCGCGGCGTCCCTGGGCGACCTGGTAAATTAAGCATAAAACTGCTCCCAGGTACATACCAGAGCAGCGCGCACACAGCGGCATCTGGCGCGTGCCAAGAAAAAAAGAGTGCGTGTCAATCCGGTGGCAAACGGCATATCCAATGGCGTCGGCTTTGCCTAATAAACCTGGAGGGGTGGCCCAGCCCCAGGCCAGGAAGACCAGCAGGGCTGCCGGGATCACCAGGTGTTTCCAATGGAGATGTGTTCTTTTGATTAAACCAATAAACATCATGATGAAAATATTATAGGGAGAAGTCAGGTGTAATGCAAGTCAAAAGATGAACCCAAAGCGCTAACGGGCGTTGATAGATACCAACAAACCGGAAGAATTACTCGAATTAATGTGAAGGCTATCGCTTGACATTCGCCTTTTCTGGTAGTATAAAATAGCCGCAAATTAAATTACCCTCGTTAGGCGAGGTGTCTGCGTGAACACAGGCCGCTGCCCCGAAACGTCGAGAGACGCCAAGGAGTAGGCTAGGCAAGGTCGGCTTAAGGCTTTGCTCAAAGTGGCTGGGAAACTTCCTTACGACACGCAACACCAAAGCTCGACCAGTGGGGGTGGTGGTAGCCCTAAGGGCTTATCAAGATATAGACACCTCCCTGGATATCGGTGGGGAGGTTTTTATTTGCCCTCGCGCATGGGCCGGTTGGTCTGAATCTCACTCGCGCGAGCGTTGGAAGGAGGTGATCGCGTGACCGCGGATCATAGTATTGGGCCTGAGCCTTGCCACCTGGCAGGTGATTCTATCCAGGACCCGGCTACTATCCGACTTATCTGGCGATATAACCACGCTTTTGCCTCCCTGGGGCCTTCCTGACCTTTCGGGCTGGGCGAGTTATATCCCACATTTGCTGAAAACAACCGATAGCGATCGCTCTCCCATCCGGGCATGACGTGCTGTTCCACGCCTGTACCGGGAGAGATAGTGAAAGCGTCCTGTTACTTTAAAAGTGGGAGGCACCGATGAATGCCTTATCGAAAACCTTTTACCAATACCGGCGACTTTCTAAAATCATCAAGTTGTTTTTTATTATCGCCGGTCCCGGGATCATTGTGATGATAGCGGATAATGATGCCGGTGGGATAACGACTTATGCCGCTACCGGCGCAAAATATGGCTATGATCTGATCTGGTTCCTGGTGCTGCTGGGGCCGATCGCCTATTTTGTCCAGGAGATGACCGTTCGCCTGGGAGCTGTGACCAAGCGTGGCCATGCAGAAGCCATCTTCGACGCGTTTGGCTCATTTTGGGGCTGGTTTTCTTTTTTCGACCTCGGCCTGACCAACCAGTTGACCCTGATCACCGAGTTTATCGGTATGACAGCCGCCCTGAGCATCTTTGGCATCCCACCCGTTGTGACCGTGATCATTGTCATCTTGTTGATGGGGTTCATGGTTATCCAGGGCCGCTATTGGACCTGGGAAAAACTGGCCTTGTTTTTCTGCTTGATCAACCTGATTTATATCCCAGGCGCCTTTATGGTTCACCCCTCGTTTGAGCAAATTCTGCGGCAGGGCTTTATCCCCCACTTCCCCTCTGGGTCAAGCAACGACTTGTTTTTCTTCCTCATGGCTAACGTGGGCACGACTATCGCCCCGTGGATGATCTTCTTTCAGCAGAGCTCGGTCGTGGACAAGGGGATGAAAGAGAAGGATATCCCCTGGAGCCAGTTTGACACCATACTGGGGGCATTTTTTACCGTGGTGGTAGCGATCTTTTGCCTGGTCGTAACGGCCACAGTGCTGCGCGGGGTAAATATCGAGAGCGCGGCCCAGGCAGCCCAAATGTTGATGGGCATCAATCAATATGTTGGCACCTTCCTGGCTATTGGCCTGTTTGACGCCGGGTTTTTGGGCGCCATTTGTATCTCCCTGGCCACTTCCTGGGCGATTGGCGAAGTGTTTGGTTGGGCGCATTCGCTCAACCTGAAAGTGCGCGAAGCGCCCTGGTTTTATGCCTATTATTTCCTCTCCCTGCTGATTGCCGGGGTGGTCGTCCTGATCCCCAATGCCCCGCTGGTATTAATTACCCTGTTCGTGCAGGTGATCGCTACGACGCTGCTTCCGGCAGCCATGGTCTTTTTGATCTTGCTGCTCAACAATGAGGAATTGATGGGCGCTCAAAAAAATAACCTGGTGCAAAACGTCATCAATTTTTCCATCGTGATCGGCTTGATCGTACTTTCTACAGCCTATAGCATCAGTGCTTTATTCCCTAATCTCTTCAAGTAAATGAGGAGGAGCATATGGACGAAAACGAACATGATTTCAGCCAGCCTAAAGGCTTATTTGAGAGCATCCGGGAAATCAACCGGAAGTATAAAACGCCGCGGATCAAAATGACCCCGTTGGTGACAGCTTCTTTGTGGGCGCTGCGTATTTACCTGATTGCCATGCTGTTGATCTTGTTCTACAAGTTCGCCACGCTGGTGATCCATTAGGAGGTGTGAGATGAGTGAAATAACCACCCCATTGAAAACTCAACCCGAGGAATCTCTCTTTTTAACTGAGTTAATCGGGAGCAAAGTGATGTTACACGGCAAAAAAATAGGCAAGCTGGTGGACTTAATTATCAAGGAAAATGGCACCTTGCCGGTGGTGGTCGCGCTGCTGATCAGCCGCCCGTTTGGCGAATCATCCCTGGTGAAATGGGATCAGGTGCGCTCCCTCAGCGCCAAGTCAATCGAAATCGAGGTGGATAACCTGGACGCCTGCCCGAAAGAGCCGGGTGAAGAGGCCGTTTTGTTACGCGACCACATCCTGGATAAAAAAGCGCTGGATCTGGACGGCCGGGAAATTGAAGTGGTGTATGACGTTCGCCTGGTACAGCGTAACGGCAAGCTTTATGTCACGGATGTCGATCTCAGCCGTTATGGCTTGTTACGGCGCATGGGGCTGGCCGGCCTGGCCAATGCGATCTACCGGTTAGCCGAATCGATCCAGGATCAAACGATTTCCTGGAAGTACATTAAACCTTTGCCGGCGCGCATTGGTCGATTCAGAGGAGATGTACAATTAAATGTGCTGAAGGATGCCCTCTCGGATATGCACCCGGTCGACGTGGCCGATATACTGGAGGAATTGGATCATGAGCAGCGGGTAAAGTTGTTTGAAGAACTGGAACCTGAACATGCCTCCGATACGCTGGAAGAAGTTGATCCGAATGTGCAACGTGACCTGGTGGCCTCGATCACTCAGGAGAAAGCGGCCCAGTTGATCGATGAAATGACGCCCGGCCAGGCGGCTGATGTGCTGGCCGCTTTACCGGCTGAAGACGCCAAAGACATCATCGCCATGCTGGATGAAGAGAACCGGCAAAAGATCCCGCCGATCCTGGAGGAGCATGAAGAGAACATCCTCAACCTGGCGACGGAGGAATATATCAAGTTCCCGCCTGATATGACGGCTGAAGAGGTGCAGGATCACTACCGGGATGTATCCAAAGGGAAAGATGTGGTGATGTACCTGTATATTGTCGATGCACAGGATCACTTGTTGGGATTGGTGGACCTGAAAGACCTGCTGCAGGCGGATGATAAAACCTTGATGAGGAATATCATGAATGAAAACGTCATCTCCCTGGATGCGGATTGTCCGCTGAAGGAAGCTTTGGAGACCTTCACCCGTTATGACTTCCGCGCCCTGCCGGTGACCAGCGAAGATCACCGTATTTTAGGGGTGGTGACCTATCGAGATATGGTCGGGTTGAAGCACCGGTTTTTGGATTAGGAGGCAAACTGATGCGGCTCTGGGAACGGCTAAAACCTTATCGAAGGCGATTGATGCTGCTCCTGGCCGTGGTCGGGCCAGGTATCATCACGGCCAATGTGGATAACGACGCCGGGGGCATTTCAACGTATTCGGTCGCCGGCGCGCGCTACGGATACGACCTGTTGTGGATGTTGGTGCTGACCACCCTGGCGTTGATCATCGTCCAGGAAATGAGCGCGCGCCTGGGGGTGGTGACCGGTAAGGGCCTGGCCGACCTGATCCGCGAGAAGATGGGCGTCAAAATAACGGCGCTTATCCTGGGCATCCTGGTGCTGGCCAACCTGGCCAATACCGTCAGTGAGTTTGCTGGTGTGGCGGCCAGCCTCGAAATTTTCGGGGTCAGCAAATATATCTCCGTCCCGCTGGTGGCAGTGGGGGTGTGGTTATTAATTACACGGGGTAATTATAAGAGCGTTGAACGGGTTTTCCTGGTCGCGAGCGCCATTTACCTGGCCTATGTCATTTCGGGATTGATGGCCAAGCCGGATTGGAATCAGGTTTTAAAGGCCTCGGTCACCCCCACCTTTCATTTCGAATCGGGTTACATTGCGTTATTCATCACCGTCATTGGCACCACCATCGCCCCCTGGATGCAGTTTTACCAGCAATCCTCAATTGCTGATAAAGGGCTCAAGCCCAGAGATTATGCCTACGAGCGCATTGATGTGATAGTCGGCTGCATTTTCACCGATGTGGTGGCAGGGTTTATCATCCTGGCCTGTGCCGCAACCATCTACGTCAATCACTTGCCGATTGAGACGGCCCAGGACGCCGCCCTGGCCCTTGGACCGCTGGCAGGTCGATATGCTTCTATCCTGTTCGGGTTGGGGCTGTTGAATGCATCGGTCTTTTCAGCAGCGATCTTGCCCCTTTCCACGGCTTATGCGGTTTGCGAAGCTTTTGGTTGGGAAGCCAGGGTGAATGCCGGTTTGAAAGAAGCGCCGGTGTTCTTTGGTATTTACACCGGGATGATTGTCCTGGGGGCGGCGGTGATCCTCTTGCCGGTTAAATCGCTGCTCCAGGCGATGCTGGACAGCCAGACCTTAAATGGCGTGTTGCTCCCGGTGATATTAATTGTGATGCTCCAACTGGTCAATGACAAGCGGCTCATGGGCAAATTTGTGAATGGGCGCGTGCTGAACATCATTACCTGGACGACGGTTGCCATCCTGATCTTTTTAACCATGCTGCTGGTGCTGACCACCCTGTTTCCTGGCTTGCTCGGGTAACATTAAAAAATATTAATTTGTATTCTGGCTGGAATGGCATATAATATTAACAATTAACTCATGAATGCTCACCTGTTTTCTCGGTTTTATGCGTTTTATTATTACGGCTCCCGAACACCGGTTGCCGGCGGTAACGCATAAACGGGCATAAAACAGGATTACTTTACCCGAAACGCGAGACCAAAGGCCTCGCGTTTTTTATTTACCAGGAGGTGATATGCCGATCAGAGGGATACGAGGAGCGATTGATGTGCCAGAAGATAGTGCTGGCGTGGTGCTGGCCAGCACCCGTACGCTACTAATAGCGATCCAACAAGCTAATCCCGATTTACGCACGGAAGATATTGCCTCTGTCTGGTTTACTTCCACGCCAGACCTGGTATCGATTGTCCCTGCGCCGGCTGCCCGTGACCTGGGTTGGACGCTTGTCCCTCTGATGTGCACGTTGGAAATGCCGGTGGCTGGCAGCCTGCCCCGAATTATCCGCGTGCTAATCCATTGGAATACTGACCAGCCGCAATCAGCTATCCGCCATGTTTACCTGGGAGAAGCTGCCCGTTTACGGCCGGATCTTAACGAATCAATTGATTTAAAGGAGAGTGTCTTATGATGATCGTCATGCACAACGATGCAACCGATGAGCAAATAAACCTGGTAGTTGCCAGGGTTGAAACCTTAGGGATGCACGCTCACCTGTCCCGGGGTACGGAGCGAACGGTGATCGGGGTAGTAGGCGATGGGCGGAAGATTGAGCCTGCGCAGCTATCTTTCCTGGCGGGCGTCGACCATATTGTGCCGATCTCGCGGCCCTACAAGCTGGCCTCGCGTGAGTTTTCGCCCAGCGATACGGTGTTTCCATTAGATGGTGTATCGATAGGCGGAAACGGAATTGTGATTATTGCCGGCCCATGCTCGGTGGAGAACCGTAACCAGTTCCTCGAGACGGCTCAAGCGGTGCGAGAAGCCGGGGCGCATGCCTTACGAGGCGGCTTGTTTAAGCCGCGCACGTCCCCGTATTCCTTCCAGGGACTGGGTGAACAGGGCCTCGAGCTGCTGTGTGAAGCTCGCGAGCTGACCGGTATGCCCATCATCACCGAGGTAATGTCGCCAGACCATGTGGCGCTGGTCAAGCAGTATGCCGATGTCTTACAAATTGGCGCGAGAAATATGCAAAATTATGCCCTGCTCCACGCGGCCGGGGAAGGGCACCATCCTGTATTGCTCAAGCGCGGGATGAGCGCCACGATCGAAGAGCTGCTCATGTCGGCGGAATACATCCTGTCGCATGGCAACCGGCGGGTGATCCTGGCGGAACGCGGCATCCGTACGTTTGAAACCGCCACCCGTAACACCACCGATATTAATGCCGTACCGGTGCTTAAATCTCTGACGCACCTGCCGGTGATCGTGGATCCCAGCCACAGCACAGGCCATTGGGAGTACGTGGGGGCAGTGGCCCGGGCAGCCATTGCAGCCGGCGCCGATGGGCTGATTGTGGAGGTTCACCCGCGCCCGGAAGAAGCGCTATCCGATGGGGCGCAATCGCTTAAACCGGAACGTTTTGCTGAAATGGTGAAGCAGGTGGAAGCGATTGCCCAGGCCGTGGGACGCAAGCTGGCCGTGCGGGAGTCGCATGTGGATCAGCCCCTGGTGAGCGTTTCCCAGGTTCCGGCCGGCTTGGATCGATAAGCCTTGCACCGGATGGCTTTATGAATGAGAACCCTGATTTTTTAAGCGGCAGGCGGGTGGCAATCGTTGGGCTGGGGCTGATAGGCGGCTCGCTTGCCATGGCGCTTACCGGCCATGTCGCCCGCCTGTTTGGGATTGACCAGGATGAGCATGTCCTGGCCCTGGCAAGAGAAGGCCGGGTGGTGGATGAAGTGTCTCGTGACCCGGCTCGTTTGTTACCTGCCGCCGATGTGGTGATCCTGGCGACGCCCGTGGGGATGATCTTGCAAACCCTGGCGGCTTTACCAGGCTTATGCCCGGGGCCGGCCGTGGTGATGGACGTAGGCTCAACGAAGGTTGAAATTGTAAAAGCGATGGCCGGTTTGCCTCCCCGGTTTGACCCGATCGGCGGGCATCCTATGGCAGGCAAGGAAAGGCTTTCCCTGGCCAATGCCGAGCCCGGCCTTTTCCGGGGCATCCCCTTCGCCCTGACGCCCCTCCCGCGTACCTCACCTCAGGCGAAAGGGCTGGCTATTGAGCTTTGCCAGGCGATTGGCGCACATCCCCTGGTTCTGGACCCGGAAGAACATGACCGTTGGGTGGCAGCTACCAGCCACC
>JAJYIW010000032.1 GCA_021789855.1 Chloroflexota bacterium | reverse complement strand
GTATCTCACCCGTACAGGGAGCCGATCGGCGCGGACCAACCGCGGTGCTCAATTCTGCCGCTAAAATGGATCACGCTCGCACCGGCGGAACCTTGCTCAACCAGAAGTTTTCCCCCAGCCTGCTCGGCGACGAAGAAGGGCTGGACAACCTGGTGGCTTTGATCCGCACCTATTTCAAGCTGGATGGGCATCACATCCAGTTCAATGTGGTGGACGCCGAAACCCTGCGCCAGGCTAAGCGCAACCCGGAACAGTACCGCGACCTGATCGTCCGCGTGGCCGGCTACAGCGATTACTTCTGCGACCTCAGCGTGGCCCTGCAAGACGAAATCATTGCCCGCACCGAACACCAATCTTTCGGTGGGTAAAGCTACCGCTCCCTATTTTTTATAGGTAGGATGTTCGCGGTGGGTGCCGTCGCACAGGGGCTTATGCTTCGACTGCCCACATGAGCACAAGGTGACCCGGTTGCGCGTCTCAAACGGTTGGCCGTCTGAACGCTCCACGGGTATGCCGCCCGTCACCCACAGAGGCCCTTCGATGGGCCCCTGGTCGGTGAATTCAGTGGTCACCGCAATTTGCACGGGCAGGTCAGGCTCAACATCTGGTCCTTTTTCATCAACGGAATAGACATACGAGCCGGAGGGGCAGCGCTCAATCATCCCCATCACCTGGGCTCGCACCTGGGGATCGCTCGTGGACGGAATCAGGTTATCCAGGCTACCCAGCCGGTTACCGCAAAAACCGGATTCTGAGCACAGGCTCATATCTCGCCGCACGGTTATCCGCGTACCGCCCGGCAAAGGCACCTGGCGTTCCGCGGTCTGGCTGGTTTCTGCCGTCTCTGTGCCATCAAAACCGATCTCAAAATGCGTGCAGTCACAGAAAGGCTTATCGTGCGAATGGCCGCACCGGCAGAGGCTGTAAGTCCCATCGGTTTCAATCGTCTCTTCTTTTTGCCAGGTCAGCGGCTCGCCATATTCCGATACAATCTGGGTCTTGCGCACCAGGGGAATATTTCCTTCCACTCGATACGGGCCATCCACATCCACTTCAATTTTCGGCTTTGGGGCCTGCGTTCCATTTTCCGACGTCGCCATAACCTACCTCTTAATCACCAGGATTAACCACCTCATCAATGAGGCATGCTATTATACACGTCCTGCCAGTTGGTTGCGATCTTGATCTGGGCTTCCTGCAGGGTCAACGCACCGGAACACACCTGGTCATGCAGGTAGTTCTCGACCTTATCTTTCTCGTGAAAACCCGGCTTGGGAGAAGCTGGCTGAGGCCACAGGTTAGAAATATCATTCGAGCCACCCAGCTCCAGGCTGACAAAGTGATCGACTTCATACTGGCCTGGCCGGTGGGAGGTGATGCCATATTCCGCGTACACCTCATTTTTGACGCTATCAGGGACATTCCGTACGCTGGAAGAATAACCGGACTTGCAAATTTGGCTCTTGGTCACATTCAAAATATCGCCAGGTGTACAGGCCGGATCAGGCCGCCCATCCACCGCCGCACAACCGCTGGTCTTGGTTCGCTTGCCCCATTGAGGCGCCGAGGCGCTCCCACTGGTTGTAGGGGTCATGCTGGTGTTCGAGCTGGAATTGCTATTGGTATTGGTATTGGATGCCGGGACGGATGGCGAGCAGGCGATCAGCGTCAACGCAATCACCACCAAAACAATCATAAGGCCATTTCTACGTGTAAACATCTTCTTTTCCTCCTCCTGAAAAACACAATCCATGCGATCGGGCTACTCTGATTGCAATACAACCCAGGTGCGATCGAAGGCCAGGGCTTTCAATGCCTGGAGCTCGATCCAGAAATACAACCTGCCGGAAGAAGCCCAGCGCATCCCCGCATTATAGTCCGAATCAACCTGGAGCAATAATTTCCAATCTGCCTTGCGCGCCAGGAATGGCGCCGCGGCGGGGTCATCCGGGTCTTCAAGATTATTGGCGTACAAGGCGCTCTGCAATTGCATATCGTCCTGGATTTGCTCAGGATGGCCAAACATACGGTGGTGCAGCTCGGTGTGATCCTGCGCACTCGGGTAATTGGCCAGTAGATCTTCGTAGCGGTGCACCTCATCCGGCGACCATTGCAGGTCGGGCAGGTGCTGCGCCGGGCTGCCAGGCAAGGTGGCCTCGCTGGCCGGAGTCAGCGCGCATACCTTAAAACGCGCTTCCTGGGCCAGGCTATCCGGGAACGGCCGTGGGCGCAGGCTGGCCGGCCCACCGCTCAGGTACAAAACCTTCCAGCCGCCGCAGTCTGAGGGGCTGGCGCCGTAAGTCTCCTGGTTCTGGTCATAGAAAAAAGAGAGCAAGCCGGTCTTGGGCAGCCAGCCATTGGAATCAAACGGCGCCACGTCCTCTAAACGAATCTGGCCCACAAATGACATGGGGGCATCCCCAAGAAGCGGCCAGGCTTCGCCATCGGGTAAGTCCGGTTGTCCACCCAACCTGGAAGCTCCCACCGGCAAAGCGGTACTCACCAGCCGGCTGGCCAGGCGGATAGAGTTTTCCACCAGGCTCTCCATATCCGTTCGGACGCGCTGCAATCCGGCTGCATTGAACGCAAGCAACGTCTCATCACGATTCATTTGAGCCTCCCTGTTTTCTGCTTTTTAAGAACAATTTACATAAATAGGCTGATCAATATCAATTATTGTAATACAGACTGATTCGCCTTTCAATCAGATCGATACCCCGAAAAAGAATCCTGCCCAGGCCGGGGGGAATCGCCAAATGTAGGTATAATCTGCTTATCCAGGTCAGGCGAAATGAGCCCAGCCTGGCGCCAACCGGAGCCTCCATGCCAATCCAGTTTTCCAATGTGATTTCCCTATCTCCCAGCGATACCCGGGAAATTCTCCTTGAAAAAGCCGCCCACGTCATTCCTGGCCCGCGCCAGCTTGCCTGGCAATCGCTCGAGCTGACTGCCTTCATCCACTTCGGCATCAACACTTTCACCGGCCGCGAATGGGGCACCGGCCTGGAAGATCCCTCTTTGTTTAATCCTACCGATCTGGACGCGCGCCAGTGGGTATCCGTGCTCAAAGACGCGGGCTTTAAACAGGTGGTGCTGACTGCCAAGCACCACGATGGCTTCTGCCTGTGGCCCAGTCGCTATACCGATTTCTCAGTGCGGCGCAGCCCCTGGCAGTCGGGGCGCGGGGATGTGCTGCGCGAGCTGACCAGCGCAGCCAGCCAGGCCGGCCTCAGGGTGGGTGTCTATCTCTCCCCGGCCGACCTGCACGAGATGGAGGCCCCTGGCGGGCGTTATGGCAACGGTAGCCAGCCTGTCCCTTCCATTATCCCGACCCCCGTACCGGGCCAGCCGCCTCCGAGCGGCCCGGCCTTCACGTTCACCGTCGATGACTATAACCGCTACTATTTGAACCAGCTTTATGAGCTGCTGACGGATTACGGGCCTATTCATGAAATCTGGTTCGATGGAGCCAACCCCAAACCGGGCATCCCCGAAACGTACAACTACGCCGATTGGTTCACCCTGGTGCGCGCCCTGGCGCCAGATGCGGTGATGTTCCAGGGGCCGGATATCCGCTGGGTGGGCAACGAAAACGGCTTTGCCCGGGAAACCGAGTGGAGCGTGCTGCCTTTCAAAGGCGATCCCGCCAGCGGCCTGCGCGAGCTGAACGCGCTGGCGCCTGACCTGGGCAGCGATGAAAGCCTGGCCCAGGCCCTGGCTTGCGAAGACAACGGCGGGGCGGATTACCTGGCCTGGTCGCCGGCTGAAGTGGACGTGTCTATCCGCCCAGGCTGGTTTTACCATGCTGAGGAGGACGCACAGGTCAAGTCGTTGGCGGATCTCCTGCATATCTATGACTGCTCCGTCGGGAGGAATGCACTCCTTTTGTTGAACGTGCCTCCTGACCGGCGCGGGCGTTTCGCTGACGTCGACGTGCAGCGCCTGGGTGAGCTGGGCGCCCACCTGCAGCGCACCTTCCGGCCCGGACTTCCACAGTCCGGCCGCCTGCTCAGGCTTGATCCCCCCGCCAGCGACTCCCTCGAAGATACGCCTTTCGCAGCGGCCTGGTTGTTGGAGCTGCCCACGCCCATCGTTTTCGACCTGGTCGTCCTGCAGGAGGCCCTCTCCACCGGCCAACGCATCAAAACCTTTGCCGTGGATGCCTGGGACGGCAAAGCCTGGCAGCCAATCGCCGCCGGCACCACCATTGGCTACAAACGCCTGCTGCACGTGGCGCGCCAGCAAGCCGCACGTGTGCGCCTGCGCGTGCTCACCGCCCGCGCTGCCCCATCCCTGGCTGCCATCCAGCTTTTCAATGATGAATCAACATGAGGTAATTCAAAGGCACCCGATGACCCAAAACTGGAACCTGACCCCGTATGAAACGCTTGAAGCGCCCGCTGTAACCATCCTCTTTTACCATAACAAATATGAAGAAGGCAAGCAAGGCGGGCTGGAGATTCTCCAGCAATCCGTGCGCATTGCCGGCAACGGCAACCTGCGCCTTTCCGCCGATCCCGATCAATGGCACAGCCTGCCTCAAAACAGCCAGCGCCGCCTGCCTGGCGGAGATGGCGCCATGGAGGTGGACGTGACCTATCCGGAAGCCGGCATCCAGGCCACGGTGCGCCTGACCCCGGAGGGCCAGCGCCTGCGCCTGACGGTCGACCTGGCGGAACCTCTCCCAGCGGATTGGGCCGGTAAGGCCAGTTTCAACCTGGAGCTGATGCCCGGCGCCTTCATGGGTAAAACGTACCTGCTGGACGGCGCCTTCGGCCAGTTTCCCCGCGAGTTTACCTCTGCGGTTGTCCAGACGCCTGACGCCGCGGCGATGTCCATCCAGCCCATCGCCTCGGGCAAACACCTGATCACCGCCCCGGATGACCCATCCTCCAAGCTGGAAATCGAAGCCTTGACGAATGAGCTGGCGTTGCTGGACGGGCGCGCCAGCTCACAAAACGGCTGGTTCATCCTGCGCAGCCTGATCCCCGCCGGCGCGACCCGCAGCGCCGTGGAGTGGGCCATCACCCCCTACCGCATTCCAGGTTGGGTGCGCCCCCCGGTGATCCTTTTCTCCCAGGTTGGTTACCATGCCCACCAGCGTAAGGTAGCCGTGATCGAGCTGGATTCCCAGGTAAAAACGCCTGCAACGGCCTGCCTTTTTCGCGTGGAAGCTCACGAGGAAAGGCTGGTCAAATCTGCGCAGCTCAGCCTGTGGGGCAGTTACCTGTGCTTCAACTACGCCCAATTTGATTTCAGCGAGGTGACTCAACCGGGGTTGTACGTCCTTGAATACGAGGATAAACGCACCCCGGTGTTTCCCATCGGCCCCCAGGTGTACCAACAGGGGGTATGGCAGCCCACCCTCGAAGACTTTTTCCCCATTCAAATGTGCCACATGGAGGTGCGCCACGGCTACCGTGTCTGGCATGGCCTGTGTCACATGGACGACGCGCTCCAGGCGCCACTCAACCACCGCCACTTTGACGGCTACCTCCAACACGAGACGTCCGATACGCCGTTCGAGCCCTACCAGCCCATCCCCCACCTCAACCAGGGCGGCTGGCATGATGCCGGAGATTACGACCTGGCAGCCGGCTCGCAGGCCCACACCACTCACACCCTGGCCCTGGCGCGCGAGGCGTTTAATGTGGACTCGGATCAGACCACCGTCTTGGCCGGAGAGCACCGGGTGATCATGCACCTCCCGGATGGCAACCCGGATATCCTCCAGCAGGTTGCCCACGGGGTAGAGAACCTGCTCAGCGGCTACCGGGCGGCCGGGCACAGTTTTACCGGTATTATCGAGAACAACCTGCGCCAGTACGTTCACCTGGGCGACCCGGCCACCATGACCGACAACCGGGTCTCACCAGGGCCCGGCTCAGATGACCGTTGGGCCTTCACCAACCGCAATACCGCCCTCGAGTATCAGGTGATGACCGCGCTGGCCGCCGCGTCGCGGGTGTTGCATGGCTGGAACAACGCCCTGGCCCAGGAATGCCTCGATACAGCAGAACGCGCCTGGGATTTCGAGCACAACCATCCCCCAGCGACTCAACCTAACGCTTATTTTTGGAATAATCCAGAAGGACAGGCCATCGGCGCAGCGGCGGAGCTTTTGCTGACGACCGGCCATGAGACCTACCGCCAGGCGCTGCTGTCTCACGCGGATCGGGTGCTGGAAAACATCCCGGCCTTTGGCTGGATGGCCGCCCGCGCGCTGCCTTGGCTCAAGGATGAGGCTTTTTCGCGCCGCCTGCGCGAAGCATTAACCCAGCATGCCAGGGATATCGCTGAATCGGCTCGCCGCAACCCTTATGGCGTGCCCTATACCGATGAGACCTGGCGCAAACAATCGCCCGTATGGGGGGTGGCCTGGAATTTTCTCTCCAATGCTGTCAAGTGGTATTACCTCCACCAGGCCTATCCTGACCTGTACAGCCGTGACTTGCTCAGCGCCATCCTGGGCTACGTATTGGGCTGCCATCCAGCGTCAAATGCCTCGTTGGTTTCAGGGGTGGGCGCCCATTCGCTGACCTCCGCCTACGGCATCAACCGCGCCGATTGGACCCATATTCCGGGCGGCGTGGTTTCAGGCCCGGCGCTGATCCGTCCCAATTACCCTGAGCTGCTTGATCCCTTCCCGTTTCTCTGGCAGCAAAAAGAATATGTCATTGGCGGGGCGGCTGATTACATCTTCACCGTTTTGGCAGTCGAAGGGCTGCACAAAGAGTAATAGAGATCAAATGCGCGGGCGAGTTGAGCAAGGCCCGCACCCATTCGTGTAAAAAAAACAATTACACCCAGGAAGACAGGTCATTGATGAAATTTAAGGCTTTCACCCGGTTGACACGTTATAAAGAGTACACCTTCTTCGTGATCGTGACCACTTTCCTCGGCATCGCCGCGGGGCAGGGTAAGATTGGCTGGCCGCTGGTGGAAGTTCTGGCGGCTAACTGGTTATCCGTCATGTTCGCCTTCATGATCAATGATGTGGAAGACGCCCCGGACGACGCGCTCAATCCCAAGAAAGTGAAGCGCAACCCGATATCCTCTGGAGAGCTATCTCCCCGCGAGGCCCGGGCTAGTTTGCTGGCCGTGGTCATCGGCGCGGCCAGCCTGTATTGGCTGTTGGGTCCCTGGCCGTTCTTCCTGGGGGCGTGCAGCCTGGTTCTGGGGTTTGTTTATTCCTGGCGGAGGATCCGGATTAAGAATATCGTCTTCCTCGACCTGGCCTCGCACTGCCTGATGCTGGCGGGCTTGCAGTTTTTAACCGGGTTCATCGTCTTCGACCAAAGCCAGCCCACGCTCCGCTGGGCCATCCCGCTGGCTTTCGTCATCGTGATCAGCCTGTATGGCGAGCTGTTCAATGAGCTGCGCGATTTAGATGGCGACCTCGAGGCCGGGCTGCGCCATACGGCGGTGGTCCTGGGGGCGCACCTGAGCTACATAGCGATGATGACCTTACTCATCATCGGCGCTGGCTGCGGTATTGTGACAGTTTTCGTGCTGCGCATCATTCCAACCTGGGTCCTGCTCGTCCTGGGTGTGTCGTTGGCAGCCTTTATTGCCCTGCCGGCGATTAAAATTCGGCGCCACCATAGCACTCTCACGCTACAGGAATCTTTTCAGAAACCGGTAGAAATGTCAGGAGCGTTGTCATTGGGTGTTCAATTTGTGGGCCCCTGGGCGTGGAATTTGATCAGCTCGCTGACCGGGTACCTATATTTCTTGAGGTAATCCAGTGTCAGTGAATTGAGCTGAGAAAATCTCCCACGATCTTCGCAAACTGCTCTGGCTGGTCGTCAAATGGAAAGTTTCCGGCCCCGGGTATGAGCACAAATTGGGCGTGGGGGATAAGGGTGGCATACTGCTGGCTGGCCTGAGCCGGTTGAATATCTTTTTCTCCGTGGATCACCAGGACAGGCGCGGTTATCTGCTTAAGCGCCGCGCGGTAATCATGGTGCTGGCCCATACTCAGGTACATCCCCTGCACCATCCAGCCTCCCGTCAGCGACGGATCGCTGATCGGCGGCGCCGTGTAACCTTTGACCCTGGCAGCCTGGCTGTAGTAACCGTAAAACTGGTTATTAAGCGCCGTCAGCTCCTGGTCGGAATGGGTCAAAAAACCGGCATAATCCAGGTAAGTGGCCATCAAGGTCAGGTATCCCTGCTTTTGATCGCCGGGCAGGAGGGCCTCAACCTGGTTGAAGACACCCCCATCGGGCTGGGGCATCTGCAGTTCATCCGCCGGGTCCACCAGGATGAGCGCTTTGACGTGATCCGGGAATTCGGCAGCGTACATCGTGGCCAGGAAACCGCCAAATGAATGTCCCAACAGGATCAGGTGGTCCTGGCCGAGAATCTGGCGAATGCGCTCGATATCGGCGATCTGGGCGCCAACCCCCAGCGCCAGGTTGACCGTTTGAAAATCCTGGTTATAGTCAGTCGAAGTGAGCTTATCGATCGGGCGGGTGGATTGACCGCAACCGCGCTGGTCGTAATAATAGAACTGGTATTGGGTGGTCAGGGGTTTCAGCCCGGGTAGCGGCTGGGTAAACGGGATGCCTGGCCCGCCATGCACCACCAACACGGGCGTCCCGCTGCCAGCGCTGAAAGTGTGCAGCTTGATTCCGGGTTCCACTGTCCAGAAGCTGGCATCTTTGGATTGGGCCGGGGGGGTCAGGGGCGCCGACAGATCCTTGCCGGCGCGGACATTGCCTGGCTCGTACATGGGCGTCAAGGACTGGCTATAAAAATAGACCCAGAGTATGGCTCCGGCGCCCAGTAAAAGCAGCCCGATCAGGATCGCTAACCGTTTCATCGTCTTATCTCCTCATGACTCTGGCCGTTATCGATAAAGATGGGCCTGGCGCCCACTCCACAAGCCCCTCCGGCAATTGATATTAAACCCAACCCTAACATGCTGTCAGTCAATTATTAAATATTAGCCTATATGATAGAAATGGATGTACACAATCTTCGACGATGCACAATGGCATCTATTCTACCCCGTAAAATTATGGATTTTAACTTGACCTGGAGGTGGGATTTTAACGGGGATAATTTTTCCAGGAGAAACCATGCATATATTGGTAACGAATTATGAACACCTGGCGGTGGGGCGAGGGGATAATCCTTACGAAGCTGGTTCACCCCTGAAAATGTACATTATGATATAATTCCTTTAAATGATAAGGCATGCCTTATCATTAAGTCCGCGGCTCAATGATTATTTAAAGGTTTTGATTGTGCGCAAAGAATCGGTCGAAGAATACCTGGGGACGATTTACCGCTTACAAGAAGTGATGGCTGCTCCCCTCCCCCTGCCTCGTTTGCAGGAAAGGCTCAATTACTCTCCCATATCTATTCACGAGATGGTGCAAAAACTGGAAAAAGAGGGGCTGGTGGACTATATCCCCTATCGAGGGGTCATCCTGACCGAAAAAGGAGGGCAGGTAGCCGCAGCTCTGGTACGCCGGCACCGCATCTGGGAGCGCTTTTTAACCGATTCCCTGGGAATCGATTGGGAAAAAGCCCATGAGATTGCCGGAGAGCTGGAACATGCCGCGCCCGAAACGGTGACCGAGCGCCTGGCCGATTTCCTTGGCAGCCCGCAGGAGGCAGCCTCGGGCCAGATGTCCAGCCAACCAGCCACCCCGGCTCTCTGCCTTGAAGACCTGGCTATCGGGAAGAAAGGCCAGGTTGCCTTTATTTCCATGGAGGCTTCTGAGAATTTGCTCCAATTACAATCCCAGGGGATTCAACCCGGGATCGAAATAGAAGTCATTGGACGCCATGCTTCAGGCGTGACCCTGCAGGTCGCTCAAAGCAGGGTGAACATTTCTAACGGGCTGGCGGGAACCATCTGGGTGACGGAGCCATAAAAGAGGAGAATGCCATGATGTACCCACTCATTGATCTGGAACCAGGTGATAAGGGCATCATCCGCCACTTGAAAGGGGGACGAGGGCTGCTTTCCCGCCTGGCTGCATTGGGATTTACTCCGGGCGCCCCGGTCACGGTGGTGCGGCACGCTGGCCATGGCCCCTTGCTGGTCATGCTGCGCGGTTCACGGGTTGCGTTGGGCCAGGAAGAAGCCATGCACGTCATGGTATCAAAAGACCATGATCATCCCATTGAACAAGCCCCTGCCCAGAAAGGGATCGTCATCGCCCTGGCCGGGCAGCCCAACGTAGGCAAATCCACGGTGTTTAACCTGCTGACTGGCCTGAACCAGCACGTGGGTAACTGGACTGGGAAAACGGTGGATTTGAAAATGGGCAATTTTTCCTACCAGGGCCAAACTTTTTCCGTGATCGACCTGCCGGGCACCTACAGCCTGACGGCCAGCTCGGAGGAGGAACGCCTGGCGCGAGATTTTATCCTCCGTGAGCATCCCGATCTGGTAGTCGCGGTGGTGGACGCGGCCACCCTCGAGCGCAACCTGTACCTGGTGGCCGAGCTCCTGCTGCTGCCCGCCCCGGTGATCCTGGTGCTCAACATGGTCGACGTTGCAGAGCAAGAAGGGATCCACATTGAACCCAGGGTGCTGGAAAGCGCGCTGGGCCTGCCGGTGGTCCCCATGTCGGCCTCGCACGGCGTCGGCGGGGTTGAGCTGCAGGAAACCATCCGCAAGATGCTGGCGCAGGAAGCCCCTTACCAGCCTAAACGCCCTTCGATCCTTCCTGCCCACCAGGCGGTGCTGGATCAGCTTATAGCTATCATCACCGGTTATGTCCCGGCTGCTTATCCCATCGAATGGGTAGCCTTGAAGCTCCTGGAAGGGGATGAAGAGCTGACCCGGGTGATGCAGGCGGCCATGCCGGCCGAAGCCTGGCAACCGGTGCATGACCTGCTCTACCAGCATGAAGATGCCATATTGGATATTGCCGGCGCGCGCTATGAATGGACCGCGCGCATGATCCGCGCCGCCGTGATCGAGCCCAAAGTAACCCGCGTGGGCCTGACAGCCCACCTGGACCGCGTCCTGACCCACCCCATCTGGGGTACACTGTCTCTGGTGGGTATCCTTGGGCTGGTATTCTGGCTGACCTATGCCATTGGCAGCCCGATCCAGGGCTGGTTAAGCTACCTGATCGGCCTGCTGGCCCAGCTCGTCCGCACCACCTTCTCGTCGGGCCCCAAATGGCTGGTCGAATTTTTTGCCGGAGGGGTGCTGGGTGGCATCGGTATGGTGTTGACCTTCGTACCTATCCTGGTGATCTTCTTTGCCATTTTAGGGTTCATGGAAGACACCGGGTATATGGCGCGGGCCGCGTACCTGACGGATCGTTGGATGCACACCATGGGCCTGCACGGCAAAAGTTTCCTGCCCCTCCTGTTAGGTTTCGGTTGCAATGTCCCCGCCGTGATGGGCACGCGTATCATCGAATCGCGCCGGGCGCGGCTGCTCACCACCCTGTTGGTCCCTCTGGTACCCTGTACGGCGCGCATGGCTGTGATCACCGTGCTGGCCGCCCTGTTCTTCGGCCACTCTGCCTTTTGGGTGGCGTGGGGATTGGTCGGCACCAACCTGGTAGTGCTGGCCGTCTTAGGCCTGACCTTACACCACTTCTTCTTCGAGGATGAGCATGTGCCCTTTATCATGGAGCTGCCCCTTTATCACCTGCCCAACGGAAGAACCATTGGCATCTATGTGTGGGAAAACATCCTCGGCTTTCTGCAAAAAGCGGGAACCACTATCCTGGAAGCGTCCCTGGTGGTGTGGGTGATCTCGTATTTCCCCACCGGCAATGTGATGACCAGTTACCTGGCGAGCGTGGGGCAATGGTTATCCCCGATCGGTCGCCTGATGGGGTTACCCTGGCCGGTGCTGGTAGCCTTGATAAGCAGCTTTGTGGCTAAAGAGAACACCGTCGCCACCCTGGCTATTTTATACGGCAATATCAGCCAGATCGCCGGCGTGCTGACCCCAGCGGCGGCGCTGGCCTTTCTTGTCTTCCAGATGTTATTTATCCCCTGCGTGGGGACAGTGGCAGCCATCCATTCTGAAACCCATTCCTGGAAGTGGACCGCCGCCAGCCTGGGGATGATGCTGGCCATATCATCGGCTTTGTCCATCACCGTTTACCAGGTGGGGAGGTTGTTCTGAGATGCTTTACCAGTTTCTAGCCGCCATCCAGAAAGGCGGCTTTCAAAGCCACCTGGAGCTTGCCAGGCAGATGGGTATCTCGCCGCTCATGGTGTTGCAGATGGCTCAGGACCTGGTGCGGCGCGGCTATCTCGAAGAGACGGGCGGATCATGCCAGGCAGAGGCAGAACAGCCCGCCTGCTCTGGCTGCGCCGTCAGCACGGTCTGCCAGACGTCATTCCACCTGTGGTCTCTCACCGCTAAAGCGCAGCAGGCGTTGAAAGACCATTCTTAATCCAACGCAACTTCATCCTCAAAGGGCTGGCAGATAAGCAGACGACCCCGTCAAGAAGGCCTGACGGCGTCTGGGCAGTCGATCCACTCCTGGCGATCTCACTCCCTCTCCCGGAATCGGGAGAGGGTTGGGGTGAGGGCTCGTGACCGGTCGATCTGTTCAGGCAGCCACCTTTTCCCATTCCACCATTAACGCATCCAAAGCAGCCTGGGCGCTGGCGATCTGCCACCCCAATTCACCCACCCGCTCGTAGGCGTGTCTCTCAGAGGCCCGCTGTAACTCAGCGGACAGGCGCTGGATCGTGTTTTCTTGCTCGCGGATACGTTCTTCAAGCATCCCCAGCGATTGGATGCGCCGGCGGGTCTCTTTATCATTGCCACGCAGCAAGGGCCGGCTGGGCAGGAGCGCAGGGCGCGACTCCGCCTGCGGTTTGCTGGCCGGTGAGGTGTTCCGCAAGACATATTCGCGATAATTGCCCTGGAAGACTGCCAGCCGGCCATCGCGGATTTCCCAGATCTGGCTGGCTAACCGGTCGATCAGGTAACGGTCATGCGAGACCAGTAAAATCGTCCCGCTGAAGGCTTCAAGCACCTCCTGGAGGGCTTCACGCGCCGGGATGTCCAGATGGTTGGTCGGCTCATCCAGCAAGAGGAAATTGGCGCCATCCAGCGCCAGGATCGCCAGGGCCAGCCGCGCCCTCTCACCGCCGCTCAAGGCGCTGATCGGCTTAAAGACGTCCTCGCCAGTGAACAGGTATGGCGCCAGGTAGGAGCGCGCTTTGCCAGGGAGCATCTCCTGGTGGCTGATCAGCTCTTCCAACACCGTGTGCTCCGGGTTGAGCGTATCGTGCGCCTGGGCGAAATAGCCCAGCTTCAAGCTGGCGCCCAGCGTCACCTCGCCTTTGAGTGGGGCAAGCTGGCCTAACAAAACCTTCAAAAAAGTGGTTTTCCCGCTGCCGTTGGGGCCGATCAGGGCCACCGATTGCCCGCGGCGCAGCTCCAGCTCCTGGATGGTGAACAGCTCATGCCGGGGATAACCAACACTGGCGTGATGGGCGCGCAGCACCAGGTTGCCGCTGGTCGTATCCGTTTGCAGCCTGGGGCGGATACGCGGCGGCCGGTGAGCATTGAAAGACAGCGCATTGACCCTCCGGATCGCCTCGATCACGTCCAGCGGCCGCTCCACGTGAAGATCCATCTCGCTCCACTTGCCGCCATTACGCAAGGCCTGGATACCATAGGCGTCAACGATCGCCAGGTCGCGGGTCAGCCGTCGCAACCGGCCCAACGCCTGGGCATGCGTGCTGGCCCGCACCCAGTTGCGCTGGATGTAATCCACTTCCTTGAGCAGGCGAGCCTTTTCTTCCTCGAAAACGCGCTCGGCATACTCCCAGCGTTCCTGGCGCTGAAGAAGGTAAGCCGTGTAGTTGCCGGGGTAGGTTTCAATCGCTGTTGGGCTCATCTCCCAGATCGTGTGGACCGTATGATCCAGGAAATACCGGTCATGGCTGACGACCAGCACTGCGCCTTCCCATTCTCCCAGGGTATGTTCCAGCCATTCAACCGCCTCGATGTCCAGGTGATTGGTCGGCTCGTCCAGCATGAGCAGGTCGGGTTTTTCCAAGAGTAAACGAGCCAGCAGCGCCCGCGTCTTTTGTCCGCCGCTGAGGTGGTTCAAAGGCGTATCCCAATCTTTCTTACCCAGGCCCAGGCCTTCAAGCGTTTGCTGGATGCGAACGTCATACGTGTACCCACCGGCCTGGTCAAAGGCTGCCTGCAAACGCCCGTAACGCTCCAAAAGTTCGTCGCTGGCCTGGCCGGAAGCCATCTCATATTCGAGTGCATGGAGGGTCGCCTGCTGGGCCTGCAGGTCCGCGAAGGCGGTCAGCATCTCGTTGTAAACCGTCTGATCCCGATCGGCAAAGGCTTCGACGGCTTCCTGGCGCAGATAGCCCAAGCGCCGCCCGCGCGCCATGGTCACGGCGCCCTGCGTTGGGGGCTTGAGCCCCGCCAGGATCAATAAAAGGGAGGTTTTGCCGATTCCGTTAGGGCCGATCAGGCCGATCTTGCTATCGTTGGCGATAGACAGGGACAGGCTCTTGAACAGGTCAAAATCTCCGAACGAAAGCCCCAGGTTGTTGGCGGTGAGTAAAGACATAACACACTGATCCTATCCAAAAATTTTTCATGATCACCCAGCCGCCCGCGGGATAGGCTCGCGGCCAATAAGTGGGGCTGGGCACCAGTCAGAGCTGGTTAAAAAAGAAACGGCCGCGAGCACAAGTGCACCGCGGTCGCTGAATTATGCGTATAGATTAGCGGTCAGCCGGCGCACTTCGACAAGGAAATAGCCACACCCCCACCCCTGGTGGCTAAGACTTCGCCGAAGAACCTGACCGTAAAATTCATCTCATGGATCCTTAAATATAGATTAACTACTTTAAGTTTACCATACTTTTTTTAATTTGTGTCAAGCGCTACAATGTTTTTGCAATGAACAATCGTCATTGCGAGCGGAGCGAAGCAATCTATTGGTCTTGGGCAGATTGCTTCGTCGGAAGCTTCCTCGGAATGACATTCATATCAAATCAGGAGTGGAGAGTATGGATTTCCAGGAAAGTTTCTTCGACACCGGTGAGCTGAAATTGCGTGTGATGGAAGGGCCCAGGGCTGGGCCGCCGCTGGTCCTGGCCCACGGCGCGACCGGAAACTGGAAGTCGTGGATGTCCGTGCTGCCAGCCTTGACCGGCCATTGGCATGTTTATGCGTTGGAACTGCGTGGGCATGGGCTCTCGGACCGCGCCCGCAGTGTGGAAGGTTATCACCTTTCGCAGTTTGCTTCGGACATCCTGGCCTTCTTGCGCCGCGGGGTGGAAAATCCACCAATTTTGATGGGCCATTCGTGGGGTGCCATGACGGCGCTGCTGTGCGCCGGCGTGGAGAAAAATTGCCTGCGGGCGGCGGTGCTGGTCGACCCGCCCCTGATGTTGCGGCGCGAAAACACCGAAAGCAAGCCATTCACCGAATTTTTCGCCGGATTACGCGCCATGAAACAGGCGGGCCTGGGCCAAACGGAGATCATGGCAGTGATGAGCCAGCAGATGCCGGATCTGCCGGCGGATTCATTGGGGGCGTTTTCCCAGGCTGCTTTTCAGGTGGATGTTCAATTTCTAAATGCCATGCTTGACGGATTCGATCCCGTACAGGGCATCGATTTCGCCACGGTATGTGAATCCGTCGCCAGGCCAACGCTGCTGATGCAGGCGAATCTGGCTAAAGGCGGCGCACTGCCCCAACAGGATGCCGATTTTGCTATGGCGCACACCAAAGGAATGCAGCGGGTGCGGTTCGATTGCGGGCACGACATCATGGACGAGCAGACCGGTGCATTCCTGGCTTCCTTCGAGAGCTTCGCTGGCGAACTGAAATAAATTATAGAAAACCATCCATGCCCCACTCTCCCTAAATCGGTTAAAATATCCTCGCAACCCTTCATCCCCCAATGCGAGGCAATATGACCATCACCCCCCTCATGCCTAAGTGGAAAGGTACGCTGACCGACCGCGAGCGTTTCAACCGGCAGATGCACTACCAGCCGGTGGATCGTTCTTTCAACATGGAGTTCGGCTACTGGGATGAAAATTTCAAGTTATGGCCGCTTTTCTACGAAAACGGCATCACCAATAACGACGAGGCCGATGTGTTTTTCAACTTCGACCGGCAAGTTTCAATCGGCGGCAAAGTGTGGGTACATCCGTCCTTCGCTAACACCGTGGTGGAAGTGCGCGAAACCACCAAAATTATTCTAAATGAAGATGGCCTGTACGCTGAAGTGCCCCTGGACGGCCACGATACTATCCCGCACTACCTCAAGGCCACCGTGGTCACCCCGGACGATTGGAAGAAGGTTAAGGCCGAGCGTTTCCGCCTGGATGATCCTGTCCGCAAGATCAACATCACCAGCCTGAAAAAAGCCCATCCAGCCGACCGCGATTACCCCCTGGGCATCGACGTCGGCTCGATGATCGGCAAGATCCGCGATATGCTCACCTTCGAGGGGTTAGCCTATGCCATCTACGATTACCCGCTCATGGTGGAAGACATGGTCGAAACGGCCTGCCAGCTGGTCGAGCAGTCGATGGACCAGCTCCTGCCTCACTTCGATTTTGATTTCGCCTCGGGCTGGGAGGACATTTGCTATAAGGCCGGGCCGATTGTCCCGCCCAGGTTTTTTAAGCAGGTGGTCGTGCCGCGTTACAAGCGTATCCACGACAGGCTGGATGCAGCCGGCATCGACATCTGGTGGATCGACTGCGATGGTGATGTCCGCTCGATCCTGCCCCTGATGATGGATGGCGGGGTCAATTGCCTGTTCCCTTACGAGGTCAACTCGTGCGCCCACCCGGCCGAGTTATTGAGCGAATACGGGAAAGACTTGCGTATCATGGGCGGGGTGGACAAGATTGAGCTGGGCAAGGGCCGCGCTGCGATCAAGGCTTACCTCGAAACCCTCGTCCCGCTAGTGGAGCGGGGTGGATACATCCCCTTCTGCGACCACCGCTGCCCGCCCAATGTCGACCCGGCCGACTACCTGTATTATCTCGACCTGAAAGAAAAAATGTTTGGGATGAAATAGATGTAGAATAAAGAGAATCGAAAAGAGCCCACCTATCCCTGGCCAAATGAATACCAAGGAGTCGTCAGATGCCACACTATGGATTCAACTTTTTGTGGATGTTCTCGTTCCAACCAGGCCACGCGCCGGGTCAAGTCGATCGGAAAGCGCTCGACTTCCTGGCCGAGCTGGGATTTAATTTCATCCGTATTCCCACCGATTATCGCTTCTGGACGCGCGACTTCGATTATTTCCACCCGGATGAAAGCGTGTTTCATTACCTGGACACTTACCTGGAAGCCTGCCAGTCGCGCGGCCTCCAGATGTGCCTCAATAGCCACCGGACTCCGGGTTATTGCATTAACCGCCCTGACCTGGAGCGGCACAACCTGTGGATAGATCAGGCGGCCCAGGACGCCTTTGTGTTTCTATGGGAAACGTTCGCTCGTCGCTACCAGGGAATTCCACCTGAACAGCTCAGCTTTGACCTGCTTAATGAGCCGCCCAACGTTGGCGACCGCGGCATGACCCGCGAGAACCATGCCGCCGTGATCCGGCGTGCAGCCGCCGCTATCCGCGCCATCGACCCAGGCCGGGAGATTGTCATCGATGGCATTGGCGGTGGGGGAACCGCCATTCCAGAGCTGGCCGATTTGGGCGTCATCCACAGCGGCCGGGGATATACCCCCATGCCCGTCAGCCACTTCGGCGCTTCCTGGTGGGCCGGGTCGGCCGGCTTGCCCGTTCCCATCTACCCAGGCCTGGAATGGAATGGCAAACGCTGGGATCAAGATGCCCTGCGCGAGTTTTACCAGCCCTGGCGTGAGGTGGAAGCCCAGGGGGTTAAAGTGCACATTGGCGAATGTGGTTGTTTTAACCGCACACCCGACGACGTAGCCATGCGCTGGTTCACCGATCTGTTTAGCCTTTACCGCGAATTCGGTTGGGGCTTTGCCCTGTGGAACTTTGAAGGGCCCTTCGGTATTGTGGAACATGGCCGCCCGGGCGCTGTTTACGAATCCTTCCACGGCTATCAAGTCGACCGGGCCTTGCTGGCCCTGATTCTGGAAAGCAGGGTATGATCCCTGGATTGCCCAGGCGACTCTTCCTGAGCTGTGTGCTCCCACTGGTGGGAACCGGCCTGCTCGCAGCCTGTGCGGCGGGCGCTCCCCTCCCCATCGTTACTGCCACCGCCCTCCCAGCGCCGCTATTGAGCCCGGTCCACACGATCATCTTGCCTTCTATCACGGAATCGCCCTCCCTGACGCCATCGCCTTGGCCTACGCCGTCTCGGCCCGCCGCCCCCACTATCACCATTTTACCCAGTCCAACCCTCGAGCCAACCGGGATCTTTCCGGAAGGCTACCCGGCCGGACAAAACCCTTATCGCGCGGTGGTCAGCTACCCCGGCGTCTTCAACGAGCGCATTACCCGGACGATCCACTTCCTCCTGTACCTGCCGGCCAGCTTTGGCAAAGACCCTGCCAGGCGCTGGCCCCTGCTGATCTACCTGCATGGCAGCGGCGAGCGAGGCAATAACCTGGCGTTGGTACAGGCGAAATTACTCCCCCAGTTCCTGAATAGCCAGCCAGATTTCCCCTTCATCGTGCTTTCGCCCCAATGCCCGGCGAATTATGCCACGTGGTCCGCGCAAATCGACACCCTTAACGCGTTAATCGATCAGATCCTGGCGCGGTACCCGGTCGATCCCAAGCGGATTACCCTGTCCGGTTTCAGCATGGGCGGTTTTGGCGCCTGGGAATTTGCCCTGCGCTACCCGCAGCGCTTCGCCGCCATCGCCCCCGTCGCTGGTGGGTATCTCTTTCAGAGCAATGCTCTTCCACCCAATTTGTGCGACTTGAAGGATCTGCCAGTATGGGTCTTTCATGGCGGCCAGGATACCAGTGTACCGCCCGAACAAGATATCAGCCTGGTAAATGCTCTGAAAGCCTGCCAGGGTCACGTGCACCTGACCTATTACGCGGATGCCAATCACATGACCACCGCTGAGCGGGCTTATTCGACACCGGAGCTCTTCCAGTGGCTGGCGGCGCAAAGCCGCCCATAGCCATAAAAAGAAAGCGGCGAATCAGATGAAAAACTTAACCACGGCTAAACTGATGATGGGGGTGGGGATAAGCATGATCCTGGCCTTTCTGGCAGGCTGCGCCCCGCAGACCCAGTCGCCCACGCCAGCCTTCCCAAACCTGGCCTCCCCTAACCCAACGCTTACGCCATCGCTCCCCCTCCAGACTGCTTTGCCTTCGCCGGTGATCCCCTCGCCCACCTCCGAAACGACCACCCCCGCTCCATCTTCCCCCACCCAGGAGCCCTCACCTATGCCCACCGTCGCGATTCACTGCCCGCCCCAGCCTACCCCTCCACCAGGCGACCAGCCTCTGACGCTGAGCCTGACGCCAGGCGTCCAGCCCGCCGTCTACGCCCTATCAGAATTTGACCTGAACACAACCGTGAAAGTCAAGAACCCATTCGACCCGGCTCAGATAGACCTGGTGGTGAACTATACCGCCCCAAGTGGCGAGACCCTGACCATCCCGGCGTTCTGGTACCAGGCATACGATCCCACCGGCAGTGAGCCGTGCGGCGCCCCAGGTTGGAAAGCCCGCCTGACCCCTACCCTGCCGGGAAAGTGGACGGCCCAGGCCGAAATCCGCAACCTGAAGATCAAGAGTGCTGCCATCACCTTCCAGGTTGCACCATCCAGTGCCAGGGGCTTTATCCGGATCAACGCCAAGAACCCACATTACTTCGCCTTTGACAATGGTGAAACCTATTTCCCGGTCGGGCTGAACATCGGCTGGTGGAAATCGGACCCTCTGAGAGATTACCGCCGCTGGATGGATGCGCTGCATACGAATGGCGGCTCTTTAATCCGCGTCTGGATGGCCGACTGGTCATTCGGGATCGAGTGGCAGGATACCGGCCTGGGTGATTATTCAAAGCGCGAGCGACAGGCCTGGCTGCTTGACCAGGTCTTTCAGATGGCCAGCCAGCGAAATATCAACATTGACCTGGTGCTGCTCAACCATGGGGCTTTCAGCGAAACGGTCAACCCCGAGTGGAATGCCAACCCTTACAACGTGGCTAACGGGGGTATGTGCCAGACGCCCGAATGTTTTGTCACCAACCCCCAGGCGCAGGACTATTTCAAGCGCCGCCTGCGCTACATCGCTGCCCGCTGGGGCTACTCGCCCAACCTGCTGGCCTGGGAATGGTGGAATGAGGTCAACTGGACCCCCATCAAAGAAGACGATCTGGTCAACTGGATCAAGGTCATGACCGTTGAGCTGCGCAAAGACGATCCCTACCACCACCTGGTAACGATCAGTTATGCCGCCAACAGCTCAAAAAAGGTTCTCGACCTGCCGGAAATCAGCTTCACCCAGGTGCACCTGTACGATTTCCGCGACCCGAGCCTGTCCTTTGGGGACATATACCAGGAAATGGAGGCACTGGCGCCGGGTAAGCCGATCCTGTTCGGCGAATTCGGGTTTTCAGCCAGCATCGAGGATGCCAAATCGTACGATCGCGACGGAACGCATTTGCATAATGGCTTATGGGAGGCCACGTTCAAGGGATTTGCCAGCACAGCCATGTACTGGTGGTGGGATACCTATATCGAACCCCTCAACCTGTGGGGGCAATTTCGCTCCATCAGCACCTTCCTGCATGGCGAAGATCTGGCAACCCTGGCCCCAGGTCAAGCTGTCTTATCCAACAGCCTGGTCGCCCAGGCATTGACCCTACAAAACAACACGCGCCTCTTGCTTTGGATCAAGAACAACCGCTACGAGGCCGCCGTCACCGGCGCCATGTTAGGAGACCCGCTCCATGGTCTTGAAGTTTCATCGACAGGGCTGAAGGATGGGAAATACCAGGTGACCTGGTACGATCCTACCACCTCTAAATGGCTCGATAGCGTTCCCATCGAGGTCAAAGATGGTAAATTCAATTTGCCTGTCCCAGACTTTCTTAAGGACATCGCCGCCCGGATCATCCCGCGCTAAGGAGAGCTTATGATAGCTGATGGCCCGATCAAAAATTATGCCCGCATGCACCTCGATATCTTTAATGGGAAAGATCCGGGGGGCGTGGTATGGCAGCCCCGCCTGGAATTCTGGTACGATGTGAACCGCAAGCGTGGCAAGTTACCCACGCACCTTAAAGACGCCAGCCTGATCGATGTGTACGACTACTGCCACGCCTCCATGCGTTATTTTGCCTTCCCGCTTAAGCTTGAGCGCCACCAGGTAGAAATTAAAGAGAGCTGGGTTGATCCCAAAAGCCTAAAAAAGGTCTGGCTAACACCGTGGGGAGAGCTGCAAGAGGTGTTTCACTATGACGAATGGGGGATTTCCTGTTACAACTCCGAATACCTCCTTAAAACCCCCGAGGATTTC